>JANYBL010000099.1 GCA_025360815.1 Burkholderiales bacterium
GATCACTGCGGCATTGAATTATCGTGCGGCACAAACGTTACATCGCGCAGCACGCCTGCCTGATCAAACATCATCATGACCTCGCGGCGGTTGTAGGCAATTTCTTTGTCGGTTTTGGTCGCTTCAATATGTGGGTAAACAAGCGCCTCGAAGCCTGGCCAAGCAATGAGCGGATAGCGGTAAGTGCCCGAGGGCACGCCGAGCTTGTTGATGATTTCTGCCCCGGTCGATTTACCGACTTTCAAGCCGCGTACATAGGCCAAATCGAAGGACGTTGCGTCATTAACCCAAGATGACTCCGCGTTTTGGCCGACCAAAATATCATCCGCAAAGAAAAAGGTCGCGGTAGGCGACGCTAAAATTTCTGCCTTCGAGAGCGTGATGTTTGGCTCAGAGGCCTGTCGATACTGGACGATCCGAACCGCCTTGCCGTGAAACGTTCGATCCAATATTTGACTCGGCGTTTTGTAGCGCTCCGCCACCTGCGCAAGCGTGGTTTTATCGAGAACCAATGCGCTTGAAGATGTCGTGGTTACGCCGGCGGCGGGGGAGGCGGGAGGCGCTGACTGTCCGGAGGGCACAGGCGTCGCAGCAGGCAAAACCGCACAACCCGCACTGACGAGCAGCATCGCGGCAAGACAGAGTGTGGCAACTACGGTTGGTTTGGCGATACGATTAGCAGTATTCATGGCAACTCCAAGGAAAAGGAAAGCAAGCAACTGCCACAGTATCAATCATTTCGCCAATGGCGACTGGAGTCAGGTGAACTTTGTTGTCAAAATGTGTGTGTTTGCTACTATTCTTACCGCAAGTTATTTTTTCACTCACGACAGAAGCCAATATGAAAATGCAGCGCATTCAATTCATCTTTACGCAAATTACCGCAAGCGCCGTCGCCGTGGCCTTGCTGTGCGCGGCAAACACGACCCGCGCCCAAGATTCAAAAGCTGCCCCCGCCAAAAAAGCGCCAGAGGTTGCCAACGCATTACCAACGGCGGACAAACTAGAGCTAGGCTTGAAAGGCAGTTGGGGTGGTGCGTTGGAGTATCGGGATTATCAGTCGGGAAACAAATTCGAATTGCCGATGACTGCTCAGATTGATATCGGCAAGGACAACGCGACCATCAGCCGTGTCTCGACATTTGATGATGGCCCCAAAACCGGCTTGGTTTACATCACGACGGTGAGCCTTTTCGATAAAACGGCCAGCAAAGTGACCAATGCCGTTTTCCGCAAAGGCCGTGCGGTGGATGTGTCGACGGACGATGCGAAAGTGTCGGCCTACAAAGACGCAAGCCATTGGACAATTGTTTATCAACAAAACGGCACCGACAACGAAAAAGCAGCCGAAATTCGCGTCACGCAGACGCTCAATGGCAATGAACTAGTAGCGCTAAAAGAAGTAAAACCGGTCGGGGCAGCAGATAAAGATTACTTGTTCCGGAATCAGGTGCGGTTGATACGGAAGTAATATTGTTTAGGAGCAAATTGGCTCAAACGCCGCGCCAGCGCTCGGGTTTAGGGTTGTCTTCTTGAGCAAGAATTTGTTACCGCTAGAACAATAATTTCAACGATGGAATTAGCACTTGCGAGCGCCGAAGAGCAACTATCACGTCGCGCGGCCAAGGGTGACTCGGATAACGCTTTGTTCATTCCGACTTCTCGTGGGGCAATAACCAAATTGCCCTCATAAAATTCAGTTTCGGCTAGCGGTCGTTTTACGGTTATCACAAGCGCTATTGGAACGAGCCGCGTCAGTGCAATAGTCAGACGGCGTCAAAAGGCAATATCGCATGCGGAGGGCTCTGGAAATCCACGATCCGCCAGCGCTTTGCAGCGATTGCGAGTGCTAGAACCAAATCCACGACGGTTCGCAAGAGCGAGGTCGAGTCCTGATAATTTCCTTCGTTTTTCGGAGATTGTGAATTAAGAATATCCGCAAGAGCATGTTTTGCCTTTTGCTGCTCAGAAATCGACTTGGTGTTTGAAGCGCATTTTATTCACTAGCGCTTTTGCAACCTACGATAACCAACCCAACATCCCAACCCCATCAACATCAACGAAATCATCGCAATCGCCAATAGCTTCGGTGAATGCGATACCGCGGGCGAGAGCACGCCAGCCGTTAGCGCATTCGTTATTCCCGACACAAAACCCTGCAATGATGCCGCCATGCCGCGCCGTGTCGGGAACATGTCGAGTACGATCAGCGACAGTGAAGGCATTGCCATCGAGCTGCCGATCGCGTAGAAAAATAACGGGATGATGGCCCACGGTACCGATGGCTCGAAGGTGAATGCGTAGATTAAGTTCGCTACTGCCGCGATAATCATGAATCGGTAGGCGACCGATACTGTTTTGGCAAATGGCATTTTGCCTGCAACCCGACCGGATAAAAAAGCGCCGAGCATAATGCCCCCGATACCGGGAATAAAAAGCCACGCGAATTGTTGCGGGCCGAGCTTAAGCGATTCCGTCACGTAGACAGGTGCGGACATGAAATACAAAAAAAACGCGTTGAAATTAAAGCCGACGGCAAGTGATAGCAATAAAAACGGCACATTGGCGCTGACCTCGCGATAGCCAGCGAACAGCGGGCGGGGATGGAAAGCGTGGCGTTTTTCTTCCGGCAGGGTTTCATGGATGGAAAAGACAATCACGATAATCAGCGCCGTGGTGATGATCGCCAAAAACCAGAAAATCGCATGCCAGCCAAACCACACATACAAATGCCCGCCGATAATCGGCGCAATCGCAGGCGCGATGCCAAACCAGAGTGTGACCATCGCCATCAATTTTTGCGCATCGGTTTCATTGAACAAATCGCGGATCATCGCGCGGCCTACCACCATGCCTGCACCGACAGACAACCCTTGAATGACGCGGAAAATCAGCAGCGTGCTAATGTTGGGCGAGAGCGCGCAGCCGATTGAGCCGATCAAAAAACCAATAAGGCCGACGACGATAATCGGCTTGCGGCCAAAGCTGTCGGACAATGCGCCGTGGAATAAAAACATGAACGCAAACGCCGCCAAGTAGAGCGAAAGAGTTTGCTGCATTTGCAGCGTACTCGCCCCCAAATCACGCCCCATGCCGGTGAAGGCGGGGATGTAGGTGTCAATGGCGAACGGACCTAACATGGCGAGTGCTGCCAGCAGTAGCGCTAGCACCCAGCGCGGGGAATCATGGTGGGCGTGGTTGGTTTGGTTTGAAGCAGTCATTTCAGAATCAGTCTTGCTGGCGGTGTATCAAATATTGAAATATTGCCGTCTCCGGGGAACACCTTAGGGTTTCTCCGTCGAAAACGTCGCAACACGGCAGGCCTACGGCTTTTAAAATGAATGCCGTCACGATGCCGATTTGTCCATCCGTCGATATTGAATCGCTTCAGCAATATGCGCCGTTTCGATTTTTTCAGCACCGGCCAAATCGGCTATCGTCCGCGCCACTTTCAACACACGATGATAAGCCCGTGCTGAAAGTCCCAATCGTTGAATTGCGGTTTTTAATAGCGCCTCACCAGCTTCGTTCGGGACGCACAGCACATCAATATCGGCGGGTTCAAGCTTGGCGTTCGGTTTGCCTTGGCGTTTCAATTGTACTTGGTACGCACGTTCAACCCGCTCGACAATCGCCGCAGTAGGTTCACCTTTTGCCGCCTTCACCAACTCTAATTGCGGCACGGCCGGGACTTCGATCTGCAAATCAATCCGGTCTAACAATGGTCCAGAAATCTTACCCCGATATCGCCCAATTTGATCCGGCGTGCAGCGACACTTATTGGTGTAATGCCCCAAATAGCCACAAGGGCAAGGGTTCATCGCGGCGATCAATTGAAATTCGGCCGGGAAATCGGCTTGGCGTGCCGCGCGCGAAATGGTAATGCGGCCCGACTCCAGTGGTTCGCGCAGTACTTCCAACACGCCGCGATCAAACTCTGGCAACTCATCCAAAAATAAAACCCCTTTGTGCGCAAGTGAAATCTCACCAGGCTTTGGGTTACCGCCGCCACCGACTAAGGCCACAGCGCTCGCGGTGTGGTGTGGATTTCGGAAATTGCGTTTCTTCCAATTCTCGGTTTTAAAGCCACCGGTTGCCAAGCTTTGCACCGCAGCGGATTCCAGCGCTTCTTCATCGGTCATCGACGGCAAGATGCCGGGGAAGCGTGATGCCAACATTGTCTTACCGGTGCCCGGTGGTCCCATCATTAGCAAGCTGTGCCGACCTGCGGCGGCGACTTCGAGCGCGCGTTTGGCATGGCTTTGGCCTTTGACTTCGCTCATATCCGGATAATGAGAAACACTAGCAGGGGCGCGGCTCTCGAAGGGCTTTATGGTCTCGCGGCCAGCCAGATGGGCACAGACTTGCAGCAAATTTTTCGCGGCCAACACTGTCGCGTCTTTGACCAACGCCGCCTCCTCGGCGGACGGAACCGGGAGCAAAAACGCGCGACCGTCGCGGTGCGCTTTGTAAGTCATCGCCAAGGCACCACGAATTTTACGCAGCTCACCGGTCAGCGCCAGCTCGCCGGCGAATTCATAATCTTTTAATTTATCACCGGGGATTTGCCCACTCGCGACCAAGATGCCGAGCGCGATGGGCAGATCGAATCGGCCGCTTTCTTTGGGCAAATCAGCAGGCGCTAAATTGACGGTGATGCGCCGGGCCGGGAACTCGAATCGTGCGTTGAGCAACGCGGCCCGGACGCGATCTTTGCTTTCCTTCACTTCCATTTCCGGCAAGCCGACGATGGTGAACGCCGGCAGGCCATTGGCGAGGTGGACTTCGACGGTGACCAATGGGGCAGTCATGCCGTCGAGCGAACGGCTGTACAACACGGCGAGCGACATTATTGGGGCTTCGCTGTTGTCGCGGTATTGTTCGCGTCGAGCGCGGCGATCTTGGCTTCCAGTTCCTGCAATTTAGCGCGGGTTTTGGCGAGCAGTGCGACTTGAATATCGTAATCTTCGCGCATCACCAAGCCTTGTTTGGCCAATTGCGCCACCAAATGTTGGCGGACATTTTTTTCTAAATCAGCTACAGGGGACTGCTGCATGAGTCCATCTGCGCGCGAGGCGGCTGCATTCAATGCACCGCCCACTGCTCGGCTGAGTTTATCGATGAGGGTTGACCCGGTTGAGTTTGATTCGGACATATTGGGTAATTTTAATCAATTAATTTTCTATTGTAGCCGCAGCCTTAGAACGCGGCATCGCTAAATGCTGAAAAAGGAGATTCCCCGCGCTCCAAAGCGGTGCGTAGGCGGAGTTGCGGTGTTTATTTTGGTGCAAAATGTGAATATCAAATTATTTTTCATTTATAAAACAATAGGTTATGGGTGATTGTTCGGTGGCACGCTATCTGCTAGTAGTTGATGACATGACGAACTTATTACAGTTTTATGCTCGCCTCCACTCACACAACTCCACTAACTAGTAAGGGCACAACGATGAAAAATCGTACAAACACCTTTGCACTCGCTGGACTGACCGCGTTTACATTATCTGCGCTTAGCGTTTTCGCGCAGACGACGCCAACTCCGGCCGCCGCGCCGACACCGGAGCACACTTTCACACCAAAAATTTCATTGTTTAGCGAATATGAGTATCGCGGTATTTCGCAGACTTCAGAAAAGCCAGCCGTTCAGTTTAACTTTGACTATGCGCATTCAAGTGGATTTTATTTGGGTACGTTTATTTCAAATATCAGTTGGTTGAAAGACCAAAAAGATCTCGGCTTGTTCGACAAATCCTCATCCGTCGAGATCGATTTGTTTGGCGGCTACAAATTCGAGGTCGTCAAAGATGTAACCCTTGATGTTGGATATTTGCATTATGAATATCCGGGCGCGAAAGGGTTGCCTGGATTTCCTAAGCCGAATACCGACGAAGTTTATATTGGTGCGTCATACGGCTTATTTAACGCTAAGTATTCGTACTCAACCGGCGATACATTCGGTTTCGCAAAATCAAAAGGCACCACATTCTTCGAGCTAAATTATGCGCAGGAAATCATGCCTAAATTGACACTCACCGGTCAAGTTGCGCAGCAAAAATATAAAGGTAGCTACTTAGGCTTTAACAACGACAAAGAGCTCACGTATGTTGTCTATAAATTCGGTCCGACTTACGATTTAGGCGATGGCTGGAACATCGGCGGCTACTATAAAGGCACCAACGCTAAAGAAGCGAACTATACGTTTAAGGGCCGTGACTGGAGTAAAAACCGTTTGGTTGCTTTCGTCTCCAAAACGTTCTAACGATCTACCGTTGCATCGCAATCCATCACTCAAGGGAGCAAACAAATGAAATTGGTCACCGCCATCATCAAGCCGTTCAAGCTTGACGAAGTCCGTGAAGCCCTCTCCGCCATCGGCGTGCAGGGCATCACGGTTACGGAAGTCAAAGGTTTTGGACGACAAAAAGGTCACACCGAACTCTATCGAGGTGCGGAATACGTGGTCGATTTTTTGCCAAAGGTAAAAATCGAAGCGGCTGTTAAGGATGATTTGCTCGAACAAGTGATTGAAGCAGTCGAAAAGTCGGCTAACACCGGCAAGATTGGCGACGGGAAAATCTTTGTGTTCAATTTGGAACAAGTCGTTCGTATCCGTACCGGTGAAACCGGCGCGGATGCGCTTTAATTGGGGGCACTGACAACATGAAATCAATCAAAAAAGTAATCTCGCTGCTGGCTGTTAGCAGCGCTTTTGCCTTTGGCGCAATCGCGCATGCGCAAACGCCTGCCTCTGCTCCTGCCTCCGCTGCGCCTGCTGATGCGAAAGCTGCGGCCCCAGACGCTGCACCTGCTGTTGCCGCGCCCGCTGCAACCGACGCGAAAGCACCGGCTCCCGCTGCTGCGCCTGCCGCCGCAACGCCGCCGCCGCCCGTCCCCAACAAAGGCGATGTGGCATGGATGCTGACTTGTACGGCCTTGGTGTTGTTGATGAGCGTGCCTGCGTTGGCGCTGTTCTACGGTGGCTTGGTGCGTTCAAAAAACATGCTCTCGGTATTAATGCAGGTCTTCGTTACGTTCTCGCTGATCACAGTGCTGTGGGTGATCTACGGCTATAGCTTCACCTTCACCGAGGGTAGCGGGGCGACGAGCCCGTTCTTCGGCGGCTCGGGACGCATGTTCTTTAAAGGCATGGCTGATTTAGTCAAAGGTGATTTCACTACCGCCGCGACCTTCAGCAAGGGCGTCGTACTTCCTGAAATGCTTTATGCGGCGTACCAAGCGACGTTTGCTGCTATCACTTGCTGTTTGATCTTGGGCTCTGTTGCCGAGCGAATGAAATTTGGCGCAGTGATTTTATTTATGGCGCTGTGGTTCACGTTTAGCTACATTCCGGTCGCTCACATGGTGTGGTTTTGGTCTGGTCCTGATGCTTACACAACGGCTGCATCGGTAGACATCGAAAACGCTAAAGCTGGCCTGCTGTGGCAATGGGGCGCACTTGATTTTGCCGGCGGAACAGTCGTACACATCAACGCCGGTGTCGCTGGTTTAGTCGCTGCATACTTCTTAGGCAAGCGTATTGGATTCGGCAAGGAATCGATGACGCCGCACAACCTCACCATGACCATGATCGGTGCATCATTATTATGGTTTGGCTGGTTTGGTTTCAATGCCGGCTCTGCTTTGGAAGCCAACAACAGCGCGGTTCTTGCCTTTATGAACACGTTCTTGGCAACGGCTTGTGCTGTACTCACTTGGATTACCGCTGAATGGCTCTTGCGTGGTAAACCGTCGATGCTTGGCGCGGCTTCAGGTGCAGTCGCTGGATTGGTGGCGATTACACCAGCTGCCGGTAACGTCGGCATCATGGGTGCAATGGCGATTGGCGGCTTAGCTGGCGTAGTGTGCTTGTGGGGCGTGACTGGACTCAAGAAAATGCTCAAGACCGATGACACATTGGATGTGTTCGGCGTGCATGCTCTTGGCGGTATTTTGGGTGCATTGCTGACCGGTGTATTCAATTCACCAGACTTGGGTGGCCCGGGCTTCCCGAACAACTGGTTCGAAATGAAGCCGGGCTTTGAGACCATCATGGCGCAGGTGATTGTGCAGGCTAAAGCAGTTGGTGTGACCGTGGTCTGGTCTGCTACCGTCGCAGCTGTTTCGCTCTTTATCGTGAAAATGGTTGTTGGTTTACGGGTACCAGAAGAAGAAGAGCGCGAAGGTTTGGATATCACTTCGCACGGTGAGTCGGCTTACAATCACTAAGCGATTGTTTCCCTGCACTAAAAAAGGCGCTCTGATGAGCGCCTTTTTTATTGACCATTTTTGGCCATTAATGAATTGATTTGCGATTACGTAAAGCGAACATCCAACGACCACGACATGGCGCGGGGTAGGTTTTATATTAGACTTCTCCCATGTCAAAACTGCACTCCAACAACAAAAGTTGCGGCAAACCCTCGTCGCTTGAATCTGTCGATCTGCGCACTCGCAGTAACGAATGTCGGTTTTGGGCAACCCTTTCGGTCCACCCTTTTGCCGACGGCTGGCCCGGCCAATAATGAATCAGCTACTGCTGCTGACACTCTCGGCGATGATCGCCTTCGCAGGCAATTCGTTGTTGTGTCGGTTTGCGCTAACAAGCACGGCCATCGATTGGGCGAGCTTTACGCTGATTCGTATTGTCTCCGGCGCAATGGTGTTGTGGCTGATCGTTCGCATCCGTTGCGCCAAAAATCGTGAAAAAAGTGCCGCCGTACTTGACTACCAGAGTAGCCCGCAACCCCTTGCCGGCAGCTGGGCAGCTGCGTTTGCATTATTTGTTTACGCTGCCGCGTTCTCTGCCGCTTACGTGAGCTTGCCCGCCGCCTCGGGTGCGCTGCTGCTGTTTGGCGCCGTGCAGGCGACGATGATCGGCGTGGGGTTAACGCTAGGCGAGCGCTTGCGGCCTCGGCAATGGTTGGGACTGCTCTGCGCGCTTGGCGGGTTAGCGAGCTTAGCGCTGCCGCGGGGCTCGACCGACACTGCTGTTGCGCACGGCGCACCATCGTTTTTGGGCGTCGTATTGATGGTCAGTGCAGGCGTGGCGTGGGGTATTTATTCGCTCAAAGGCCGGAGGCGCGTTGGCGATCCGATTGACGTTACCGCTGGAAATTTTTTGCGGGCCGTGCCGATGGCGCTCTTGCTATTTTTGTTATTGCACGCCATCGGTTCCTTCACTTTGCAGAGCGGATTGCAGAGCACTGGGAAAATGATATTGCAAAGCCCAACATGGGATAGCATGGGCGCTTGGGCAGCAGTTGTATCGGGTACACTTGCCTCCGGTTTAGGCTATGCAGTTTGGTACACGTCATTGCCGCGATTGAGGGCGACCAACGCAGCCACGGTGCAGCTCAGCGTGCCAGTGATCGCAGCAGTGGGTGGGATAGTGTTTTTAGATGAAGCAATTACGCTGGGTTTGGTGGTTGCATCGGTGGCGATTTTGGGCGGGATTGCGTTGGTGATTATGAATCGGCAGCCCGCAAAATAATTTGCGAACGCCTTGGAAAGCCGCTCCTAAAGCCATTCTTCAAGGCATTACTGATTCAAAAGTGCGATTGAACCGTATTGGGGGAGGCGACATGAAACGCGTCACAGGAATCGGCGGGATTTTTTTTAAAGCGCAGAACGCTGAAACGTTACGCGAATGGTATCGCAAACACTTGGGCATTGATATTTCGGAATGGGGCGGCACATCGTTTTCTTGGCGCGATGAACAAAACCCGACGGGCAACGGCACCACCGTTTTTAGTATTTTTGAAAACACCAACACCTATTTCGCGCCTAGCGCCGCGGCGTTCATGGTGAATTATCGCGTTGATGATTTGCACGCCGTCCTGGCTTTGCTTCGCGCTGAAGGTTGCGATGTAGATGCTAAAGTGGACGAATCCGAATACGGAAAATTCGGCTGGGTAATGGACCCGGAAGGTAATCGGATCGAGCTTTGGCAGCCGCCGGCCGGACAATGAAATTTAACTATTTTTAGAATGAAAATCGGCCAAACTCAAGCGCTGGCGGGGCTCTTCATGGTGTGTGCAGGGGGAATTATTGAGCGCAACGAGGTCTTCTAAGATACCCTGCTGATAAATATGAAGTTTCTTTTCGCTTTGCTCACCGGCTTGATCGTTTCAACTTGCGTAAGCGCAGATGCGCCGCCGCAATGGGAAACATTCGCGGTTAAATCTTCAAATGGCTTATGTTCAGCGAAGATTGAAATATCGGACAAGAACGCTGACGACACACCGTCGAAATGGCAATACAAACTTGTCGTTTCAAAAGAACTGACGGGAACTGATGGCGTTACAACACCAAAGATTCTATGGGATTCGAACTATCGTCATAACGGATACAGCGGCGGCCAAGTCTCTAATGACTGCGAATATTTTGTCTTTGTAGATTACTGGTACTACCACGACACCGCGTTGGTGGAGATTTATCATCACAGCGACTACCGCATCGTGACAGGGAAACAACTTGGTATCAACCAAGCGCCTTTACAAAAAACTGTATCTCACCAACTCTGGCTTAAATCTGGTTTTAGTTTTATTTATAAAAACGGCGAAGCTGACGAAGTTGCAATTGATACGGTTCAAGGGGTAAAGCGCATCAAATTATAAGCGCAGCAATTACCTTCGGTTGACGCAATGAAGATGCCCACTCTCAAAAACTATACCGCACCGCAACCTTATCCCGCTTTAGCGAAATACCTTCGGCTTTTAGGCCGGTGATTTCGGGCAGCAGATCACGGGTTTTGACGATCACCATGCGACCGCTTCGGTAATCGTAGCAAATGGTGGTCGAATCCTTTTTGCAAGCGTTGGGTAGCGCGGCCAAATTGTCGGTTGAGGTGGGCGAGGTGATGTAGGAAAAATCTTCCGCATCGTACCGGATGACGCTGGATTGCTTGCTACCTGCCGACAAAATCGAGCGTGATGAAAATGCACTCGGCATGGACGATGCGGTCGAGACAATGCTCTTTGAACTGCTCAGCGATGGGATTGACTTTTCGCCCTCAGCCATGGCGAATGCCGAGACGAAAATTGCCATTGAAAATAAGACGTCTCTGACAAAGCGATATTCGGTCGCCCGACATTGCTGTAATTTCAGTCCGACTTTCACATTTCCTCCGTGCTGTTGAAAAATTTCCCACCCACTTAAGCAACAACGGCGCGCTGCGTACTGGCCGTTGTTTGTCGCCGCTTTGCGACAACGCTAGCCCAACGATGACACTACGCCTCGTTACTTAGCTTGGCAAATTTCGGTTTCAGTGTCTGTGCGGTAGGGCACGGTCATGTTAACCATGATAAATGGCTCAGCTGTGACAAATGATGAGCAAAAACTGTTCCAGTTTCGCCGGGGTGATTTTTTCGGCAGGGCTGCATTGACAGTTGGCGCCGGTTGCTGCTGTTTGGCGCAATGCTGCGGAGCGGCATTGCGCCCCAAAACGAGGCAATTAAGTTTTGGATGTTGGCTTTTTCGTGGCCGGCTTTTTCGCAACGGGTTTTTTCGCCGCCGGCTTCTTAGCCGCTGGTTTTTTGGCGGCAGGTTTCTTTGCCACTTTTTTAACGCCCGATCTGGGCGCAGTATCTTCATCGCCAGCAATAATAATGCTGGCTAGTTTCGGCGCTTTCTTGGTTGTTTTGGCCGCTTTAGACGCTTTAGACGCTTTTGGCTTTTTTGCCACCACACCGCCCGATTTTTCCTCAATGAGAGCAACCGCCTCATCCAAGGTAATTGAATCCGCTTTGTCTTTGTCGGGGATAGTCGCGTTCGTCGAACCGTGCTTCACGTAAGGCCCGTAGCGCCCCGAATAAACCGAGATGACCTGATCGTCAACTGGGTGCTTACCGAGGATGCGTAGGGCACCTGCGGGGCCGCTGGCAGCAGCGCGGGCGCCTTTGCCACCTGCGCCGCCCGCCTTGGGTTCGCGCGCTTCAAATTCAAAGCTGGTTTTACCATCCGGCTGGCGCACCAGATATGCCGAGAACGGACGACCCTTTTTGGATATAAAGTTAGTCAGCAAATCTGTTTTGCCTTCGGCCAACAACTTTATCATTTGCTCGCGCTCAATCGGGCGCTTCAAAATCACCCGGCCTGAGCGGAAATCACAGGTTTTGGCCGAGCCGACCGCTTTTTCGCAGCTATAGGCATTTGGCATTTCAAAAACGCGTGACTTACATTTCGGACATTCGCCCAGCGATTCCTGACCCGTGAAATCGGGCGGCTCGCCATCTTCACCGTCTTTGTCGCCCCATGAAAACTCGATCGCATTTTCTTTGTTAAGAATAAGATTGGCTGAAAACGCGCGCCCCAAGCGGCTTCTAAAGCCATCCAGTGGGCCGACGTCGCGTTTCTCGATCAAAATTTCCGCCTCGTGCATTTCGATTTGACGGCCGGCTAAAATTTTCCAAAAACCAAAGTCGCATGACTGACATTGGAATTTTTTGTAGTTTTCATGAATCTCGCCACCGCATTTCGGACAGGGGACCTTCAACTGGCCGAAATCGCCGGGTATGGTGTCGGCTTCAAAGTTCTTCGCCTGGCCGACAATGTGGTGCGTCATCTCCACCACTTCCGTCATGAATTTCTTGCGCGAGAATTTGCCCTGCTGCATTTGCGAAAGCTTGTATTCCCATTCGGCGGTCATTTCAGGCGAGAACAGTTCTGGCACGCCCAAGCCGTGCAGCAAGGTCATGAGCGAAAACGCCTTAGCCGTCGGGATCAATTCGCGGCCTTCGCGCAAAATATATTTCTCGTAGAGCAAGCCTTCGATAGTTGCCGCGCGGGTCGCGGGGGTGCCGAGTCCTTTTTCTTTCATCGCGGCACGGAGTTCATCGTCGTCAATGAGTTTGCCGGCGCCTTCCATGGCGGACAGCAATGTTGCCTCGGATAATCGCGCAGGCGGCTTGGTGGCGAGCGGTTTGGATTCGACCGTTTCTGCCTTCACCTGCTCACCCGCTTTCACGGCCGAGAGATTGCTGGTCGCGTTTTCATCATCGATCTCACGGCCATAAACCGCCAACCAACCGGCATTGACAAGCACTTTGCCTTCGGATTTGAACGGTTCGCTTTCAACCCGCGTGATGCGCGTGGTCTGCATAAACTCCGCACTTGGATGGAACACCGCTAAGAACCGCTTCACCACGAAGTCATACAGCTTCGCTTCAATTTCGTTCAGCGTTTTGGGCTCTTGGGTGGTCGGGATAATCGCAAAGTGATCGGAAATTTTAGAATTGTCGAAAATTCGTTTGTTTGGCTTCACCCATTTTTCGTCGAGAATTTTTTTCGCAAACGAGTTGTAGGGACCCTCTTTCAACATCTTCAATGTTTCATTCACGGTCGGAATGTAATCCTCCGGTAGCGCACGGGCATCCGTTCTTGGGTAGGTGAGCACTTTATGCTTTTCATACAGTGCTTGCGCCAAGCCCAGCGTGGTTTTAGCGCTGAAACCGAAGCGTGAGTTGGCTTCGCGTTGGAGCGAGGTTAAATCAAACAGCATTGGCGGCGCTTGCGTGGTTGGCTTCGACTCTTCTTCGACAATGCCGATTTTGCCCATGCATTTGGTGACGAGCGCACGGGCGGTTTTTTCGTCCCAGATGCGCTCCGGCCTTAAGGCTTCATCATCTTCTGACTTTTTGAATTTTTCATCAAACCAGCGGCCTGCATAATCACCACCGGATGCGGAAAAATTGCCGACCACTTCCCAATAGTCGCGTGATTTAAATGCCTTAATTTTAGCTTCACGATCGACCAAAATCGCGAGTGTTGGGGTTTGCACGCGACCAACCGTCGTCAGTTGGAAACCACCAGATTTGGAGTTAAACGCGGTCATGGCACGGGTGCCGTTGATGCCGACTAACCAATCAGATTCAGAGCGGCATACGGCCGCGTCGGCCAACGGTTCGTATGATTCGCCCTCGGCTAAATTCTTAAAGCCGTCCTTGATTGCGCCTTGCGTCATCGATTGCAACCACAAACGCTGGATCGGATGTTTTGATTTTGCATATTGGGCGATGTAGCGGAAAATTAATTCACCTTCACGCCCGGCGTCGCAAGCGTTAATAAGGCCGGATACATCTTTACGTTTGATCAGCTTTAACAATAATTTTAGACGCGGCTCGGTTTTTTCAATTGGGCGCAATGCAAACTGCGTCGGAATTGCCGGCAAATGTGCGAATGTCCATTTGCCGCGTTTGACTTCTTCTTCTTCGGGCATCGCAATTTCAACCAAATGGCCGACGGCGGATGACAGTACAAAATCTTCGCTTTCGAGGAAATCGTCTTTTTTGGTAAAGCCGCCCAACGCCTTTGCAATGTCGTTGGCAACGGAGGGTTTTTCGGCAATGATGAGGCGTTTGGTCACGGCGGGTTTCGTTTTCGGGTGATTAAAATAATGGCGTTCAATACCGGTTTCGTCGCTCAGCAATGAGCGGCCGGAAGTGTGTTCGACCGCAAATGAGGCCAAATAATAGGCAGGATTGCCTTGTTTTTACAAGCTTCAATAGAAAAATCATGTGTCGCGATGGTTACCTCATTATGACAATAACGTCAAAAAGCGGTGCTAGACGCGACTATTGTCTGTTTTGGTTTTTATATTTCGGTTGCCGAAAGACAACGGTTAGGCAACTAGGGTGCCGCTTCAAGAAAGACGTTGGTACCGCCCGCCCGGAAGAGAGGCAATGATGCCGTTGATTTCTAGCTCGGACATTCGCGCCATAACTTGCTCGGCAGGCAATGCCACCCGCTCCATCAAGGCATCAATTGAAACCGCATCGTAGCCCATCGCCGTAAGGATCGGATCGTTGACATCAGTACCAACGCCATCATCGGGATCAGCCTCAAGCGCCGCGCCAGGACTCGAGTTTGCGTCAGAAGGGGGCGCCCAGTTGGACTGCTGCCATTGTAATTCAACCAAAATATCGTTAGCCTCGTCGACCAGCTTGGCGCCCTGCTTAATAAGCTGGTGACAACCTTTTGAAAACGGGGAGTGAATCGTGC
Source organism: Burkholderiales bacterium (assembly GCA_025360815.1). Lineage (GTDB taxonomy): Bacteria > Pseudomonadota > Gammaproteobacteria > Burkholderiales > Usitatibacteraceae > UKL13-2. The sequence goes on from JANYBL010000099.1 coordinate 14,998, forward strand.
CGGGGATTGCAAACACCTCTCGCCCTTGCTCGCCAGCTTGACGTGCCGTGATCAATGAGCCTGAGGCCAATGCAGCCTCCACCACCAATACGCCGCGTGATAGGCCGCTAATAATGCGATTGCGGCGTGGGAAATTATTGGCTAATGCTGGTGTGCCCAGTGAAAACTCCGAAATAATCAAACCTTTCTCGGCCAATTCTTTGGCAAGTGCCTTGTTGCGGGCGGGATAAACCAAATCGAGGCCTGTGCCAACCACCGCAATGGACGAAGCGCCGCCATCGAGCCCACCGCGGTGCGCGCTAGCGTCAATGCCCAAGGCCATGCCCGAGATAATGGTGAGTCCTGCCAAGGACAACGCAAGCGAGAAGCCTTCCGCGTTTTGCAGGCCAACTGGCGTTGCGTTGCGGCTACCCACGACGGCAATCCCCGCGCGTGTCAGTAAGGCACGCTGCCCTTTTAGATAGAGGATCGGCGGCGGATCTGAAATCTCTAGCAGGGCTGGCGGGTAATCGTGATCGGCTAGGGTCAGCAAATGATTGTTTTCGCCCTCTAACCATTTGAGCGCGGCGGCGAGCTTCTTCGGATCGGGACCGGCGGCAATGGCGTCAGCAACTTTCGCGCCGACAATTGGCGAGAGCCTCGAAGCAGGGGTCGCTAAAACAGCGGATGGAGTGCCGAATTGGATGAGTAAGCTGCGAAGTTTTTCGCCGCCCAAACCCGAAATAAGATCAAGGCTGAGCCATGCTGCGGGCTCAGCCCCGCTGGGAGGCAGTGGCATGGACTAGTCGTGCAAAATTAAGATCGGAGGTAAAGTGCAAAAAGGCAACAAGGCAACAAGGCAACAAAAAGGCAGCGCAACAAACAAACTCAGTGCGGCTATGGTGTTTGTACCACGTCACCGACTTTGAGCGGGCGGTTGCTGCTCATAACGAGGGCGTATGAAACCTTGTCGAACACCCGGAAAACAAACAGTAAGCCATTGCGCTCATCTGATAACTTTACCGTTGCTGGAATAGGCTCAATATTGGATTTATGAACAAAGCTTGGAATGAGTGAGCTCCATCTAAATTCATCCGTTTTGGTGCTCACGACCGGGCCGGCACGCATACCTGCCAGAACGTGGCCAATTTCCAAGCCGTTACGTTTACCCAAGTTAACAACAACGACTGAGTATTGCGCGCTTTCGGAAACGCCACCTAAAACCGAGATAACCGTGCCTTTAACATTGGTATCTGGAGCATGCGGAACGTATGAAGGAACAGTCATTTCAGTGGTTGGCGTGAGGCGATCACCGCGATTTATTTCTTGGGTGGACCTGACCACTTCGAGCGTGGTGCTTTCGCCAAATTTGCTCACTTTGGCCTCACCCAAATAACCGACTTCGTAACCCAAAATTTCTTTGGTTGTTGGGTCGATTAGGGTTTTGCCCGGACGGTAAACCTGATAACGCGTCCCTTGCGCCGGTTTAACCGCCACCGCGTAAATTTTGTCGCCAGCACCAACGATGACGCGATTGTCATCGGAAGCGATCACTTTTGGCGCGTTAATGAGTGCATCCTCCTCCACCACCAATGGTAGAGACAAAAATGGCGTGATGGCGCGCGCCGGAATCGAGTAAATTGCCTGCGCCAGCTTGTCAACCCTGACTCCGGGGGAAAGTCTCACCGTTCCATTTTCCCCACCGCCGGCACCAGAGTTGCCAATTGACAAGCGCGGGTTTCCGTTCGCGTCGAAAGTTAAGTTGATCACGTCACCAGGATAGATCCAATGTGGGTCTTTAATTTGCTCGCGGTTGAGATTCCAAATCTCTGGCCAGCGCCAAGGTTCTTTCAAGAATTTCCCAGAAATATCCCAAAGCGTATCGCCCTTGACCACGGTGTAGGTATTGGGCGCATTTTCGGCCAGCGCCAGCGCTTTGTTTGATTTATTTTCGCCGCCAGCAGCTTCGGCGGCCATTTTTTCAGAGGAGGGCGATTTCTCGGCACTTGCCATCGACGCAGCAGGGGTAGCTTTTGATGCTACTTTGGAGTCTGTTCTCTTGGTTTCTGCAGGTTTGGCACCCGTCGCTTTTGATTCGGTTGCTGCGCTTGGCGCGGCTTGCGCCCACACATTTGCAGCATTTAACGCTGCGCCGGGAACAAATCCTGAGATCACAAGGACTAAGAAGAATGAACGAGTTTGTTTGGGCATATCGGGTCTCGCTTCAAGTTGCGGGATGTCGTAATTTAAGTGGAATTCAACAGCGGTGGGATTTATTAGCGCAGTCAACAGGCAATACATGAAATGGATGAGTCGCTGTCGATTCAATTTCTTACATTGCGTTATTGAGCACTAATACTCGCAAATAGCCTCACCAAGACGGATAAAACATCGGTAAAACGATGCGCCCTCAAATATAAGCTGTCATCACCGCGTAAATTCCAGCCACCTCGTAGGAGCATGAGAAATACACGGCAAATTTGCTACTTTTGACGACTTGCACTAGACTTATACTCTTAGTACTTGTTTCAAAGTTAAAGTTACTTCTGAAGATTCTGCACTTAATTTATTCATTTCGCAAGCAATTATGGCCATTCTAGATGTTGTGACATACCCCGATCCCCGCCTAACGCGCGTCGCGGAGCCGGTCAAATTGATCGATAACAAGATCAAAAAACTAGTCGATGATATGGCTGAGACCATGTACGACGCCCCGGGCGTAGGCCTAGCAGCCACCCAAGTTAGCGAGTTAAAACGCATCATGGTTATTGATGTCTCCGAAGAGAAAAACCAACTTCGCGTGTTCATCAACCCTGAAATCATCAAAAAAGAAGGCACCGCCGTCAATGAAGAGGGCTGTTTATCTGTTCCCGGCTTCTACGACAAAGTTGAGCGTGCCGAGACAGTCATGGTCACGGCGCTTGACCGTGATGGTCAGCGCTTTACAATCAACGCTTCGGGGTTGCTGGCGGTATGCATCCAGCATGAAGTTGACCATCTCGACGGCCATGTGTTTGTCGAGTATCTATCGCCGTTGAAAGCCAATCGAATCAAAAACAAATTGGTCAAGCGCCAGCGTGAAATTGAGCGCGAGGCTGAAGTGGCTGCGCCCCGCCGCCGCGTGGCCTCATCAGCGCGGGCTTAGTAACATATTTAAGTTTTAAGCGCATTTTTTGCCCCAGCGCCGGCTTGATTGCCGGCGTTGTTGTTTCAAGGGGTGCCGCTGCACGGCGTGCCGCGTCAAGCCATCGCGTTTGACGCGGCGCTGCAAAACAAGACAAGCGCCGAACATAGGGTTGAACATCACGTATGAAACTCATTTTTGCCGGCACCCCACATTTTGCCGCAGTCGCATTGGCCGCGCTAGTGTCGGCAGGGCATGAAATTTTGTTAGTACTTACTCAGCCAGATAGGCCCGCCGGGCGAGGCTTGAAGCTTCTAGCAAGCGACGTAGCGCAGGTTGCTGGTGCGTCAGGTTTACGCCTTGAGAAGCCATCGACGCTGAGGGATGTAACCACCCAAACCATGCTCCGTGACTGTAATGCTGATTTAATGGTGGTTGCGGCCTATGGGCTATTGCTGCCGCAAGTCGTGCTCGATATTCCCCGTTTGGGTTGCCTCAATATCCACGGTTCCATTCTGCCGCGCTGGCGGGGCGCTGCGCCAGTGCAGCGCGCCATTGAAGCAGGCGATTCGGAAACCGGAATTACCATTATGCAAATGGACGCAGGGCTGGATACGGGCGCCGTGCTGCTCGAAAAGCGCATTGCGATTTCGAATTTTGACACTAGCGCAACGTTATTTGAGAAACTCACTCAACTTGGTGCCGATAGTATTGTCGAAGCACTGGCAAACTTACCCAATCTCACTGCTGCGCCGCAGGCCATTAATGGTGTAACTTATGCCAAGAAAATTCTGAAAGCCGAGGCATCCATCAATTGGTCGGATTCGGCAACTGTGCTAGCGCGTCGGATTCGCGCCTTCGACCCGTTTCCCGGTGTCGAGGCAAGGGTCGGCAAGGAAGCGATCAAAATATGGCGTGCTGAGGTCGTCGCAAGCTCGACGCCCCATCCCCCCGGAACGGTCATTGCGCTCACGACAAATCAACTCACTGTTCAATGCGGTCAAGACGCACTATCGTTGAATGTGGTACAAAAACCCGGTGGCAAGCGCCTCACCATCGCTGACTTTCTTCGCGGCATGGCCGGCCACACGCCCTCAAACGTAACGAACCCGATGCAACTAGGAAGTCTATTCAAATGATCCCCATTCAAGTCGCCTCCGCAACCGTTGTCGGGCAAGTGCTCAGCGGCAAAAATTTGGACCGTGTGTTGGAACAAATTACACTAAAACCAGTGCCCACCACGCCGCCCACGCCACCACTCACACCCAATGAACGTGCTGCTGTCCACTCCATTTCGTTTGACACGCTGCGTCATTACGGACTTCTAACAGCTCAGCTGGATATGCTACTCACGGGGCCCATGTCGGACGCGCCGGTGCGGCATTTGCTACTCGTGGCACTGGCACAACTCCAATTTTCAAAAGCGAGCGACCATGCAATTGTTGATCACGCGGTGTCGGCCACTGAGGCGCTTGGCTTTCCACGCGCCAAATCATTGGTCAACGCGGTGCTGCGTAATTACTTGCGAACACCCGATAAATTTGCTCGAGAACGCTTCAAAGTCGATACCGCGATCTATGACTTTCCTCGCTGGTGGATTGAACGTATCAAACGTGAACAGCCCGATGGATGGCACGATGGATTGCTGTCATCGCGCGAGCATCCACCGATGTGCTTGCGCGTTAATCGACGCCTAACGAATTCCACTGATTATTTGGCCAAGCTCGCCAAAGTGGGTATCGCGGCAGTGGATCGCGGTGCGGGTGCCATAGAGCTAACCAAGCCGACCTCGGTACATGAGCTGCCGGGCTTTAGTGACGGCTTGGTCTCGGTTCAAGACGAGGGCGCGCAGTGGGCGGCACAATTTCTCGATGTGAAAAACGGTATGCGCGTTTTGGATGCCTGCGCTGCTCCGGGCGGTAAGGCTGGCCATTTGCTGGAAATCGCTGATATCGATCTAACCGCGATTGATAGCGATCGCCAGCGCCTAAAGCGCGTCGCCGACAATGTGGATCGGTTAAAGCTCAAAGCCAAACTTAAAAACGTCAACGCCGCCGAGCCCGATACTTGGTGGGATAAAAAGCCGTTCGACCGCATTCTGCTCGATGTGCCATGTTCGGGCTCTGGTGTGGCACGCAGGCATCCCGACATTAAATGGATTCGTCGCGAAACCGATCTTGGCTCCTTTGCCCGACAGCAGGCACGACTGTTGGAATCGTTATGGAGTTGCCTAGGTGTTGATGGTAAATTGTTATATGTAACTTGCTCGGTGTTCAAGAGCGAAAATCAAGACATCATTGATGCGTTTTTAAAGACGCATCTGAGTGCAAAGCAGTTAGAGCTGACCGTCACTTCCCGCTTGCCGGGATGCGGCAATGATCATAAAACACCCGAAACCAAACATGCCGCATGGCCTACCTTCAAAGACGGCCAACTGCTCCCGGATGAACACCACGACGGATTCTATTTCGCGCTTCTTACTCGCACCAAACCGCAATAGCACAACGATGCGGTGGACGAGCGCGAACTGCTTCTGGAGGCAGGCCACGGCTGCAGCGACGCGTGTTGCAAGGCCTATTTTAGCGCCCGCACTTCATGGTTGCATTAATGGTTTGTTCGATGTTTTCTTGAATAGCTTTTGTGCCGCGATGCGTTTCGTCGGATTGCCTTGGCTACTGCTATGCGCATCGCTCTCGACATCGCACCTCGTGTTCGCCGAGGGCGCAGCCTTCCAATCCGCGAAACTAGAAGCAACGGAGGACGGCTACCAGCTTAATGCCCAGCTTGATCTGACACTCACGCCCGCCATGGAAGAAGCGGTGCGCAAAGGGGTCTCTCTTTATTTCGCGGTTGATTTTGAAGTCAGTCGCGGTCGCTGGTATTGGCTTGATCAGGTGGTGGTGCGTGAACGACGGAACATACGTGTGACCTTCGCGCCGCTTACCGATCAATATCGAATTACGGTTTCGGGTTTATCGCAAAACGTATCGACGTTTGACGATGTGCGACGCTTGCTCTCGCGGGTCCGATCGTGGAACGTGATTGACAAGGGTCGCTTAAAATCTGGCGAAAAGTACGAAGCTGCCGTGCGGTTCAAGCTTGATACTGCACAACTCCCCAAACCATTTCAGCTAAACGTGTTGGCCTCAAAAGAATGGGGTCTTGACTCCGACTGGACACGCTGGACAATTGTGGGCGGTGACACGCGATGAGTGCGGAGCCGTTGAGGATGCAGTTAAAGGCGCACACATGATCCGCACCATCATATTCGCTTGTATTGCCATCGGCGTGGCATTGATTGTCTTGCTGTTTCGCGCGAGCAGCAACAACGAATTTTTTGCCGATCACTACCCCTGGCTGTTCGGCCTAGGCCTAGCGCTCACGATTGGTCTTTTATCATTGATCGGCTACCAAATTTATGGCTTAGTGCGGAAGCTCCGCTCCCAAGTGTTTGGTTCTAAGCTTGCACTGAGGCTCATGGCTGTGTTCGCGATGATGGCGATTATTCCGGGCGGCCTGGTTTACGCCATATCCGTGCAGTTTTTGGGGCGCTCAATTGATTCTTGGTTTGATGTACCCGTCGATAAAGCGCTTGAAGGTGCGGTGAATCTCGGTAAAAACGTATTTGATTCTGCGCTGACGGAGACGCTTCGCAAGGGCCAAGAAGCCGTTGCCGTTTTGCAAGCACAGGAAAATTCAGCTTTAGCGACAGATGCCGAAGCCATGCGAAAAATCAGGGTGCAATATGGCTTTGATGAAATCGCGCTATTCGCGACCGATGGTCGCCCGCTTGCCAGTGCCAGCCTTGCCACTACCCGCACTTCAATTTTTGGCGACAAGCCCAGCATCGAAGAATTGCGCGAGGTCGGTCGAAAAGCGCCCATTAAAGTGATTGAAACACTCTCGGATCGCAACATTTACGCACGTGTCGTCGTTTATGTCCCGGCAACCGTCTTGGAACCAACACCGAGATTGATGCAAATCGTCAACGCACTGGCTGCCGACGTGGTGGCCGATGCAAAAATTGTTGAAAGCGGCCGCAACGATTACACCAAGCTCGCGTTGCAGCGTGATGGTTTAAAAAACCTTTTTTCCCTCACCTTGACACTTGCGTTATCGCTTACGCTCTTTTCAGCAATTGCGCTCTCCTTCTTTTTATCTGAAAAATTATCGGCGCCCTTATCAGCGTTGGCTGAATCTACCCGCGCGATTGCCAGAGGTGATTTTTCCAAATTAAATCCGGTCAAAAGTCGCGATGAATTCGGTGTGCTCACGCAATCGTTTAACACCATGACGCGCCAGCTCGGTGAGGCGTCTAACGTGGTGGCCCGCAAGCAGCAAGAATTAGAAAATGCCAACACTTATCTTGAATCTATTTTGGCAAACTTAACGTCCGGCGTAATGACACTCGACGAGCGGCTGTACGTCAAAACCATTAACAGCAATGCGGAGCGGATGCTGGGTTTTAACCATCACGCCTTGCGTGGTGTGAGGCTCCCTGATTGGGGTCAAAGCCAGCCACAGTTGCAGCCCTTGATCGATGAAATCACCAAGCAACTGGCCACACCGCGCGATAAGCCGTGGGAGCGACAAATCGTCTATGAAGGCACCGCAGGGCGTCGCACGCTACTAGTGCGGGCGACTAAACTGCCGACGACGATTGATTCCGGCTTTGTGTTTGTTTTCGATGATATTACCAGCCTCATCCAGGTGCAGCGTGATGCAGCATGGGGCGAAGTGGCGCGTCGCCTGGCGCATGAAATCAAAAATCCACTTACACCAATTCAGTTGTCGGCCGAGCGGTTGCAGATGAAGCTCAGCGGCAAATTACCTGCGGCCGAACAGGAAATTTTGCAGCGCTCCACCAACACCATTGTCGCGCAAGTGGGGGCGCTCAAGGGCATGGTGGATGATTTTAGTTTGTATTCGCGCTCGTCGCGGTTGAAGCCTGTGATGCTCTCACTCAATGAGTTGGCGCGGGATGTGCTTGTGATGTATGAATCCATGGCGGTGACATTGGATGTTCAGCTCAACGCTGATGTGCCGATGATCGCTGCGGATCCCGGATTACTACGGCAGGTGCTGCATAACCTGCTACAAAATGCGCTTGATGCTTCGGCGGGCGCCGACGCGCCACGCATCATCATTCGGACCGAATTGGCGGCGAATACCAAGGATATTGACGAGGCTTCGCTTGTGAGGTTGATAGTAGAAGACAATGGGTCGGGCATTAGTGAAGAAGTTAAAACGAAAATCTTTGAACCTTACGTCACCACTAAACCCAAAGGGACCGGCTTGGGCTTGGCAATTGTGAAAAAAATTATTGATGAGCATCACGGCTCAATCAGCGTAACGAACATTAAACCAACCGGCGCGAGGGTTGAGATTGAATTGCCACAACACGCAGTGCCAGCAAGCGAAGATGTTTTTAGTAACGCCGCAAATAGCACCGGCACCTATCAGTCAATCCCGCTTAGTCGAAATTAGATAGTGAACACCCGAAGTCGTCGTTGAGCAAACCTTAGCCGTAAAACGTATGATGAAAGCAGGATAAATAAAATCATGTCTGCCAATAATATTTTAGTTGTCGATGACGAAATCGGCATCCGTGAATTACTCTGTGAAATTCTCAAAGACGAAGGCTATTTCGTGCGCGTTGCTGAGAATGCCGCGGTGGCCCGCGCCATGCGTCGCGAAGCGCGGCCTGATCTCGTGCTGCTCGACATTTGGATGCCCGATACCGATGGCATTTCACTACTTAAGGAATGGGCAGCCTCCGGTCAGCTCACCATGCCAGTCGTGATGATGTCGGGTCACGGCACGATTGAATCGGCGATTGAGGCCACGCGAATCGGCGCCTGCGACTTTTTAGAAAAGCCGATCAGCCTGCCCAAATTGATTGCGACGGTCGGCAAGGCGTTGCAGGGAGGTCGCGTATTGCCGAAGCCGGGGCTACAATTTGATCACTTGGGCCGTGCCAAAATTATTGATGAACTCAAACAACGACTAGAGCAGATCAGTCGCTTGAAAATGCCGTTACTGTTGACCGGCGAGGAGGGCTGCGGATTCGAGCTCATCGCCCGCATGGTGCATCAGCGCAACACCGCATGGATCGCGCCCCCAGACCACGCATGGCTAGCCTTAAACCCCTTCGCGCCGCTGGCCGAGGCGCGTGATGGCGTGTTGTTTATTGGGCAGATTGAAACCCTCAATAAAAATGAGCAAAAAGGCTTGGTGCAGCTCATCGCCAAGCTCGAAAAATTCAACGTGCGTTTGGTCGCTACCACTGCGCAATCGATGATGCCGTTAGTTGATAGCGGCACCTTCGATGCGACATTATTGGCGCAACTTTCTGGCATCACCCTGCGCATCCCGAGTTTGCGCGAACATCCTGAAGATATTCCCGATTTAGCGTCTACCATATTGTTGCAGATGGTCGAATCCAATGAATGCTCGCTCCGCCATTTTAGTGTCGGCGCCTTAAACGCGCTGCGCAATCTCGATTGGCCGGGCAATTTGCCGGTGTTGCAGAACACCGTCAAAACATTAGCGCTTACCGCACTCACCACCGAGATTACCGTCGACGATGTAGGCCGTGTCGCCAGAGAGTTTGGACTCGACCAGCTGCACACACACCCGCCGGTTGCCGGCATTCCTTTTGATCTGCCGCTTCGCGAAGCGCGTGAACGATTTGAGTATCAATATTTCTTGCACCACATCCGTCGCGAAGACGGCAACATGTCTCGCGTCGCTGACAAAGTGGGGCTGGAACGGACACACCTTTATCGAAAGCTGAAGCAGCTAGGGATCCGGCCGGGGGGGAAGGTGGATGAGGGTGGGGGTGGAGGGTAAGTTATTGCCACAAGATACGTTTTATCAAAATAATAGGCGGCCGTTTGAAAGCAAAATGTGCCCTCAACCTTGCTGAAAAATCCTCGCTACACGCCGTGATAAGTTTGTAGGGGAAATCTCGGACTAGCGGCTAATACTCGGGATTGATGGTATCTACGCAATACAGGCGATAAAGCAAGGGAACGGGAAGCGCTGCTATTTCGTTGAAGATCAAGACTATCGCTTTCACGAATATCCGCATTGGTATCCAACATGATGCTCTGAGCGAATCAACGATCAAGTTCCTACTGGCTGGTGTTTTTTAATCTGGCAGCAGCAAGACAAAGAGTCGTTCTTACTCAGTTTTGTGAGTGGCGTCAGCAATAAGGTTTTATGAGAAGTTGGTCGATGCGGACCCGCGGGGGTGCTATATCCCCAATACAGAAGCGTATTCATAACAACACAGTCATCCGATTCATGCATCGTCAGCGACTGCATACCGTTATAAAACTACTCCTCAATCCTACCGAACCGTACCACCGTCAGCCCCGGTTTTACATGCACCATCGTTGGCATGATGAGTACGCAGTTATCGTAAGGTGCCAGCACCGGCTTTCCGCCATCGTAGCCGATGAGGTCGCCTTTCTGCTTGATGACGGCCAGACCATGCGCGTGGCGCACGAAAACGAAATCAATGTTGTTGGCGACCACTGCCTCGGTGACGCGAATGACTTGTGGGGCAGGCAGTGGCGCGGGGTCAATTTGTGAGTTGGCTAAGTCGTGGTCCACCACGCCGCAATGGCTTAGGAATCGCCATACAGTTTGCCAGGCGATGTGTTCAGCGGCGCGCTCCCAGTGTTGGCCGCACTCAACGAGTAATGCGTTTTTATGGCTATTCCTATCGCCAAAGCCCCCGTAGTCACGCATGCGGGTGCCGTTCGCGTGGCCAGCATCTGCGACGATATGGGTGGGTAAAGCAACGCGTTTGGCGAAGGCAATGCCTTTGTCAAGCGGGCCTGAAATCATGACAGGGCCGTGAGGATCGTGCATGGAATGAATGTCGAGTAGCAGATCAACTTGGTCAATGACCGGCCGCATTTTACGAGCACGGACAAGCTCGATCGATTCACGCGAGCCCTCCAGCGTGGCCACATCCCACACTCGATTGAAGTCCTCATCTATGTAACGTGTCGTGTTCGGGCTGGCGGGATCGAAGCGGAGGTAAGCTTCGACGTTCGCAAACGAGAGGGATAACTTGCCATGGGTCGGGCGGACATTTATTTTAAACAAGCGATCTAGCGCGATGACACCGCAAATCTCGTTGCCGTGGGTGACGGCGTTTATCATCACATGCGGTCCGGGACTGCCTGAATCAAAGGTGGTGATGTAATCGATACCGGTGTTGCCGGTTTTGTACGCAGAAATATCGGGCGCTGCAAGTTCGACTGGTGGCGATATTGAAATTTTTGCGGGGACTTGCTTAGTGCTTATGGTCATTGCGGTGGTCGTGTTTGGGTTCAAGCTTGTGGCCATGTTCATGACTATGATCGTGCTCACAATCGTGATGGTCGTGGCGCGCAGGCGTATTTGCTTTCGCGTATTTGCCAACGGCCGTAATTAATCGCGTGATGTCATTTTGCAAATTGGCGAAGTTTTCGTTGGGCTCTCGGGTCTTTTCGTTCATGTAAAGTTTGCGGTTAACTTCGATTTGCAGTGAGTGTTTATGCTCTGCTGGGTCGGAATAGGCACGCACTAATTCCACACCCTTGTAGGGATCATTCACCTTCACCTCATAGCCAAAACCGCGCAGCGTAAGCGCAACGAACGCGGTGAATTCGGGCGAGCAGGTTGTGCCGTCGCGATCACCCAGCACGAACTCCGCGCGCGGCTTGCCTGGACCTTCTTCGGCGACTAAGCCTGAAACCGCGGGCATTGAATGACAATTGATATGCCACACTGCACCATAGTGTTTGTGCGTGTTGTTAATCGCATCGCGCACCGCCTTGTGATACGGCGAATAGCAGCCTGCGATGCGGGCTTGCACTTCGGCTACGGTTAATTTACGGTCATAGATATCTTCGCCCGTATCAAGCTTGCGCCACACCAAGCCGATGCCTTTTTCGGTTTTCTTGGACGTGTTGATCGGGCCAGGCCACGCTTCGGATAATAGCGCTTGATCGATATCGAGCAACGAGCGGTTGCAATCAATATAGCTGCGCGGAAAGTTGGCCGCAATCAGCGTTGCGCCACTAGCGGGCGCAGAAACGTAGAGCTTTTCGACATGCGTATCTTCGGCCATCCGCAATGTGGAATGCGCAACCACAAAACCGAAATCATCTGGATAATGCGTGCCGCTGTGGGGCGAGTCGAAGACGACAGGAATGTCAACATCGTGGTCAGTAGCGGAAGGCGTAATGATGACCGGCGTGAAATGGGTTTGCGACATGATGGTGGCTTTAATTGGTTGTGTTGGAAATTAGTGATTATGCCACTTCCCCCATCCCAAGCTTTTAGTCTTGCACGGTGGCCACACCGTCTGCCAAGTGAGCAGGGCGTTCGAGATGCACTCCGAATTGCACTTCGTACCAACGCCGCGCTATCCAGATGCGCCAAATTTGAGCCCTCGCCAATGGGTGGCTTGGGGAGAGAGCTGGGCGAAGTTGTGTGGTTAAATTCGGAAAAATAGGCGCTAAAGTTATTTCAAATCGTTCAAATGACAAGCAGAAAACCATATGGGCGCAATCTCTCGCAGCACCAGCATCGGCTGATCGACACTACAACGCGGATGGAAATGACAGCCGCTTGGTGGACTCAGTGGCGATGGTATCTCGCCCTTGATGGCGACAAAAATTTTTTCGCGTATCGAGTCGGGGCACCTCGGCGAGCAGGGCTCGCGTATAGGGATGATTGGCAGTTGCGAAAATATCATCGGTCGCATCCATCTCGACCACACGTCCCAGATACATAATCACCACGCGATCACTCAGATGCCTTACCACGCCGAGATCGTGGCTGATGAATAAATACGTAAGGTTAAATTCGCACCGCAACTCAATAAATAAATTCAACACTTGCGCTTGGATCGAGACGTCGAGTGCGGCAACGGCCTCATCACAAACTAAAATTCGGGCTTCACAGCCAGGGCACGGGCGATGCCAATGCGTGCGCGCTGCCCTCCAGAAAATTGATGTGGAAAGCGTTTCGATAAGCTCGCATCCAAGCCGATTTTTTGCATCAGCTCGGCGACGTAGTCCGCCTTATCATTGGCCTCGATGATGCCGTGAACCGCCGGCGCTTCGGCAATAATCTCGGTAACGCGAAAGCACGGATTGAGCGAGGCATATGGGTCTTGAAAAATCATTTGCGCTTGCAATTGCATGGCACGTTTTCGTCTGATGTCATCAAAGCGACAGCACGCCCTCTCCACCAGCGCGCCTCCTCACTTTGCGGGTGAATACCCACGACGATGCGACCAAGCGTTGACTTCCCACATCCGGATTCGCCAACCAAGCCGACGACCGCGCCGCGATGGATGCCGATCGTTACGCCATCGACAGCGTGAACAGTTTCGTCGACCATTCCAAACCCCAGCATCTGTGCGCCTCTTCGGGTCACTCTCGAGGTAAAGTCATGCTGTTTGCTGAAGCGCTTTAAAATATTTTTGAGCTCGAACATATTGTTCATAGGCCATTTCCCAAACTTGCTGAACTGACCAAGCTGACCGTAGGATCTGGACAGCGTACTAGTCGATGAGCGTCGCGCGAAGTCAGTTCAGGCATTGTCTCGCAAACAGCTAGGCGGTATTTGCATCGATCGCGAAAGCCACAGCCTGCGCCGATTGAGAGCAACGACGGCGTCATGCCGGGAATTTGTTTGAGCGGTTGACCATGCACGTTGCGGCTCGGGACAGACTCCAACAAGCCTTGCGTATACGGATGCAACGGGGCGTCGAGAATGTCGGCCACGCTGCCGTACTCGACTACCTTATCCGGCATCTTGATGTCGCCGTCCACCTCGACCCGCTCTATTCGGCAGCCTGGAAATTGCTCGGCAAGGCAGCAACGCAATTGGGCACCACCGGAAGTGCGATCGTGGCGTATACCGCCGGGATTGCAGCGGCATTGGAAAAAAGCGACAAACAGGCAGCAAAGGAAATGACTTTCTTTATGAAGCGCTTGACGGGACCCGCTGCGCTGTAGTTATAGTCGCCATTGCCACCGCCCTAGACCTCGCAGGCAGGCCGTGCTTAATGCGTTTTTTGCCTTGCTTAATGGGGCGTTGAGCGACTGTGCTGCTACAGCATCATTGAGCGCGCACACGATCACACCTTAGGCTTACGGCGATGCTCAAGCCGACATTTGCGATTTTAAAAAAGTTTCGATGGTTTCTGCGTGGATCGTTGAATCGACATAGGCTTCGCCAATTGATCTGAGCAGAATGAGCTTGATCACGCCGGCTTCGTTTTTTTTGTCGCGACTCATGTGTTTCAGCATGATTTCTGCGTTGATTTTTTTGGGGTGAAACGGTATCGATATGGGTAATTCCGTACGCTCGAGTAGTTGCCGGGTTCGGCTTACATCGGCGGGCGTGAGATGCCCGCGCTCTTGCGAAAGCTGGACCGCAAGCAACATGCCACAGGCAACCGCCTCTCCATGCAACCACTCGCCGTAGCCTAGCGCAGTCTCGATGGCATGACCAAACGTGTGTCCCAAATTGAGCAATGCCCGGCCACCTTCTTTGGCGGTTTCACGTTCATCCGCCGCAACCACTCGCGCTTTGATTTCACAGGATCGATAGATCGCGTAGGCGAGTGCACAGGCGTCGCGATTGAGGAGCGCATCGATATTGGTTTCAAGCCATGTAAAAAATGGCTCGTCCAATATCAACCCGTACTTAATGATCTCTGCCAAGCCTGAGCGGTATTCTCGTTTAGGCAGAGTTTTTAAGGTATCGGTATCGGCCAAAACCAGCTGGGGCTGATAAAACGCGCCGATCATATTTTTTCCGCGCGGGTGGTTGATCGCGGTTTTGCCGCCGACGGATGAGTCGACTTGTGCCAATAGCGTTGTGGGAATTTGAACAAACGGGATGCCGCGTTGATAGGTTGCGGCGGCATATCCTGCAATATCGCCAATTACGCCGCCGCCCAGGGCCAACATAGTTGTTTTACGGTCGACGGCATGCTCTAGTAACGTATCGTAAATGATGTTGAGGGTAGCACCGTCTTTAAATGATTCGCCGTCAGGCAAAATGATCGGGAGCACGGTGAAATGCGCGGCAGTAAGGTGCTCAACTAGCGCTTTCCCATACAACGGCCAGAGTGTTTCGTTGGTGACTAATACCACTCGTGAATGGCGGAGGTGGGGCGAGAGCAAACGGTCAAGCGCACCGGTTGATAAAACACCCGTCCCGATGTGGATTTGGTAGGATCGTTCTGCCAGCGCCATCGTTAGCGTTCGTGTTGCGCTACTCGGGCTATTAGGGGCGCTTGACGATTTTTGTGGCAGCGATGTCATTGAAAATAGTGCCCTATTATTTCGGTGGCTGATAATCGGTATTTAATCCCTCAATAATGGCATTTTAGCCGTTTGTGTGGGTTTCTATATTTTTAGGCGGCATTGAGGATTACGCTGATAACAAAAACCCATTGGGGGGATTACCAATATCCGTCTCGTTGAAGTTGGTCAGCAATTTGTTCGGCGAGCTTCGTTGCGTGCTGGCGCCTTGTGTCAATAATGATGTGCGCGGTTTCGTTATAAAGCGGTTCGCGAATTTGGAACAATTTCCGTAACGCATCTGCAGGATTAGTACCTTGCAATAGTGGGCGTTTGGTATCGCGTGCTGTTCGTACCGCGAGGTCTTCCAAGCTGGCACGTAAATACACAACGACACCGTTGTCACGCATCAGTCTGCGACTGTCTTCTGACAAAATGGCGCCACCGCCGGTAGCTAGAACCAACCTTTCGTGAGTAACTAAATCGGCAATAAGTTGAGCTTCGCGCGCTCGAAAGCTTGCCTCGCCTTCAATCTCGAAAATCGTTGCAATTGAAACACCCGTACGGGTCACGATCTCTTGGTCAGCATCGATGAAAGTCAATCCTAAACGCTTCGTCAGCGCTTTGCCTAAGGTGCTTTTACCTGCCCCTGGCATACCGATTAGGAAAATATTGTGTCGCGTGTTCATTTCACGGTGTCATGAGATTAGCGCAATGCATTAGAAATGGCACGGCGTCCAAGAGCCGTAATAGTTGTTTTTGCGCAGAAGTAATCAGATTTCATCGTAACGCAGCGCCTGCCCAATATGGCGCCTTGCAGTATCGGGGCAGAGATCTTCTTCATTGCTTCTTGCAGACATGTTCTTGAAATGCCCGCAGCCTGTCAGAAAACAAAACGGGGCGCTAACAACAGCGCCCCGAGAAGGTGGAATAAATTATTGTTATTTTATCAATCGCTCGTTCAAGCCAGATTGTGATGCTCAGCGAACAGTTAATTGATCTTTAATGATTCTTGGTGTAATGAAGATGAGCAGTTCCGTTTTGTCATCCTGCTTGCTTGTGGTTCTAAACAAATTGCCTAGAAACGGGATGTCACCCAAAACAGGGACTTTAGTTATGTCTGTACGTGTAATTTGCTCGTAGATTCCGCCGATGACGGCCGTGTCGCCGTTATCGACAACAATTTGAGTTGTAACTTTTCGTGTGTCAATAGACGGAATAGAGCTTGCAGCACCGCCTAAGCCAATTACTGAAACCAATTGTCCTATTGCGTCTTTCTTGACCTCCAAATCCATAATGATTTTATCATCGGGTGTAATTTGCGGCGTGACGTCCAACGAAAGGATGGCTTGCTTAAATGCAACGGTAGTGCCGCCACTAGGTGAGGAAGTCAGGTAAGGGATTTCGACGCCTTGAGCAATAACGGCTTTTTTCTTGTCTGCTGTCACTATTCTCGGGCTTGATACCACTTTACCCCTATTCTCACTTTCGAGAGCGGAGAGTTCAAGGTTAACAATGTTTCCATTTCCAAGGTTGAGGAATGTTAACGCCAACGAGCCGGCTGCACCGGCAACTGGCAAATTAACGTTTAGGTTACCGTTAGGAGTTCCCCCTTTTGCGATGGTGTTTGATGTGCCAAGATCGGCACCAATACCAATATTTCGACCATTCGTATTGATCCCTGCGCCCGACCCAAACCGGACACCAAGCTGGCGACTAAACTTGTCATCCGCAATTACGATCCTTGCCTCAATTAGTACTTGCCTGACAGGAACGTCAAGCTGACTAATTAAGCGCCGCACCTCTTCCAATCGTGATGGCACGTCTTGTACGAATAGCGTATTTGTTCGTTGATCTTGCGTAGCTGACCCTCGCTTGGATAGAATTTTTTGCTTATCTCCTGTTAATAGCGCTTGGACATCAGCGGCCTTAGCATATGACACAACAAAAGATTCTGTTCTTAATGGCTCTAGCTCAACAACTTGCTGCTTGGCTTCAAGCTCAAGCTTTTCCTTTGTCGCCAATTCATCCGCTGGCGCAATGAGCACCACATTGCCGTTTTTCCGTTTGGAGAGCCCTTTGGATTGCAAAATAATATCCAGCGCCTGATCCCATGGCACATCTTTCAAGCGCAGCGTCAAACTACCGACAACCGTGTCGCTGGCAATAATGTTCAATCCTGTAAAGTCTGCAATTACCTGTAGTAAGGCACGAACATCAACCGCTTGGAAGTTTAGCGTGAGCTTTTCGCCGCTGTATCCCGGCGTTTGCACTAGTTTATTAGGGTCTTCCTTAACTGGCTTTATCTCAACGATAAACTGGGTGTCCGTTTGGTAAGCCGAATATTCCCATAAGCCTTGGGGCGAGATGATTAAACGGGCTGCGCCACCCTGATCAATCACGTCAACCGTTTTGACCGGTGTTGCATAGTCGTTGACATCTAATCGTCGAATTAAATTACGTGGCATGCTGGTATTCGCAAAATCAACAATCACATTTCTGCCTTGCTGACGAATATCAATACCAATTCCTACAGACGAAAGATCAACAATGATCCGACCTTCACCGTTGTTGCCGCGCCTGAAATCAACATCTCTAATACTTTGTCTCGCCGCTGCCGATGCTGGCGCTGGTTCTGCAAATTTGGTCACTAACGCAACATCCTTAACTACACCCTGCGGAGCGGAATCGATGGTAACTACCAGTGATTTACCTTCAAGCCTAGTCATGTAAGTCATGGTGCGGGTTAAATTAAACACCATGCGCGTGCGATTCGCGACCTCAACCACACTTACGGAGCGGACATCGCCTTCGCCAATATCAACGACATTTTTCCCCAAGCCATTGGCAATGTTTGGCAAATCAAGCGCAATGCGTGCCGGGTTGGTCACGGCAAAGCTTGCTGGCTCTGCTTTGAGCGCCTCTTTGAAATTGATCCGAACAACGACCTTGCCGCTTTGAAGCGCAGACGTATTGATCGATTCGAGCTGGTTTTTGTTCGCCTCTTGAGCGGATACTGACAAACTGAGCGCAAAAGCGAGAAGGAGGGCGAAACCGTATGAAAGCGTTCGTTCAATCCGTTCGTTACGATTAAAAAATGTCGTGGCTTGCGTGGTCATCATTTACCTCCCGTTCCTTCTACCAGCGGTAGGGCGCTTTCACGTTCTGCCCAATCGCCTGCGGTATCTTGAACGATTTCTTTGAGTTTAATTTCAGTGTCAGTAACGTCAGTAATCAAGCCAAAATTCTGGCCGAGGTAATTACCCTTTTTGATGCGATATAGCGTTTTGTCTGCTCGAACCAAGGCGTACATCACATTGCCTTGCACAATCGTCCCAACCATTTTGAGTTGTTCCAAAGGATAGGCTTCAAGCGGTTCTTTTCGGCGATTTAGATCCGGCGCCAAGCCGTTCGCGTTCGCGTCTTGCTTCACGGTCAGTTTTCTAGGCCTAAATGGGTCTGGCAAATCAAATCCGTCATAAGAGAACGGTTGAAAGGACTGAACCAACGGCAACGGCTCAATCCGGCGCGGGAGCTTCTCTTGATCTTTAACGAATCCACGAAGATCAGCGTATCCCTCGCCACAAGATGCCAAAACGACGAGCGGAACGATAGTAAACATTTTCTTTGCTGAAATCAAAATACGTTTCTGCTTAGTTTTTTGGTTAAGGGCTATCATTTGCCGCCCGCCTTTGCTTTGGCTGCTTCGCGGGATGCTTTACGTTGCGAATCAATTTCATCTTGGTCCAAGTACCGGTAGGTTTTGGCCACGGCTTCCATCGCAAGCGTGCTGTCTTTAAGAATGTCGACCTTCAAATCGTTTAACAATACGATTCTGGGAAGTTTCGAGATATCACTCGCAAACGCACCTAGATCGTGATAGTTGCCCACAACTTTTAAGTTAATCGGTCGCTCCGCATAGAATTCTGTAAAGTTTTCGGTTGGAGTCGGCTTAAATAAATCGAACTGTAAACCGCGCCCCAATCCTGCTTGGTTAATGTCAATAATTAGCGCATCGACTTCAGATTTTGTCGGCAGCTGCTTCAGCAGCGCACCGAATGCCTGCTCAATTTCTGCCCGCTGTTGTTGATAAGCTTCCAAATTAACGGCAAGTTTCTTCTTTTCGATGTATGTATTTTTGAGGTCAGTTTCTTTTTTCTGCTCTTTGTCAAGATCTTCAATCTGCCCCTGATAAATCACAAAATAGAGCAACACTAAGATACCAACAAACAGCAGGATGAACCCTGCCAGTTTAAACGGCCAAGGCCAAGCTCCTGGATTTTTAAAATCGAGTTGTTTGAGATCTTCTAACCACTTATTCATGCTTTTTTCTCCGCAGGGTTAGCGGGCGATACAGGCGCCCCTAGCGGCGCGGCTTTTCCTGCCGCATTTTTATTTGGTTCTGGCTTCACGCGCTTAATCGCAAAATCCAAACTGAACTCGTTAGCGCGTTGGTTGTTGACGGTTACTGCCTTGATTTCCACGTTGGCGGGCTTTTCGAGGTACGGTGACGCCTCAATATTGCGCATAAATGCCGCGACGCGGGCGCTTGATTGTGCATAGCCAGTTACGGTTACTTTAACGCCCGTCTGCTTGATTGTTTTTAAATATAGACCCTCCGGCAGCTGACGCAATAGTTGATCTAGCAAGTAAACCGGCTCCGAGCGGTTAACCTGCAATCCTTCTACAACCTGCTTTTTAGCCAGCAAAGAGGCCGTTTCTTCGCGGATCTTCTTAATTTCTTCAATCTGCTTATCAACTTTGGCAATTTCTTCGTTTAAGTATTTGTTACGGCCTTTTTGGTTTTCGACTTGGCTGTCAAAGATAAACCACAGCAAGCCGCCAACACCCAACGCCAAGACCGTTGCCAAAACTGCAAGCGTAATAAACTGCTTTTGCCGCGCAAGGCGTTTTTCTTCGCGGTGGGGGAGTAGGTTAATGCGAATCATGCTGGATCAAACCTTCTCATCGCGAGCCCACATGCCACCATCAACGCCGGCGCGTCAATGGTCAACTGTCGAGGCTTAATTTTCGATGAAAGCGCCATGTTAGCAAATGGATTTGCGACGATTGTATGAACTTGCGTGCGCTGCGCCACCATTTCTTCCAAACCATCTAAGGTCGCACAGCCACCGGAAATAACAACGTGATCAACCTTGTTAAATTGGGTGGAGGTATAAAAAAACTGCAGCGCCCTAGTAATTTCTAGCACGACTTTTTCGTTAAACGGATGCAAAACGTCAGGACCGTAATTATCGGGTAACCCACCTGATTTTTTAGCCACTTCGGCTTCTTCAATGGGCATGCCGAACTGGCGCGAAATATCTTGGGTGAGCTGATAACCGCCCAACTGTTGTTCGCGGGAATAAATCTGTTGGTCTTCGTGCATCACGATCACGCGGGTGGTTTGCGCGCCGATATCGACAATCGCGGTGACGTCTTTGCTCTCAATCCCTGTAGCGGCACCTTTCATCATGTCAAACGCGCAAAGGGCAGCGTAAGACTCGACATCCATGACGGTCGTGGTTAAGCCTGCAGCTTCGGCAACGGCGACACGGTCTTCAATTTTTTCTTTACGGGATGCCGCGATTAAAACTTCTACCTCTTCATCGCTGTTCGGTGCTGGGCCGATAATTTGAAAGTCAAGGTTCACTTCGTCTAGGCTGAACGGGATGTACTGATTAGCTTCGGATTGAACTTGGTATTCCATATCCTCTTCACGCTGACCACCAGCAAGCACCACTTTTTTGGTGATTACTGCGGCTGAGGGAAGCGCTAACGCAATATTTTTAATGCGCGTTGCCATTAGTTTATGGGCGCGCTTCATCACGTCGCCCGCAGCTTCGATATTGGCAATATTTCCGTCAGTAACGGTGTCTTTCGGGAGCGGCTCGATCACATATCGCTCAACACGATAAAGGCCCTTGCCTGCATCGGCGATTTCGACCATCTTGATGAAGGACGAACTGATGTCCACCCCAATCAAGGGAGGCGCCTTCGCCCTCAAGAACTCGAACTGTGAAGCCAGTTTTTCTTTAAGCATGGGTAACGGACGGCTCTTTTATTGATCGGAACTTACGGCCCACAACGTACAAATTACATTAAATGCTAGCAACAACCACAAGAAGTGTAAAGCTTTTTCTTCAAAACCTCGAAATTGCTTTAATTGTGGCATGAGTTGCCCCGAGAGACCATGCATCAGCAACATACCGCGAAACATGCCGGCTGGCACTCCAGCAAACTTACCGGGAAATAATTATTTCTATATTTCACGATCTTAACGTCGCTTGTTCGCGCTTCCTATCCCTCAATCGTTGCAGAAATACATCCTCAACACATGCGGGCCGTGCCGCAAAAGCCACATTTTCGCCACAATTTGTGAGCGTTTAGCGCCATAAAGCGAGCTGATTTTGTTTGGGCAAAGTTGTGCGCGTCGATATAATGAATTTCTTTCTCTAACGATCAAATTATGATGACCCTGCGCTGGTGGTATTACCCTTTGATTTTAGCGGCCTCGCTCACGCTTGTCGCCCTTGGCATCGTCGCATTGACGATTGTTCTGCTTTATCCTAATTTACCGTCAATTGATGCCGTCACCGATTACCGACCCAAGCTGCCACTTAGGGTCTATACCCTCGAAGGCGACGTGATTGGCGAATTTGGCGAAGAAAAGCGTTCATTCGTTAGGGTACAAAACGTCCCTGCTGTGATGAAAAACGCGCTCATTTCAGCCGAAGACGAGCATTTTTACGAGCATAGTGGCGTCGATTTTATGCGCTTTGCCCGCGCAATGGGCAGCAATTTATTGGCCGGGAAAATCAAAGGGGGCGCGTCTACCATCACCCAACAAGTCGCCCGAAATTTCTTTTTATCAAACGAACAAACGCTTACCCGAAAAATGTCAGAGTGGTTGCTCGCTTTTAAAATTGAGCGCAGCCTGACTAAAGATCAAATTCTCGAAATCTACCTAAACCACATGTTCTTGGGCAACCGCGCTTACGGTTTTGCCGCCGCCGCCCAAGTTTATTTTGGTAAAGATTTAAGTCAACTCACGCCTGCTGAGGCAGCAGTACTGGCAGGGATTCCCAAAGCACCGTCGCGCTATAACCCGTTCGATAACTTAAAACGGATTACCCAGCGCCAGCACTATGTGCTTCGCCGCATGAACGAACTCAATTATTTGAGCGACGCCGATTACAAAATAGCGCTCGAGCAACCGCTCAAGTTCAATCGTGATCGCACTATGTATGCCGTCGACGCGGATTATCTGGCGGAAATGGCCCGTCAGGAGGTGTTTGAACAATACGGCGAAAAAACCTATGTGAGCGGCATCCGCGTTTACACGACTGTGCGTAAAGCCGACCAAGAAGCCGCAATGGCTGGCTTGCGTCGCGGCATTTTGGATTATGACCGCCGCCATGGCTATCGTGGTCCGGAAGGCAGCGTTGTGCTGCCTGCACCGTCGGCAGATGAAACTGACGCCGATGATGCGATTGAAGAGGCGTTGGCAGACAAACAAATTGTTGGCGATCTGATGCCCGCCGTCATTACATCAGCCGACCCAAAGCAGGTCGTCGTTGTAACCAAGCGCGGCGATACGCTTACTTTAACGGGTGATGCGATCAAATTCGCCGCCAAGGCGTTGTCTGACAAAGCGGGAAGCACAAAGCTCGTGCGCGGCTCGGTTGTGCGTATCGGTAATGATGAAAAAGGTACGCCGACTTTGGTGCAATTACCTAAGGTGGAAGCGGCATTAGTCTCACTTGATCCTAATGATGGTGCGATTCGCGCGTTGGCGGGAGGATTTGATTTCACCGCCAATAAATTTAACCACGTTACGCAAGCGCAACGCCAACCCGGCTCGAGCTTCAAGCCATTCGTCTATTCCGCGGCATTGGAAAAAGGCTTTACGCCCGCTACTGTGGTCAACGACGCGCCTATTGTGTTCGATCCAGGTCGGAACGGCGGCCAAGTTTGGGAGCCCAAAAACTACGACAATAAATATGAAGGCCCGCTGCGGCTGCGCAGCGCATTGGCAAAATCGAAAAACATGGTTTCAATTCGTGTCCTGCAATCTATAGGGCCACAATACGCACAGGACTATATTTCGCGCTTCGGTTTCGATCCCAAACAGCATCCCGCCTACCTCACCATGGCACTGGGTGCGGGCTCAACCACCCCGCTGCAAATGGCCGGTGCTTACGCAGTCTTCGCCAACGGCGGCTATCGTATCAAGCCCTATTTTATTGCCAAAATTACGGATGACAAAGGCGGCATTTTGTTTGAGGCAACGCCAGAGTTGGCAAACGACAAAGAGGGACAAAAGAACGCCGAGCGCGTTATTGATCCGCGCAATGCCTTCATTATGTCGAGCTTGCTGCGCGATGTGGTGCGCTATGGCACCGGGGCCAAAGCAATGTCGTTGGGGCGCAACGATTTGGCCGGCAAAACCGGCACCACCAACGACAGCATTGACGCATGGTTCGCTGGCTACAACCCGGATTTGGTGGCAATTAGTTGGATTGGTTTTGATAATCCGACTTCGCTGGGCGATTCCGAAACCGGCGGCGGCGCATCGTTACCGATTTGGATGAGCTACATGAAGACCGCACTCAAAGGGGTAAAAGAACGGCCGTTTGAGCCCCCATCTGGCGTGGTTTCTATTGCGCTCGATGAGCTCGGCAAAGACGGCAAACAGCGTACCGAATTTGTCTATGTTGAGAACACTGGCAATAT
>JANYBL010000001.1 GCA_025360815.1 Burkholderiales bacterium
AAGTTGGTGTTCCCGGTGGACTACCGGCACTTGCTGCCGGAACAACGATTTCGGCACAGACAATCTTGCTGCCGCCCGCCACAATGGGCGTTGCCCCAGTGGATGATATTGCGCCTGCCAACGGTGCCAAGCAATCCAACCCATTCGCACTATCTTTGAAAACCACTGACCAACCGGTTAGCGCATTATTAGCGGTCGTTGCAGAACCAACCACGCCGGCCGGCGCAACGGTCAAACCAACGCCTGCCGGTGTGGTCAGCCACTGATAATTAAAGTTATAAATAGCAGCTGTCGCACCAGTGTTATTGACAAAAAGAGTGAAGCGCGTTGTTGTAGGGGTGGACGGTGATGGGGTTACGGTGTTGATTACTTTCACTGCGTTATCTTCCGGACCACTACCGTTTCCAACTGTTGTGGGCAATGCAGTATTGTTAGTGATATCCACCGAGTTAGCAGAAATTGCCGCCAGCGCATTCGGTACTGTGTCGGTCACGGCAGGATTAAAGAATGACTGCGCTTGCAACACGACTTTGTAGCCGCTGCCACCGTTATTGCCGGCCGCAACACCAGCTGGGAGTGTCGCGGTAACTACCACTGCATAGCCGCAGCGAACCGGCAATGAAGCGCTAGCAATATACGGTGCAGCACAAGCACCTGCCGCCGGCAAGGGAATGGTGCCGGTATCCGGCGAAGCGTTGCCGCCACTATTGAGCAGCGACGTTGCGCCACCAGTTTGTTGAATTTGAAAGGTGGTCCCTGCCGGGAAAGTACAAGCATTGACCACCGCACTGGCCGGATTACAACCCGAACCGTTCAACGGCGTATTCAAAATTGAGATATCAAAACCATCAGCTGCGTTTCCGTTGTTCCAAACGTAGTCGGTGAAGGTGATTGTCTGGCCTGGTGCTGCGCTGGCAACAGTCACCGGTTCTGCATCCGTCAAACCGGTTGTCGTTGCTGAACCATTGGCTGCAACAGCGGCCACTTGAACAACCGTGTACTGGACAGGGTTGCTGTTTGCAGGCGGAACTGTCACGTTCACATTCATTGACGTGGTGGGATTGAAGTAGGTGTAGTCGTAGCCGAATTGTGCTGTGTTAGTCAGCGTGCTGACAGGCACATTCGCCGCAATGGTGACTTGGAAATAAACAGTACCAGATGTACCGTTTGGAACGCTGGCAACAGTTGCGCTAATGGTGCCGTTAACGGCGGTGAGCGGTGCGGTGTAGTTAATACCTGCGGGGTCACCGCCGGCAGCGTCGGTCAGTGGCGTTACGCTTGCTGTCCAGCGGCCAGAGCCTGGCACGTACAACATCCCAGCGGGCAACGCATCGGTTAACAACAGATTGGTCGCTGTAACTGAGCCAGCGTTGGTGTAGT
Source organism: Burkholderiales bacterium (assembly GCA_025360815.1). GTDB lineage: Bacteria > Pseudomonadota > Gammaproteobacteria > Burkholderiales > Usitatibacteraceae > UKL13-2. The sequence goes on from JANYBL010000001.1 coordinate 1,381, forward strand.
CCAAGATGATGTACAAAGGACCTGCATTTGGGCTTGGGCCATTAGAAACTGGCGTATTACCGGGTGGCGGTACACTAGATAGCTTCTTGGTGACGTTAATTGATGCAGTCCCGATCGTAGTCGTGTCAGTGGCAGTGAGTGTGGTTACTGAAGGTGAATTGGTATCCGTTGCCGAAACGATGATGGTACCTAACTGTCCCGGCATTGCTCCCGCTGGCGTTGTTCCGCAAACTACGTAGTTGAATGTGGCGCCGGCAACTAATACGCCGGTGGTTGTAATCGCTGTACCATTGTCGGGCTGACCATCAAGCGGGCTGCTGTCGGCATAGTAGGCAAGTGCTGAGTGCGCAAACGCACCGCCGGTCGTCGGGGCGTTTAACGCATAAGTATCTGAACCATTACCGGTGTTATTAATGCTGTGGGGATAGCAAACTTGCTGGTTAGGCGGTACGGTTTTAGCGCCCGTTTGCAATAACGTAAACGATTTTACCTGAGCAACCGTGGTCTGAACCGTGTTTGAAGAGGTTGATCGCGAAGCAACACCGTCGCTATAGGTCGCCGAGGCTTGGTTGCCGATAACCGCACCCGCAGGCGTTACGGCAGCGATCGCGGAACTGATCTGAATCGCAAAAAATGATCCCACAAAGGTAATCATCGCGGCCGTAAGCATAGTGCGCAGCCAAATGATGCTCAGGCTGCTTCTTGGTTCTAGGTATGCAATGCTGGTTGGTTTCATGGTTATCTCGATCGCAGTCAAAAAAGTTAAATCAACGTAAAAATAGTACAAAACTAAAAAGCGTTTGCGTGCAGCTACTTGGCGCTAGCCGCTGCATCCGGACGGGCATCTGAAATTTTAAATCTGGCAGAATAAGTAACCGATTTACCGGCAGCAAGTTCGCTCGGATACCACCGCAAAAAACGATATTCACTGGCCGGAACCAACTGCTCAACCTCAACACCATTTGCTTGGGTTACTTTCCGCTTAAGCGGCATGGTGCGGAAAGTCGTGCCATCGGTGCTGGCTGCGGCGCGTGTAGCGGACGGCTTGTTTGAATTTAATTGAAATTCTGTGTTTAGCGGAATCGGCAGCGTAGCTTCCAGTTTTGTGACCGCATTTTTTGATTTATTCGTATAGGTAACCGACTCTAATAGAATTTCACCTGGCTTTGCCGTTTCAGCGGCTTGTAAAACTTCTTTACCGTTTTCGGTAACAACTTTGTGACGCACCAATTTAACGTCGATCGGTTCAGGAGAGGGTCTATCAGCCTGAACCACTGGACTAGTCACCGGTTTTGTCGATTTTTCGACGGCAGTTGGGGCCAATTTTGATGCCGTTGACTGCGCGTAAGCCGCCAACGCGCTGACCGCAAACGCCGCAGCCATCAGGCGTCTTGACGCTTGCTTCAATTCATTTCTCTGGAATGTAAATACCATCATGGTCCTGTCGTTACTCACATTTATGAAATTAAAGGGAAATAAAAATTACTGAGGTACTTTTTGGCTACTTGCTTTCGCTGATAACTCGCCCACGGATACCGCAATTCAAAAGTGCAAGTTTTCAGCGGCCCAACGAGCGGCAGGAACTTGCTCTCGCAATCCCAAACAACGTCAAAAATAACGCAATCCAGCACTAATGGATGTTAACCGCAGCACATTTCACACAAGTTAACGGTGGCGTTACCAATCGATGATTGGCCCGGATGGAATGCATGATAACGGGTACGAATCATCGTACTGTCATCTATTGTCTCGGTGCGAGACTTGGTTGTCGTTCAGAACGTATTCTTTTCGTTCGTTAGGCATTGCATCCCCTTCTATATTTTTATGCTTCTATGTTTTTATGCTTTTATATTTTTATACTTCTAATTCACTTTACGCTAAAATTGTTTTGCGTAAGTTTGTCTAACGTCGTTGCTACGGCTATAATGTAACAACAGAAATGCTTAAAGTACCGAAGTAAACATGCAAGTACACGCGCAACAAAAAAGACCCGTAAACGGAGAGGTGGCAGAGTGGTCGAATGCACCAGACTCGAAATCTGGCGTACGGTTTTACCGTACCGTGAGTTCGAATCTCACCCTCTCCGCCATGCCACATTATAAATTACCTCCACATTAAACCCTATACAACTGATTGTATAGGGTTTTTATTGTTGATGTCGCTAACTTTTAAATCAGCGCATGCGCCCGCAACTCTGCCAATTCCACTACATCCAGCGCCCGCTCATGGGTTGCTTCGAGGACGATGGGCGGTGCGACACCGGCCATAAATGCCTCCTCCCAGCGCGATACGCAGACACACCATTTATCGCCGGGTTTTAAGCCGACGAAACCGTACTCGGGTCTAGGAGTGGAGAGATCGTTACCAATTTTTTTGCTAAACGACAAAAACGCAGCCGTCATTTTTGCGCATACCGTGTGAGATCCCGAATCATCGGGGCCGGTATGGCAAAAGCCGTCGCGATAGTAGCCCGTTATCGGCGATGTGCAGCAGCTCTCAAGGGGATTGCCCAGCACATTGCGGGCTTGGTGAGATGATAATTTGGGTTCATTCATGAGATTTTCCAGATAAGCGTCAAACGCCACTTTGCCATTTTTTTGCTGCAGCATCATCGCTCGCACGCGCATCCACCCAGCGTTCGCCTTCAAGCGTCCGTTCTTTTTTCCAGAAAGGCGCTTTGGTTTTCAAAAAATCCATGATGAATTCACAAGCGAGAAAGGCATCCCCCCGGTGTGCGCTTGCCACCATCACGAGCACGACCTGATCGGTTGGTTTCAATTCACCAACACGATGAATCACCGTGCAATCGAGCAACCGCCAACGCGATTCGGCGTCGGCAACAATTTGCGCCAAGGCTTTCTCGGTCATCGCCGGATAGTGCTCAAGCGTGAGTGCCGAAACGCCAGCACCATCGTTCATATCACGAACTAAACCAATAAAGCTAACCACCGCGCCAATGCTGGGGTTTAGAGTGATTGCCCCGAACGTGTGTGGGGCATTCTCGCCCCTCAGTGCATGCAACTCTTCGGCGAGGTTGAAATCTTCGGTTTGTACACGAATATTGGGCATATTTTGCTGTTTCAGTCCGCCGCTAGCCGCCGGTAACCGGCGGGAAAATCGCCACTTCATCGCCAGCATTTAAGGGGGTGTCCAGCGCTGCCATGTCCTGATTCACAGCGACGCGCCATGGCTTGTTGGCCGCCAACGCATCGATCCATACTCCACCCCGAGCACGCAGCACTTCAATCAACCCGCCTACGGTTGCCGTTGCAGGCAAGGCGATCATCTCGCTGGCCAGTCCAACCCGTTCGCGCAAACTTGCAAAATATAAAATACTCAACATGTGGCTGCGGCCTTGGTTTGAAAATTATTTCACGACTTGCAACAAAGGCTTACGCAAACCCAAATACGTCATTACAAATTGCGCCACACCTTCGGCATCATCCAAATCGAGCTGCGGCAATGCCGTTGCCAACGGTTCATCGGTGGCAATAGCCACCACATTTCTATCATCGGGGAACAACAACGGCTTGTCGTTTAGTTTGCGATGCACCTCAATCTTGGGCATCGCATGATTCTTCCAGCCTTCAACAATCACGACATCGCAGGGGCTCAAATGCCCAAGCTGCGCTTCCAGACTGGGTTCTGGGGCACCGCGCAATTCATGCATGATCGCCCAACGTTGGCTTGATGAGACCAATACTTCGCTCGCACCCGCATGGCGATGGCGGTAGGAATCTTTGCCCGGCTGGTCAATATCAAACTCGTGATGCGCGTGCTTGAGGAGCGAGACGCGATGCCCCCCCATGACCAGAAAGGGAATGACTTTTTCGATCAATGTTGTTTTGCCGCTACCGGAGTAGCCCGCGAATGCGATAATTTTCATGGTTTGAATTTAACAGATTTTGCTTGCGGAGCGCCTGCGCCGAATCAACAGGCCTGCCGAGAAAGGATTATGATGTCCCCTCCTCGTTTTCCTACTTCACGGCCATCCCAAATGCATTGGCAATAAACGCCAACATATCGGAACGCTCCTGGATCAGCTTAGAAGTAGGCGTGCCCGCGCCATGTCCGGCACTGGTCTCGATACGAATCAACTTGGGCGCATCTCCCGTGTCCGCCGCCTGCAGGGTGGCGGCATATTTGAAGCTGTGCGCTGGAACGACCCGGTCATCATGGTCGGCAGTCGTGACTAAAATCGGTGGATATTTTTTACCGGATTGAATGGTGTGCAGCGGCGAGTACTTGAGAATCGCGGAGAATTCCTCGGCATTATCCGAGGAGCCGTAATCCGAAACCCAAGCCCACCCAATCGTGAACTTATGGAAACGCAACATATCCATCACACCCACCTGCGGCACCGCCGCACCAAACAAATCGGGGCGCATATTGACCACCGCACCAATGAGCAAACCGCCATTCGAGCCGCCATTAATGGCCAGCTTGGCTGGCTGCGTATATTTGTTCGCAACCAGCCATTCGCCAGCCGCAATAAAATCATCAAACACATTTTGCTTCTTGAATTTTGTACCCGCCTGATGCCATGCCGTGCCATATTCGCCACCACCGCGGATCGAGGCTGTAACATACACGCCGCCCATCTTCATCCAGGTCGCCGCCGTCACGCCATAAGCTGGCGTAATCGAAACATTGAAGCCACCGTAGCCGTACAAAATAGTGGGATTGGTGCCATCGAGTTTCAGGCCCTTTTGATGGGCAATGAAAATCGGGAATTGGGTCCCGTCGCGGCTGGTGACAAAAGCTTGTTTTGTTTCAAACTCATCGGGATTGAAAATAGTGTTGGGGCGCTTGAATAACGTGGCGTTGCCGCTCGCCACATCGTAGCGATAGATCTCGCCCGGTGTGGTGAGGCTAGTGTAGGTGAAGAAAGTTTCATTATTTGAAAAACGCCCGCCAAAACCACTGGCCGTACCGACGCCCGGCAACTTGACCTCACGAACAAACTTGCCATCCGGTGCGTAGACTTTTACATTGGTGACGGCATCTCTTAAATACTCAGCGAATAGTTTTCCACCAACAGCACCTGCACCAGTCAGGGTATCCGCGGCTTCGGCCACAATCATTTTCCAATGGGCGCGCTCAGGCTTGTTCAAATCAATTGCCATGACCTTGCCACGCGGCGCATCTTTATCAGTTTTGATCCACAAGGTATTGCCATGACTGCCAATCGGGGTATATTCGGCGTCAAAATCTAGTGTGATCGTTTTAACTTTTGCCTTGGTAAAGGAGCCGTTTTTTAGCGGCATTACCAGCAAACCGTTTTTGTTGCCCGATCCCTTCCAGACAAAAATGCTGACAAATTTTCCGTCATCGCTCACGGTCGTGCCAAAGCCCCATTCCTTCTCGCTCTTGTTTTCATAAACCAAAACATCTTTAGCCTGCGCTTCACCCAGTCGGTGGTAATAAAGTTTTTGGAAGAAATTACTGCCTGTTAATGCCGCGCCCTCTTTAGGCGCGTCATAGCGCGAATAGAAAAAACCTTTTCCATCCGGCGTCCAGTCGGCACTGGAAAATTTTACCCATTTAATTTTGTCAGCCAAGTCTTTGCCGGTCGTTAGATCACGTACCTGCCATTGCTGCCAGTCAGAGCCAGCACCTGCCGTGCCATAAGCTAGGTAACGACCATCGCGACTAGGAGCCGTGCCGCTCAATGCGACAGTGCCGTCTTTGGAAAGCGTGTTGGGGTCGATCGCGACCTGTGCTACTTCATTAAGCGAGAGCGCGGTGTACAACACACTTTGCTGCTGTAGGCCATCATTACGTGCCCAGAAATAGCGTTTCCCCTCCTTCGACGGCGTCCCAAATTTTTCAAAATTATAGAGATCGGTATAGAGTTTTTTAATTGCCTCACGTTGCGGAATGGCGTTCAAAAATTTATCCGTCACCTGATTTTGCGCTTTAACCCACGCTTTGGTTTCAGAACTATTGTCATCCTCTAACCAACGGTATGGATCAGCAACTTTGGTGCCGTGATAGGTATCAACCTGATCCGTTTTTCTGGTTTCGGGATACTTGATCGGCTCAGCATTCACGGCCAACCCCACGACTAAAGAAACTGCGCCAATTGCGCTGATAGCGCTGACCGAGGCGAATGAAAACAATTTGGCACTTCTAAAAGATAAAGTCGACGACAACATGGCTTCCTCACGATTAAAATAATTTTGGTTCTGTACTTAATTCAATACCAACATTTTTCACAACGGATAGCATCGGTTTCGCATCCGCTTCCAGCGTTACCGGGTCAACACCCGCGGCAGCAACAGCAACCGCAACAGCACCCGCACCGGACAATTCCGCAGGCTCCAACTCCACATCTTTAATTTTTTGAAATTGATCCGAAATTTTACGGCTTGAAGTGTGTACCAATTCCACATCTTTAGTCACCTGCCCGATATGCTTGGCGAGATCATCCATCCGCGACTGAAAACGTCCAAAGTCCGCGCCCAGCTTGCCAAGCGCGTCTTTTATCACATGCACCTGCTTGCGGGTTTCGACATCTTTCAGTACGGCTAGTGCGGTATTCAAAACCGCCATCATGGTAGTCGGCGAAACAATCCAAACATGCTTGCGCGCCGCGTATTCCACAAGATCACGATGATGTGCATGGATTTCGGCAAACACAGCCTCTGCCGGCAAAAACATCACGGCGCCATCGCCGGTCTGGCCGTGAATAATATACTTGCTCGAAATATCATCAATGTGTTTGCGGACATCGGATTTAAACGCAGCCGGCGTGGCGCGGTCATCACCATCGGACAACATCCGCTCATAATTCTCCAACGGAAATTTGGAATCCACCGCGATCAAGCCAGTGGGCTCCGGCAGCTTCAACACGCAATCAGCCCTTACACCGTTCGGGAATGTGTATTGAAAGTCGTAGGCGCTGGTGGGCAATACATTTTTTACAATCGTTTCTAGCTGAACTTCACCGAAAGCGCCGCGAGAGCGTTTATCGCCCAGCAATTGCTGAAGACTGACAACGTTGGTCGTTAAGCCGTCGATTTTTTTCTGCGCCTCGTCAATTGTCGCCAAACGCGCGATTACATTGACAAATGTCTCGTTCGTTTTCTTAAAGCCTTCATCCAAACGCTCGTTGACCTTGCCGCTAATTTCGGCCAAACGTGTGTCATTTGTTTTGGCGAGGGTATCGATCGTTTCCTTTACTTGCGCAGTCGCCATCCGCATCGTGAGTTGTAGCGCTTCTTGTTGCAACCGCGCTTGCTCGGCCAATTTCTCTAATGTGCCGCTTAACATTTCAGCTTTCAACGCATCTTGTTTTTTGCCAAGATCGCTCGTGAGCGCAGCCAGTTCGCGGATCAGCGATTCGCGGCTTGCTGTCAGACTTTGCGATTGTTCGGTCTGTAGTGCGGTAAGGGATTGGCGCGTTTTATCTAGCTCACCGCTAACAGCAGTTCGAAGCCGCTCCGCCGCATCCAATTGACTCGTCGAGATCCGATTCCCCTGCTGCGCCAAGCCTTCGGCCATGTCCGTTAACATTTGCCGGTGACGCATTTCCTGATCGCGCTCGATCAATGAGGGCATCGAATCGATTCTTGATTTTAACGCCACACCAATCCAAGCCACCAAGACCGACAAGGCGATCACCAAAATCAACAGCAAAATAACGAGGGTTTGAATATCCATTGATGCAGGCTCAATTCAGGGGTTTGGTCGCAGAGCAAGTTCGCAGAACAAATTCACAAATTTCTTCCGTCGCAGTGCATCGCAGGGTGTAGCCATTTAGAGCGCCAATTTGGTCACAGTTTTTAACAATTTTAATGATTAAAGTTTATCACGCGCCACATCGTCCGCCGCGAAGCCGCGATTCTGTTAACGATTGTAAATAGTGAAGTGGATCACATCCCTTTCAAAAACTTTCAAGCAAAGTACGACCATTGGCAACGCAGCATGAATCGACAAAAAATGAATAATGCCTACTCATCATCAGGCAAAAATCATTCGATTCAATATCCAAATGGTTTTCAAAAAAACCAGACCACCCCTCTTGGCGCACAAGAGAGTAGTAATGTAGAAAAATAAAAAAGCCGCGTGAGCAATCGCGCGGCTTTTTTACGATGGTAATTCCCATTGATGCCGGTCTGCTAAAACCGATGCGTATAACCCGCGTTCAATAGCAACGCCTGTAACGGCTCATAAGATTGCGTCCCGCTACCGCCCAATTTCCAATTGCCCTGCTGCCGATAAAGCGATGCACCGAGGTCCAATGAGTCGGCATCGTTAAACTGATAAATGACTTTCAACGAAGGCTCAATCGATCCAAAACTTGCTAACCGCTGATCGCTTGAAGTAAACATCGGAAACGGACGTGACGTTAGTTCGGGGCGATAAAAATCAGCTTTGGATTGCGAATAATACCGCAGCCCCAACTCCACTTTCCATTGTTCATTGAGCGTCTGCAGCCAGCTACCCGCAAGCGTATGCGAACGAACACCCCAATCATCACGGTAGTAGCGGTATTCGGCTGAGACGACCGCCTGTTGTGTTTGGAGCGTACGTTTGTAGCGCGTTAGCCACGCCCATTGCGCACGTGAATCGGGGCGCTTGTCGTCCACAAAATTAAGCCGCGGCGACGTCGTAAAAAACGCAACGGTCAGGCGATAAGGATCGTTCAAATAGCCCTTCTCTTTGGTATAGGCCAAATTGCTCTGCACTAACGAATAGCGGTCCAACAATTGCGTCACGCCAAACAAATATTCGCGCGAATCACGGCGCTCATTCAGGGTTTGATTGGTCACGGAACGTACCCGATCATTGCTGGTGCCATAGCCCAGCGCCAGCGTGGTGTTGCGCTCGTTGAAATCAAGGGTTGCGTTCACGCTAGTGGCATCAGATCGATAATCTTTTTCGGCGGACTGGGTGCGGGAAACGCCCAATGAATTTTCATTGAATTCACCAAAACGACGCTTGACGGAAACATCGCCGGCTTTTCGTCGATCCGTAATCGATGCCCCGGTATAAATCTGCGCTGGCTTGCCGGTTTGGTTTGAGACGTAGATGGCCGATGCGCCGCTAACGATATCAAGCGTTGCACTGGCACTCACTTCCCACCGGTCCCCAACCGGCGATTTGATCCACACCACCGGCTCGGTCACTTTCATGCGATCACCGGTTTCACGATAGTAAAGCGCACGAACGCCAACTACCGCGCCGATTGGTAACAACGCCGGAACACTAGCGCTTGCAGTTGGGCTTACGGTCGGGCTTGCATTGGTGCTCGAAGCAGCCGCTTCACCCGCATTCGTAGATGGCGGTTCTGCCGCATGGCTCATCAACGGAATTGCGACAATCGGCAAGGCCATCGCGGCGGACATCAAGACCATAAACGCGTTAGAGGCGCTATGAATAACTGATGCAGACGACGCAATTTGCAACGAAGACAATTTAACTTTTTTATTTTTCAAATGACAAACCCTATTATTGGCGGGCTTCTTGAGGCACTTTCGGCTGGAAGCGCCCGTCAGAACCTGTTGTTAGCGATGTTTAGGTGCAACCGCAGCCACCGCCACCAGTCGCTCGTCCACCCGCGGTGCCTTCTTTGCTGGCATAGGTGTGCTGGATAATTTTGGTATTGGCAGCATCGAAATCAAACTGCATATCAGGCTTGGCATGGATGCCTCGCTGCGATGGGGATACGTTCGCGCAACCGGTCGTTAAACAAATGACGCCACCGATGACACATAAACCAAAAAATCGACTCGTTCGCGGCATTAGGTTGACTCTTTCATACTGATTTTTATGATGCGTATCTGGTGCGAGGGCAGAATCAAAAAATGAATGTTAGAGAATGTTGGGGACCGTTGAATTAAGGCTGAAACACGGTAAATCCAACCGGCGCTGCCCCGACATTATTCAACACCGTCGGCTCGTTGTTATTCCGATTCATCAGCCAAACTGTGAGGCTGTTGTCGGGCAATAGCCAAACGATGTCCATGATGCCGTCGCCATCAAGATCACCGGAAGCATAAAACTTCCAAGTCGGATTGGTGGCCGCCGTCAGCGTGCGTGATCGGGTTGCGACGATCAAGTTGCTCGACGAGCATGAGGCATTTGGATCCGTCGTGACGACCCCCACTGGTAAGGTGTAACCCGCCGCGTTAAGCGACATGATCGTAACGGCGCCCGTTGTGGGGTTGCGCATCAAAATATCGCCGCGTCCGCCGCCAGTAAAATCGGCAAATTTCAATGCTGCGAAGCCCGCCGGCACGTCACCCACCAGCAGGTTAGCGCAGGTACGGTTCGGCGTGGCCATGAGCACCCGGATTTGCTTGGTAGGGCTGATATAAAGCATGTCTGCCGCGCCATCATAGTTGATATCAGCGGC
>JANYBL010000044.1 GCA_025360815.1 Burkholderiales bacterium
CGGCAATCAAATAGCACTTCACCCCGTTGGGCATTGTCACCGGCATCGCTTGACGCTTTACGCCACGATCTAGTTTTTTATTTAGCTTACTAGTGGTACCAATCAAATTATCGCCACTCGCGCGAGCCACGAAGTCCCCCACATTTCCATGACGCAGGTCTTGAATCCCCGCGCTGCGTACTTTGCTGAGCCTGGTGAACGGTGCTGAAAACGGCGTCATGCCGAGCAAAATATCGACCCAATGCCCTGCCCGCTCAAGGGGTGCGCCGTGATGCGGCGTGCCAAGGAAAATCATTTTTTTTAAGTGGCGCACCCATGTGTGTTTGGCTTGCCGAGCAGCCTCGCTCGCGCTGCGGGCCACCAAACCGCCCATGCTGTGGCCGATGATGACAAGTTCCGTAATTGGCGCCGGCCATTGTTTGACGAGCTGTTCTAAAAGTAGCGCTAATTCCTCCCCGTTGGCGGCAATATGTCGGCCCGAGTTATAGCGCACATAAAGCGATGTGTAGCCAACATCTCGTGCCAGCGATGCACCATGATCATGACCATCACGCTGCCATTGCTGATCATTCATGCACAGTCCGTGCACAAGAATGAGGAGCTTACCGTCGATGACCGGCTTTGCGCTCGCTTTACCATCAGTATTTGCGAAAAGATTTTTGATAGCGCGTTTATCTAGGGCAATAGCCTGGCCTGCATAGCGAAGACTCATGTTGATCGCCAACGGGTTCTGTGTGGCCTCCAGATAATCGCCGAATACACCATTTATAGCTGCCAGCGCAGCTTCGAATCCATACGACGGAAGAGCACCATTTGCGGCCTCCGGTTTGATGGCTGATTTTGGAGCCGGATTTGTAGTCGATGGCGCTAACATCAGAGAGCCCTCCAGGTACTGCTGATAAGTTGCGAATGCAGAATCGAGCCCTGAACCCACCAAGTTGGTTACACCACGGACCCGGCGGTAGACAAAACCGGGGATACCGCTGGCTCGTCGGGTGGAAACATCGGAGGTTGAAGAAGCCCCGCCAATGCCAACGCCTTTGCCTTTCCCTTTCCCTTTCCCTTTCCCTTTGCCCTCCCCTTCCCCTTTTCCATTCCCTGCGCCGACTGGCGAGCCTGCCACAGGTCCAAGTACAGGTCCAAGTACAGGCCCTACTGCCAAGCCAGCGACTGAAGCAATCTGCCGATGTAGTTCCTCGACAATATCGGTAACGCCCACCACCGCATCAACCGCTGCCCGGGATGCGCCGCGAAGTGTGTCTGCATCGATGTCGGCTGGCCTTTTCGTGTTGATGGGATGCCCAATCTATCGCGGTTGGAAATCAGGAGGCGCAGCAGCCGTAGCTGAAGCCGCGGCTTCCGCTGCGCGAATGCGTTCGGCAGTAGCGGGATGGGTAGAAAGATAGCCGAAGCTACTTTTCTGTGACTTGTTTCCCGGTCTAGGTTCAGATGATTTTTCTGGCTCAGGAATTTTTTTGTTGGAGGCCACATCGTTCATATCCGCCGATTTCTCGTCCTTCCGCGTGCCCTCATTTTCGTCGGTAACAGCGGCCGGATCCTTCGAATTTGCCACAGTAGGCTTGGGATCAGGAAAGCCAAGCCGCTTACGGAGTTTGCTGGCTTTGCTGTTTTTGCCAACCTCTTCTGTTGCCATCTCCAGTGCTCGCATAGCCGATGCGAATGCCAACGGCGAGCGACCGGTTTTTTTCAATAGGACGAAGGCGAAATCATCCGCCTCGCGCTCAAAATCGCGCGAATACCCGGTATGTGCCAGCACCGTGGGCCCGGCAATCGTCATTGTCGTCAGTGCCCCAACATCGCCGTAAATTGCTGTCGCGGCAAGCGCTGTGATTGAGCTTTGCAGCAGCGTGCGCAGGCTGTGACGGTTCTCGACATGCCCCAGCTCGTGGGCCAATACAGCCGCGGTCTCATCCACACTTTGCATCGCAGCAATAAGCTGATCCGTAACCACCACCACGCCGCCGGGTAATGCCAGCGCATTAGGGCCGATCCAGCCGCCGTCACGGAATTCTAAGCGAACAGTTTTGGGCAGGTTGGAGGCGGCACGTAGTTGCTCAAACGCTTTTAACGTCTCATCACGTCTTTTTTCAGCAATCTTACTAGGCTCAAAAATGGCGCTATCAAGCGAGCCCATGCTCGCCTCAGCCAGTTGCGATTCAATACCGTCCGGCAAGCGCTGGGCAATTTCCCGCGCCGCGAATGGGACGCCGTAAACATAGCCCAACGCAATTGCGACGACGACCCCTGCCATTGCCATAAACACAAACCCCAAATGTGATTCCAAACGATGCGCAATCGTTCGTATTGAACCCGTCCCGAACGCCGCCGTGACAGCATCATGATCGTTGGTAACTGCCGCACTGCCATCGGGAAAATCAAGCCGACAAGGCACCCCCTTCAGCTGCGATTGAACCTTCACCGTCGATACCGGAAATTCTGACGAGCCCCCGTCATAGGCGATCACCGCCACATCACCCACGACGGTGACGGTGGCAGCAATACGGTTGGCGGATTTGCCGTCGTAATAATCGGTGTCAATAGCGGTCATTGGCGGTCATTAGCGTCATAGATTTGCGGACAAAATTAGCTGCGTCAATAAAAATCGATTTAAATTAATGAGAATCCGTTAAAGCGAGAGGTCAATCGCAAAGAATTCGCCTAGCTCTTCACCCGCAGCACCTACCTGCGCGGTCACCCCACCGATAAGCGAGTCGAGTGATGACGTCGATTGCAACGACACGCAATCGGTGCGATAACGCGTAACGCGGATCACTGCCCAAGGGATTGCCAAGCCGAACGTAAACAAAATTGCGAGCATGTTAACAAAATAGAGCTTCATCAATCTGCGTGCCTTCAACGCGCTCGTGAACGAAACCTGTCTATCAAGCTGTGTATGGTTGAACACCAAATTGCCGATGCGTGATTTTGTATATGCAATTGAGAATGAGCCCATCACAAAATAAAATACGACCGCAAGAAACGGCGCAATGATGGTGGCCAATCCGGGCAATTCAGCATACACATTGTTGCCCGATACGCCGATAGCCACCGCGATCAATATTGCAATAATGATCGAGAAGATGAACAGCAAAACGACAAAAATAAGAATCGTCAGAAAATATATTTTATAAAAAGAACCGATACCAACATCAATGGAAAATGGCGCAGCCCCATATTGAGACTGATTGATATGCAACTTTTTAAGAGCGCCAATGGCATAGGGGTAAGCAGCGATCATCGCTACAAATTGCAAACCAAGTACTACCCAAAGCATTGTTGGCGGCGCAACTTTGCCGGTTTGGTCAATCTCTGGCATCAGCAACGGAAAAATCAACACGATTGCAATCGGCCAAATCGCTTTCAACACCTCTATATAAGTTGCATGGAAACGAAACCGAATGTTGCGATAGCTTGAATTGAACGCATTAAAGGCCATCGAGCGCGAGATGAACCAAGGTGCAGCCGCAAATAGAATAAGCGCCAACAACGCCGCAACTTTCGGCATAAAGTGGGCCACACCTGAATAGGTGGCAAACGCTGCCGCTGCAATCAGCCGCCCTTTAAGAATCGCAATCGGATTGCCGTGATATTCAAAATTCGCATCTGCAACCCAAGTGTGGCCATAAAAGTAGCGCTTCTTGCGTACCTTCGCCCATGCAGAGTAAATGCCCAACGTGATGATCGTCAAAAATAAGTTAACAATCCAAATTCCAAAAAATTCGCCGGCGGTCCCCGTAAACCGAAACGGGTGCGTTTCGGGGGCAACTGACTCGGTCATGTTTGCCATCTCGGAAGGCGGGGCTGGGGTTGAGCCCTCTTCCTGCTCTGATGTTGTTTCTGATGTTGTTTCTGTTTTCGCTCCGGACGGCGGTGAAAGCGATTGCGGGCCGCTTATGGCCTCTTTACCGTTCGCCAAGTTGCTATCGATTGGATTGTCAGCGCTAGTGCTCGCTGGCGAGGTTACGTCTTGCATCAATCGTCTCCCAAGTTGCTTAGTTGTAAATTTATTACCGCAGCGCAACGAACCCAAAACATGGACGTTGAACGAATTCGCCGTAGCCAGTGGATTATTTGATTTTTACCAAGCGAAGATCATGCCTTGTCACCCATTTTGACAACGCATGTACCATCCACATTTTACCCACCCCGTTTTGCGACGGAAAAAAATTGAAATGAAATCGGTGAAAAATAACAAAAAAGCCCGCGCAACGGCGGGCTTGATTCATCAATTTGGTGGGCAGTACAAGATTCGAACTTGTGACCACTTGGATGTCGACCAAGGACTCTACCACTGAGCTAACTGCCCCACATTGACATTATATTATAGCTTTTACACGTCGCAAGCACAATAAAAATGCAACGAAAATACGGGATTGTTGATGCGTTTAACTTCAGTACTCATTTTTTTGCGGATTGCAGTATAAAAGCCATTCAATCGGCCAAAAATCGAATCGTTAGGCCTATGGTTGCATATCCTCTATAGCGTAGCTAGCGTCCGTATAGCCGGTGTCATGCGCATGGTCCCGATGGTCCTTACGATCTCAACTTGGGCCACACTATTCATGATGTCATTTAAAGTATAAATGACAGTGTCGATCTTAATGTCAATCACAGTACTGCTCAGGGCATCTCCACCACCGCCGCGCGATTCGCTAATCACGCAAAATGCGTCCGTTTTCGAGGCGCACCTTATCGCCCACCCGGACGCCGGGCATAACATCGTAGCGCACTGTTTGGAAGGTGTTGTCGTCCATCCGCACGCGGACTTCATAGTTGCTGACTGTTTTGGCATTTCTCTCGACCGTGTTACCAAGAACAGCGCCGCCGACCGCACCAGCGACCGTGGCGACATCTTTGCCATGGCCTTTGCCGACTTGGTGGCCGAGTAGACCACCCAATAAACCGCCCAGCACTGCGCCCGCGCCGCTACCCTCGCCTTGTTTGGCAATCGCATTCACGCTGCTCACGATGCCACAGGATTGGCAGATAGCTGGCTCCGCAGCTTTGGCGGATGCCACTTCAAAAGCGGGAACACTATTTTGTGCATACACAGGGTTAGGCTGACGATTGCTTGCCGCAGATGATGCCTCGCCGGCGCTGCGGGGCGCGGCGCCAGATACGCTGATTGAAGTTGATTTGGCTGGGGTTGAATGTTGTAACGCATTATTCGCGGCAGGCGCTGACTTTGCCAATGGCTGGCCGATCGCTTTGTTGTCAATCGGATTGAGGGTGGTGCCAGCGCTCGCAGCTGGACCCGCAGCGACCGGCGCGGTAGTCGATGACGACAATGCTGCGGATGCGGCGGCGAACGGTTCGGATTTTGCCGCTGCCGGTTGAGACGAACTGGAATAAGCACTTGGGATGATACCGGTCATGACGCCCACGCCAACACCACAAAACAGTGTGACCGCGCCAGCGGCCACAATCAGCATTGGATGGGTTCTACGAAAGCTAGGCCCGGCAGGCGTATTGTTTACAGACTGTACAACTTCACGCGGGGCATCGTTTAAATTTGGCATTGCAGACTCCTAAAATAATAAAGAACAGTCTGGCACGCACCGTTCTTTGCGATTAACGCCTTGCCTGCGCAGCCGTTGACGACTCGACGTTGACGGTTTAATTGTGGCAGCACAGCGATTGCGCTAATGATTGTCATTAGGGGTTGTCATTAGGGGTTGACATTAGGGAGCGACAAATTCGCAATCCACCAAATTCCCCTTTGCGAACGAGGTCGCCCAACACCGTTCACGCGCCATGAACGTGGCACTAGCGCGCACCAACTTGCTTGCCTGAAGAACTCGACCATGAGCCCAAACGCCGCACCAGTGCTAGCGTTTGGCTGAATTCCTGTTAACGGTAAATATACTGAGAAAACATCAATTTGGGTTTTGAGGGTTATCGCTTATCCTGCATCATCGTCGCAATTTCATCAAGCCGTACCTGAATCGCTTTCAAAATTGCGGTTTGTTCATCGCGCGATTGTTTCGCCGATGCAGCTTGCTCACTCTCGACTGCGCTTTGCATAACCGATGCTCCCGGTGCGGCGTGCGTCGGATATTTCAACGCTTCACGACGCCTTAAAATTTGTTGCCGGAATGCATTCGCGTCGATGATGCCGGTGAGCTGCATGTCGTTCGCTTGGCCTTGGCTCTGGCCTGCAGTTTCAAACTTTAGTGTACTCAGGTGAAAGCGTTTTAAAATCGGCCCCTCCAAAAACGTCACATCTTGAATATTCTCCAGCGGAATCGTTTTCTCAACCTGCACTAAAATACCTTTGCGAAACCGCAATGAGCGCTCGCCCAACTCACATTCCAGCTTGTCAAAATAATGCTTTGCCCACCACTGCCCAACGCCTAGAAACCAAATAATCGCCAGTGGAATACCAATGATCGTGAGCGCGAGTGTGCAGCCAATCTTGATCACCAAATATGGACGAATCAGCGGGTTAAACTCGGCTTTAACTAACGTTTTATTGGCTAATTCTGCTGCCGGTTCGATTGCCGGGAGTTGGGATGCGTTCATGATTTCCTGCCTTATGTCGTGTTGAGTGGCGTGTTGAGTGTCGGATTTAGTGTTGCATCAAGTAAACTTCTACTTTAACGCTAAAAATAGAGCTTGAAAATCTCTCCACCCAAAGCCAACACGCATGCCATTTCGCAAACGATCAATCGCCAACAATAAAGCCCCCGAAAGCGCATCATGTGCGGCATAAGCGGCTTTGTTTTCAACTCGTCCAACTCGTCATCTGCGCTCACCACTTCATACGATAAATCGGCTACCTTGCGCCGTATGAATCGTAAGCTCGCGCATCGCGGCCCCGACGCGGAAGGCTATGCCGAACTCGGTGGGGCTTTTTTAGGGCATCGCCGGCTGTCGGTCATCGATATTGAGTCGAGCTCACAACCAATGCCAACGGCGGATGGCCGCCACACCATTGTTTTCAACGGTGAGATGTATAACTACAAAGCGTTGCGAGCCGAATTGCAAATGCTAGGACGCAGCTTCCGCACAGCAGGCGACACTGAAGTCACACTGCAAGCAGTTGCGCAATACGGCGAGTCTGCGCTCGACAAACTCCAAGGCGAGTTCGCGTTCGCCTGCTGGGACACCCAAACCCAGACATTGTTTTGCGCACGCGATCGTTTAGGGGTGAAGCCACTCCACTACTTTTTCGACGGCGCGGTGTTTGCGTTCGCGTCTGAAATTAAAGCGCTACTAGAGCATCCTGCCGTTTCGCGCGAATTAGACTTGGATGCCTTGGGCATATTTTTGGAATGCCAATATATTCCAGCACCGCTCACTATTTACAAGAACATTCGCAAGCTGCCCGCAGGGCATGCGTTGAAATTGGAGAATGGCCAACTGCGCGAATGGTCTTACTGGCAGCCAAGTTATGCGTTGAAGCCAGATTGGGATGAAGCTGAATCACTGGCACGATTAGATGCTCAGTTGCGTCGGTCGGTAGAATCAATGTTGGTGGCCGACGTGCCACTGGGTGCATTTGTGAGCGGCGGCATTGATTCGAGCCTAATCGCCGCGATCATGACCGACATTACCGGCAAGCCTATCGAAACCTTTAATTTGGGTTTTCAAAGCAACGATAACGTAAGCGACACCACCCAAAGCGAACATATTTACGCCGAGCGTGCAGCCAAGCATATTGGTGCAAACCACCATGCGCTGATGGTTACGCCTGACGACGTGCTCGGCGCTTTCGACAGCTGGGTCGATGTATTCGACGAACCCTTCGGCGACCAAGCCGCATTGCCGACCATGCTGCTATCCAAGCTCACCCGCCAGCATGTTACCGTCGCCCTCACCGGCGAAGGCGCTGATGAATTATTTTCCGGCTACAGCAATTACCGTAAACGAGTTTCCGAAGAGAAATTCACCGGCTTGCTCGGCGCTCGCTATTCGCCGTTACGCGCAGCGATCCCGCTAATGCCCGCCAGCATTCAAAAAGATCGCGTCATAAAAGCGATTGGCCTGCCTCTTGGGAAGCGCTATGCGACGATCCCTAATGTGTTTGATCGCGCCACGCATCCGAGCTTGTTTTCGGACGCTTTGCAGCGTCATCAAAAAACCCACATTGCTGACTACGCAGCAAAGTTTTTCGATGAATGCAATGCCAAGGATTACCTTGAAAAACTCATGCACGTCGATATGCGGCTTTGGCTGCCCGATGATTTACTTACCAAGGTGGATCGCGCCACGATGGCGTATTCGCTGGAAGCGCGGGTACCGTACCTTGATCACGAGTTCGTTGAATTTGTTGCGAAGCTCAATCCGGCCCTCAAGCAAAACGGTAAAATCACCAAATACTTGTTGAAAAAATTAGCTGAGAAATATCTACCTTATTCCATTGTCCATCGCGGTAAGCAGGGCTTTGTGATGCCGTTATCGCCTTGGCTGGAAGGCGGATTGAAAAAACATATGGAAGCCTCGCTTGGGCCGGATGGGTTGCAAAAGCGCGGACTCTTTCGCGACGGTGCACTGGCAAACTTACTGCGCCAACACCGTCGCGGCGCCAGCAATCATGCAGGACG
Source organism: Burkholderiales bacterium (assembly GCA_025360815.1). Lineage (GTDB taxonomy): Bacteria > Pseudomonadota > Gammaproteobacteria > Burkholderiales > Usitatibacteraceae > UKL13-2. The sequence goes on from JANYBL010000044.1 coordinate 8,568, forward strand.
GCTGTGGGCCCTGACAGTGTTGGAGCTGTGGTTGCAACGACATCAACCTGATTTCAAATTATGAAAAATGTCTGATAACAAACCACCTCGACCACTCTCCATTCTCCACACCGAAAACTCTACCGGCTGGGGCGGACAGGAAATTCGTATCCTCACCGAAGCACGCGGCATGTTGGGTCGCGGCCACAAGGTCATGCTGCTGACACCTGCTAACGCCGAGATTTTGCCCGCTGCAAAAAAGCTGGGCATCCCGACCACCGCGATTGATATTGGAAAAAAGCGCATCTTTCCACTGCTGCGTTTGCATCGTTGGCTTGCCCGACATCGCGCGGAATATGACGTCATCAATACCCACAGTTCGACCGATAGTTGGCTCAGCGCGGTCGCTTGCGCCACGCTCAGGAACATGCCGCCGATAGTCCGGACGCGCCATGTCTCGACACCGATCAACAACCATCGCTCAACACGATGGCTTTATACCAGCGCGACGAAACATATTGTCACGGCCGGAGAAGCGCTGCGCCAACAATTACATCGCGAGAATGGATATGCATTGGCGAACATGACTTCCGTTCGCACTGGTATTGATTTACAGCGTTACCAGCCGCTTTGTGCGCCGACTGATAAGACCGCTTTGCGTATGAAGCTGGGGCTGTCAGACGTGCCTGCGCTCGGCGTGCTCGCCACCCTGCGCGACTGGAAAGGACACCGTGATTTACTCGATGCAATGGTGATCGTGCGCGAAAAACATCCACCATTGCGCCATTGGCGTTTGGTAATGATTGGCGACGGACCCGAGCGCGAACGGTTAGCCGCCCGAATTGCCGAGCTCAATTTGCAATCCGTTGTGCGAATGGTCGGCAATCAAGAAAACGTACCGGAATGGTTGTCGGCACTTGATTTTCTGACGCTACCGTCCTACGGCGCGGAAGGCGTGCCGCAGAGCATCATGCAGGGCATGGCGTGTGGGCTGGCAGTCGTCTCGACAACCGTCGGCGCAATCAATGAGGCGGTACAAGAAGGCGTAACAGGCTATATGGTCAAGCCGCGAGACCCCGCGATCTTGGCCGACGCCCTCGCCAAGCTCATGAACGATAACGCCCTTCGCGCACGAATGGGCAACGCCAGTCAGGCCTACGCCCAAGAACATTTTGGCATTGATGTGATGCTCGATAAAATGGAGGCTATTTTTCGTGCGGCGGCCGTTGCTCAACATGCGGGCTACTGAACAGGAGTGAAAAATGAATAAGGCTCCGTTATTCGGCAGTGCCGAAGCCCTCGCTGTTAAACGCATTCTTATCATCAACGTCACACGGATTGGCGACACCCTTCTCAACACGCCCGCCATCCGCGCCATCGCCCATCATTTCCCGAATGCCGCTATTACTTGTTTGGGACACGCCAAACGGGTCGAGGTGCTGCAGCATTTGCCGTATTTGGCAAAAGTCGGCGGCATTGATAAAAAATCAGCGCGATTTCGTGGCCGCCTCGGGCCACTCACCGGAGAACGCTACGATTGGGCGTTTGTGTGGGGAAATGACGACGCACTGCATCACTATGCCTTGCGTAAATCGGATCGCGTTGTTGGCTACGTACAACGCAATTCATCGTTAAACCAGCGGCTTTTTCACGCAGCCGTTGAGCCAGCTCTCTATTCAATGCACGGGGTGGCTATGCAATTAGCGCTACCGCTATCCGTTGGCATTGGAGCCAATGCTTACACCCTGGATTACGTCGTAACGGTTGATGAAACAGTGATCGCTCGCGCGAAACTGCAAGCGGATTTACCCGCAAACAAAAAGCCCATTATTGGCCTGCAGGTTGCAAGCTTTCCCACCAAAGCCTATCGCGATTGGCCGATTGAGCAATTCATCGCCTTGGCGGTACGCATTCTGAAATCGCATCCCAACGCACACTTTTTATTGTTCGGTGGCACCGACGATCAGCCGCGCACCAAAATTTTTGCCGATATTTTGCCCGACACCACAACCGACTATGCGGGTAACTTAGGCCTGCGCAAAACGGTTGCCGTCATGAAGGAAATTGATTTGTACATCGGCGTGGATACCGGCCCTACGCATATGTACGGCTCGCTGGGCCAATGGAATAAGCCAATGGTTTCGATGTATCACCCAACGCTGCCGAGCGCCCTTTACAAGCCTTTGCAGCACCCAGCACTCTATGTTGTTGACCACCCGCTAGCCGGAACCACAAAAGACGAATCCGTTCCGATGGCTGACATTAGCGTAGAGACGGTTTGGGAACGGGTTGCAGATGCGCTCGATGGCGTGCCGTCAAGGTTTCCGGGGATGTCGCCGATTGGTGTAGTTGTGTAGCGTATGTAGTGTATGTGGCGTATGTGGCGTATGCAGCGTGTATCGCGCGTATAGCGTGTACCGCGCGCATAGCGCGTATAGCGGGAATCCGCTAAACTCCGCTACTGGCTTGCTTTTCCAAGCATTTTTGCTTGGATCGCGTCTCTAATGCTGGTGTTTAACACGTGAGATCGTAATGCGTAGCCGAAGCCACCGCAAGGCATCTCTCTCTTGTCAAAAGGGAGATTGAGAGAGATTTTCTTTAATGGCCCAATGTTTCGGCAAACTTATTTCGCCCACACGAAGATATTCGCAACGTAAAAATTACTGACGAGATATCCCCTCTGTCCGTCTTCGCTAACGAGAGAATACAAAATGTTGCAATGCAATTAACGCGGCTATTACCATGGGTAAAAAGCCCAACCTCAAGCACTGGCGCGTGGCTTCAACGCAGATCTGCCTTTCGATGATGAAATTTGTTCCCAATTTTTAAATTGCAAACGGCCCTTGAGGGCCTCCGACGCATCGGCAAATACGGCAGAAGCGACTTGGGATTAACGCGCGGACTGCTAGAGGTTCACGCGACGAACTTCGCTCAGATTACAAAAACACTTCGTACGACGCATTCTGCCCAGGCCTGCTGCTTCGAGTAGCGCAGGGGATTTTCGCCACCGCTAAATCGTGCCGAACACGACGGGCCCGAGGCTACTTCTCCTACCCTACCCCATATCCAAAACCCCGGCCAAAGCCTCTCTCGCCCTTCGCGTCGAAAAATACGTATCAATATTCACCAGCGACGCCTTAGAAAGCGCATTCCAAAGCACCTCATCTGCATGCCCGCGAATAACCGCATCGGCGAACGCTTCCGGCGTATCAGCAACGAGTGCTTCAATCCCATCCCGCAAAAACATGCCTTCAACGGATACGGTCGTGGCAACTACCGGCACACCATATTGCATCGAAATATTGATCTTACCTTTCACGCCCGCGCCGTAGCGCAGCGGCGAAATCGAGAGCCGCGCCGATTGATAATATGGCGACACATCATGCACAAAACCGGCAATGACGAAATCAGGCGCGGCGAATTTTTGCAGCGATGGCGGCGCGTTGCTACCAATCAGCGTGGTGACCAATCCCGGCGCTTTTTGGCGGATGATGGGCAACACGTTTTCGCAATACCACGTCACCGCATCAAGATTCGGCGGGTGGCGGAACCCGCCGATAAACAGGATGCCGTCGCGCTCGGAAAATGTTTTGGGCCCCGGCGTGGTGTCGTGAATAGTCGCAACAATATTGACGCGCACTTGCGGGACCAAAGTGTCGAGCAAGGCTTGTTCAACCGGGCTCACCACGAGTGTGATGTCGGACTTCGCCATGATGTCCAACTCTTGTTTTTTCATCGCTTCCGCTGCGGCAATGAGGCTCGGCTGTGGGTCCAACTCGGCTAAGCGCTGCTGACGTAAGAAGTGCAAATCGACGGTATCGAACACCAGCTTTGCGCACGGCGCAACGCGTTTGACGAGATCGACATATTTCACCGCGACCGTCGCACGAGACAACATGATCACGTCGTATTGCGCGGCGGTGCGCTCTAGGAGTGCGGTGATGGACGAATAAAACGGATGCCATAGTACCTCAACACCGAGTACCTGAATGTCCTGTACATATGGCAATCGATATTCCAAATTGTCGGCCACAAACGTCACCTTGCAACCCATGCTCGCCATGATTTTCAGCATCGCAAACATGCGCAGCGAGCCGGCATCTTGGTCGGGCGTGAGCATGCAGGCATCCAGCACCAGCACGCGCCGCTTCGCATAGCGATCCCGCTCCAACTGGGGCGATAAGCCGTTGATGCGGTGCTTGGCAAGAACGGTGCGCCAGCGATTCACAAAGGTTTCTTGATTGATCACTTGATGCTTTTTAACGCCCTGCGTGAGGTCGGTACCGGAACTCTTGCCCTCAAAATGCACGACAAGTGCACGCGGCTGGTAGAAAACTCTTTTCCCAGCCGCCCGAACGCGGAATGCCAAATCGCCGTCTTCGTAGTAGGCAGGCGCATAAGCCTCATCAAAGCCGCCGAGTTCATGCCAAAAGTCACGCCGGATCAGCAAGCACGCGCCGGAGCAATAATCAGCCTCGCGCAAATAGTTGTATTCCGGTTTATCCGCTCGATCATTGCGCCCATAATTCCAGCCAGAGCCGTCGCGCCAAATAATGCCTCCCGCCTCCTGCAAGCTGCCGTCGGGGTAAATCAGTTTGCAACCAACCATGCCGGTGTTTTCTTTTTCATCGAACACACGTGCCATTTCTTGCAACCAACGACCAGTGACAATGGTGTCGTTATTCAAAATCATCAGGTATTCGCCTCGCGCGAGCCGGGCTGCTTTATTGCAATTACGCAAAAACCCGAGGTTCTTTTCATTGCGAACAATCGTCACGCCGGTAACGACCGCGAGCGCATCCGCCGCAGGCTCGGGCGAGCAATCATCAATCACGATCACTTCAATATCCAAATCAGCACACGTCGCGGCAATGCTCTTTAGGCAGGTGAAGGTCAATAAATGCTGTGCATAGACAGGAATGATGATCGAAAACTTCGGCTTTACATCGGGCGGAACGCTGCGGACGGTAAGCGGCGTGATGGCTGTTTCCAGCGCATAAATTTGCTTTAAGGCAGTCGGCGATTCGGTGCGGCGGATGAGCTTTTCATGCACGCGTTTACTCAGCGCGATTGCGCCCTCCTCTTTCAAGATTTGCGTCGCTACCGAAATGCGATGAGGCAATTGTCGGGTGCTCAGTTGGGTGTCATTTGCGCGGTGTTTAAGCGATTTAAGAAAGTGCGCGATTGTTCGTAGGGGAGATGTTAAGCGCCAAAATCGGCTTGCGCTAATTTCGTTAAATGCGGCGCGAGCCTCATCGCGTTCCTGCTCCAGCGTGGCCCGGGTATCTTCAAGCGCTATTGCCAATTCTTCCTGATGACGCTGCAATACGCCGTAATCAGCGTTGCGTTGTTGTAGCGCCAAATTTAAATCATCCACATCTTGATCGCGCCGACCAAGAGCAGCATGTGACGCGTCGGCCGACGCTCTTGCGGCAACCAGCTCTTGGTCGGATACATCAATTCGGCGCACCAATTCACGCCTTGCCTCCACCTGTCCGCAAACTACGCCAAGAAGGTATAAATCGGCCAATGCGTATTCAGTGGCCGACTGAATCTTCTTGGGCGGATAAAAAAATGCTGCTTTCAATGCTGTTGGCTTGACGGTGACGGACATTGATCGGTTCGCGCCGAATCCGGCAAGATAGTTGGCGAGATAATTGGCTGGATCATGGGTGATAGATCGCGCGGAAGCTGACTGTTCAGCAGAATACGCTCGAAGCGCGGTGGAATGGACGCTTGTATTGCTTTCCGCACGGATGCTGGTATTGGTCCGGGGATTAACCGCAGCTAGTAACGCATCATTCCAAACGCTCGCGGCACTATTCCAATCCAGCATCGTCGCCTGTGGCGCAGCCTCGAGACGCTCCACAAAGGCACCGAGCCTAGAGGCCACGATGGGCAAGCCTGCCGCCAACGCCACTGTCAAGGTGTAGGAAAAACTCTCCGGAACTTGCGAGGGAAATAAAAACGCATCGGCACGTTCTAGGGCAACTAATTCGGGCAAATTTTGTTCTTCGTAGCTGCCGGTATTCGTTAGCGGTACATCCGGAAAAACCAGCACTGGCGCGGTGATTGGGCCGATGACAACAAATTTTAGCGGCAGTTTTCGCGCCTTCGCATCTTGCGCGCAAGCCGCCGCGATGTGCAGCCCTTTGCTGGGTGTCATCCGCCCCAAAATCAACACCTTTACGGTTTGTAGGCTTGGCGATGGAGCGGCAGATATCACTGGCGCTACACTGCTTTCCGGATGCGGCCAAGTCAATGTTTGAACATCGGGGAAATAATCGGCAATCGAGTCTGCAATATAGCGCGACGGACAAATGACACGCGCGGCTGATCGCAACAGCAGATGCATCTCAACGCGCCAACTCTCGTTCGATAACCCCCAAGCATGCGCAATTTCATGTGTCGGCACAATGCCACCGTCATCCAAAAAATATTGCGGCGTGATGGGGAAATGATCGTGCAAGGTAATATCAAGCGGCACGCAGAGTGCAGCAGCCAAGCCGAGAATGGCTTTGGGCTGACCATCGACATGGTGCAAGTGAACGCGCGAAACAGGGAGGTATTTCAAAAACTCGACGAGTTGCGGGTATTCAGCCGCACCCGAAAAATAAGCAACGAACGATTCATTCGGTTTCGCCCATATGATCGATAAAACATCGCCACCCGCCGGCTTCAAGATCAGCACTTCAGCTTTTCCTGCCAGCAGTGATGCCAAATCCTGAATATGTCGTTCCGTTCCACCGCCCAGCGCATGGGAAATCAACACAATTTTCGGCAGCGACGATGCCGCCAGCCGCGCGAGCGAAGCGTGGCGTTCATTTAAAAATAGATCGGATTGCGGTAAAGCTTGAAAATCAGCAGTCGTTTCTGATGTGGCGGTCACAGGCAAAGGGCAATCAAAAATGCGACGTTATGGGAATTGAAATCGATTAGCGATTATAAGCGAGACAGTGCGCTTTCAACCTAGGCCTATGCGGGGTTGGGTGGGGGTTGGGTGGGGGTTGATGCTGAGTTGATGCCGCGTCGGCGTCGTTTGACCGCCCCAATGTTGCGCTTTTGTCGCCAACATTTTCCCGTGGCAGCATTTTCGTCAATGCAATTTTCATTCGCTACTTTTTCATTTTCCGCTTATGCAGCGGCCGCGCCGCTCGGTGCGTATCAGTTCGCACGAGCCAATCAACCAATGCGTCGAGCACGGGTCGGCTCAAGGTTTCGTCAGCGCGAGGGTCGTTGAGAATCGCCACCACGGCACACATCTGCCCGGTTGCATCCGGCACGTATCCAGCCAACGCAGAAACATCGCGCAGCGTCCCGGTCTTCAGTCTTGCTCGCCCGGCCGCAGGGCTGCTTTTGAGTCGGTTGCGCATGGTGCCGTCCAATCCTGCGATCGGCAAACTGGCCATAAATTCTGGTGCCCACTGGCTGCGGTTTGCGGCCGTTAGCAACCCGGCCAGCTGTGCCGGACGAATACGTTCCAATCGGGATAGGCCCGAGCCATTTTCGAGCACCAAGCCGGTAGTATCGATGCCTTGCCCCGCAAACCAATCACGCACCACTTGTTCGGCGAACACGAGTGTTGGCGTGGCGTTTCGTTGGCGCTCGCCCTGCAGTGGTGGCAAGTTTTCTGCCGCTGATGACGGCGCTTCGTTTGGATTTCTATCTGCCGCACCGCTCGCAGCAGCACTCACACCCAAATCCAAATACAACATCCTCGCGAAGGTATTGTCTGACTGCTTGTTGATGTCGCGCACAAGTTCGCCTAGCGGCCGTGATCGATGTTGCGCTAGCAGCTGGCCGCGCGGTATCGGGGCACTGCTTTCGATCACGGCACCGTTAAACGAGCCGCCCAATTTCGCCCACAGAGACTTGAATAATCGCGCGGCGTATTCCGCTCGGTCCAATACGTTAATGCTAGTATTTGCCACACAGTTTCTCGGGAATGCGCCCTGCAACTGGATCTCTATGCCGCCGAGATTAGACTGTGTTTGAGTTGGTATTGCCCAGCTATCTTCCCAATCTTTGCAATCGGCGTCGACAAAACGCATGTTCGAAACAACCCTCACGCGATCAAGCTCGGGCGTGACACGAATACGCATGCCAGCGGTATCAGATACCAGCTCCAGTTGCAGCAAATTGAGATTGAGGTTTAGCGCATCTGGGATCACGTTATAGCGAAATTCTGGCGATTCATCGAATGGCGGCACGCCAATATCAAGGCGTGACGGCTGATAAGAGTGGCGATCCACAATCAGATTGCCGTCAATGGTTTGAATTCCCTGATTGCGAAGTGTTTGCAGCATACGCTGCAACGATTCCCAATCAAAATCCATATCCGCCAACCCGCGCAGAACCACATCTCCTTTGAGCACATCACCCAGCCGCGCCGCGGTGGTGTGCAGCTCCACCCCGCCGCGATGAATCGGCCCTAACCGATCCAAGCCGATAAAGGTCGGCACCAGCTTCATCGTTGAAGCGGGCGCAAAACTGGTGTTGGCGTTATGCGCGACGATCATTGCATTGTCCGATAGCCGCATTACCACCACACCCAAGGCAGCATCGGGGAAATTGGCCTTATGCATAGCATCAATAACCACGGCCGGCAGCGCAAGACGCTTGGCATGTGCGCGGCCGGCGGAATATGCGTGTACGCTCGGCTTCGGCTTCGGCGTCAGCTTCAGGGTCGGCATCTGCTTTATCTTCGCCTGATCAGCGGTTTCCCGCGCGACAGCCGCGTTAAAAAATAGCGGCATGCAACCCAATATCGCCAAGATCATCGTTGCTAAAAAACAGCGATGGCGATTAGGACAAACCGGTGGATGAGCGGGGCGTTCCATAAAAATTCCTCAAATTGGTATGTGTTGCGTCAATAAACTGAAAAAGAAACTGTGCGGGATCGTACTGTTCGGTTTTATTGTCATGCGGCGCGAAAATGTTAGTTGAATTTTGATTTAAATTAACGGCTATTTTTGACGATACGAAACAGGGTGTTGTAAAAAAGCAACATTGAAGTTTTGATCGTACAGAGTGGCAATGCGCTTTCCTTTCTCAGCGCGACACACTTTCGTGACAATACCATTGCAAATCTCGCGAAGTGGTAGCAAAGTTACCAATATTGGTAGTTTATTGGTATTGCGCACACAGATTCAAAAAATTTCCTGTGCAGCAACATTGCCTTCAATCACATTCGTGCGACACCTCACCCCAACCCTGCCGCCCGCCAGTGACCAAAAGATTTAGGTTTAAATTTTTGCACGGAATGTTATTTGTACTACTTAAAAGGAGAACGTACTGTGAAACTGAAGAAAATTGCACAAGTTATTTCACTACTCTGCATTGCTGGAACTGCGGCAGCACAACAAGCCCCGACAACACCACCTGCCGATACCCCGCCGCCAGCGCCTGCCAAAGCGCCAGAGAAGAAGCCGCAAACGATTGAAAAAATTACCGTTACCGGCAGTAGCATTAAACGCGTGGTGGACGAGGCCAACGTACCTCTGCAAATCATCACCGCCGCTGACATTCAAAAGCTGGGCATTACCAGTGCCGAACAATTGCTGGCAACGATCAGCGCGAGTGGCAACGGCATCGACAATATGACGACCAACCAAGGTAGCGATTTCTTAAACAGCACAAGCTCACGTTCGCTACCAAACAACGGCGCTTCTGGTGCCAACCTGCGTGGTTTTGGTGCCCAATATACATTGGTATTGCTGAACGGTCGCCGCACGACCTCGCATGCGCTCAACGGCAAATCAGTTGATTTGAACTCGATCCCACTCGCGGCGATTGATCGTGTGGAAATTTTGAAAGACGGCGCATCAGCGATTTACGGTACTGATGCGATTGGCGGCGTGGTCAACTTTATTTTGAAAAGGGACTATACGGGGCTTGAAGTCACCGCATTTGGTGACGTAACACAACACCGCGATGGCAACATATATCGTGCTTCCATTCTAGGCGGCATGGGTGATTTGTCAAAAGACAAATACAATTTAATGGCTAGCCTGACCTTTGACACCAATAACCGCTTACGCGGCGGGCAGCGTGATTTTCATAATGGCTATCAGCCAGACCGTGGTTTAGCGCCCGATACGACCGGCACCCCGTTCGCCAATATTGGTACTGCTTCCGGCACTGCGATTCGCAGCGCCATTACCAATTTGCCAGGGTTCCCAACAGTCGCTAACGGTTACAGCCGCGTGAGTTTGCTCGCCATACAGGGCAAGTGCAATACCATTGCTGACACCTATATTTATCGCGGTGATATTACGGGCTTTCCGCGTAACAACGCCGCTTGCGCTTACGATTACGGCAAGCAATGGAGCTTGATGCAGCCGGTGGATCGAACCAACCTCGTTACCCGCGGCACATTCGCGATTTCAAACGAGGCCACCGCGTATGCCGAACTTGTAGGCTCGCGCGTCAAGTCAGCGGTTGAATACACCCCTATTCAAATAACCAACCGGAACTACCCCGCGTTCATTGTCAATGCTGCCGGACAAACTGTTCGTTCACCTTACTATCTAGATTTAACAGGCTTGGTGCCAGGCTTTAATAACCAATTGCCAGAGCGGATTCGTTGGCGTTGTTTGGAATGCGGCCCGCGTCAACAGGACACCACCACTGATACCTATCGCGCCTTAGTTGGTGTCGACGGTATTGTTGCCGGTTGGGACTACAAAGTTGGACTCTCCAGTTCCGATAGCAAGGCAACCACGCTGCTCGGTGATGGCAACATGATTACCGATAAAATCACTACCGCCCTGAGTAGCGGGGTGATCAATCCCTTTTTGTTACCCGGCCAAACCCAAACACAACAGGCGCTCGATCTTATCAATTCGGCCAAGGCTAAAGGGCTTTCCTTGTACGGAGGCCGCGGCAGCACCAAGCAGTTTGATGGCAACTTCAGCCGTGAAATCATGACCTTGCCGGCTGGCAATATGGCGGCCGCACTGGGCTTTGAGCTGCGTAAAGAGAGCTATCGGTTCACCGACGACACGGGCGGCACCCAGCCTGCCATAAACGGCGTAACAGCGCCTGCATCGCTGAGCTCGGTGAGCCGCGATATCAAGGCAGTGTATGGTGAGTTGCAAATTCCCGTGATTAAAAATTTGGATGTTCAGCTTGCGGTACGCTACGACAAATACAACGACTTCGGCTCGACGACGAATCCGAAAGTTGCCGCCCGCTGGGCGCCAATGCCTGAACTAGCATTCCGTAGTTCATACAGCACCGGCTTCCATGCGCCAGATTTTGATGCGCTTTATGGTGGCGATTCCACAGGTCAATTCAACAGTGATATCAACGACCCGATTACCTGCCCGAACGGCACGCCTGCCCCCGGTTTCAACACGGATGGTTGCGGTATTCGTCCCACCATCGTCGGCAAAAGCAACCCAAAACTGAAAGCAGAAAAATCCAAGCAATTCTCCCTTGGATTTGTCCTGCAACCAGCGCCATGGTTTTCGGCAAGTGTGGATTTTTGGCAAATTGAATTAACAGACCGGGTTGGTGCGTTATCAGGCCAAGCCCTCATCGCCAATTACGACCAATACAAGCAATATGTAACCCGTGTTGACGGCCAAATTGACAGCGTCAGCTCACCGACATTCAATCTGGGCGGTGATAAAGCACGTGGCTCCGATGTCAACTTGACTGGAAACTGGACGAGCGATATCGGCAAGTTTGTCGCCACCCTGGACGGCACATATACACAAAGCTTCAAGAGCCGCTTCAGCTCAGCCGACCCATGGACTGAACTGGTTGGTAAATTTGGTGACACCACCAATGGCTTTGATTTGCACGTAAGCTGGAAGCATACCGCCAGCCTCACATGGTCACAAGGCCCCTGGAGCAGCACGCTTTCACAAAGTTATACGGCAGGCTATCAATCCGAGCGTGATGGCTTTGGTGCAGGCTTTACCTCACCGTTGGCACCAACCCGTGTTGACAGCTATACCATCTACAATTTAACCGGAACCTATACCGGCTTTAAAAACCTGACGATTACCGCTGGTGTCAAAAACCTGCTCGATACCAAGCCTTCATTCTCGGCGCATAACGTCGATAATGTGGCGGGTGCCGGTTGGGATGCCCGCGTCGGCGATCCACGTCTGCGCTCGTTTATTTTGCGCATGAACTATAAGTTTTAATTTGACTTGTTCAATCGTCAGATCATGACGACAAATGAAACGGGGCGTTTCGAGTATGAAGCGCCCCGTTTTTTTGTGCCGAAACGAAACAATGAATCGAAGAAATTTTAGCCGGAAATTGGCGTTGGCTGGGCTGGCTACGCTGGGATTTGCGTTGCCCGCGGCAGCGGAACAGCCGCGCAAACAACCTAGGTGCAGGACGACTGCCGGGCCATCGCTGATCAAACCCCGCGCCCTAAAACGCGGTGATCTCGTTGGCCTGATCGCACCAAGCGGGGCAACCGATGCTGCCTTTGTCGAGCAGCGCGTTAAAAATTTAGAGGCGTTTGGTTTTATCGTAAAAGTCAGCAAAAATATTCTCGCGACGCGCGGCAACACCGCGGGTACGGTGTCGGAACGGGTTGCCGATATTCACGACATGTTCAACGATCGCAACATCAAAGGTATCTGGGCAGTGCGCGGCGGCTCGGGGGCATCGCAACTATTGCCGGCAATCGACTATGGCCTGATCCGCCGTAATCCGAAAATATTGGTAGGTTATTCGGACGTCACGGCGCTCCATTTAGCGTTGCTGCGCTACGCGGGCTTGATTACATTTCATGGTCCAGTTGCCTCGGCAGGTTTCACCGACTATGCTGCGACACAACTTGAGGCAGTGTTGATGCGCCCTCGCGCTCAAACGACTATTTACATGTCGGCAGCCAATGAAATCCGTGCCGCAACTTCACCTGAATTTCAGTTACGGACGATCAAGCAAGGCATTGCCGAAGGTCGTCTCATCGGCGGAAACTTATCGGTGCTGGCCGCATTGATCGGCACGCCTTATGCGGCAGACATACGCGACGCGATTTTGTTTTTGGAGGATGTCGGCGAAGCACCTTACAGGATTGATCGGATGTTGACGCAGCTAGAACAAAGTGCCCCGCTATCAACAACTCGCGGTGTGATGCTCGGCGTATTTAGCAAAATCGCCGCCGCCGCGAATGAGGCCTCGCTTACGCTGCAACAAACGTTGGACGATCATTTTGCAGCGCTTGATATCCCATCCATCGTCGGATTTTCGTTTGGCCACATCGCCGACCAATTTACGATTCCGGTCGGTGTGAGGGCCAGGCTGGATACCGACAATCAGACGTTGACGTTGCTGGAACCGGCTGTGCTCGGGTAAACAACTTTTCGCCCTGCAAAATCAAACAACGGACAGTTTTGCCGATATGGGCGCGGACAGATTTTTGTTTGGAATAAATCTGGCTAAAGTTAAACAAAAAAACGGCTGCGCATTGCTGCGCAGCCGTTTTAGTTTGAAACCCGATAGTTCGCGTTGAATCGTTAAATTCAGCGAGCCGGTCTATCGGATCACAATCAGTAAGAACGCAAATAAGTCGGTCTTGGTGTTCTAGATTCATAACGTGATTCATAGCGTGCGTCAGGGCGCGCCTCATAGCGTTCGCCACCACCAACCGCACGCGAGACAGGACGTACCTCTACGTTGACCTGCATCGTTGAGCCCGGGTCGTAGGGCAAACGGGTGTTGTATTCGCGGCCTTGATATTTATAACGGACATCGTAGCCGCGCACCTCGTCCCGGGTATCCGATATGGTTTGACAACGTTGTACGTCTCGGGTGACGGGTACACGGTCTACATCAACAACTCGCCGCGATGAATTATTGCGATAGCTTGCATCGCGATAGTTGCGATTATCGTTTTCGGCGCTGTTGCCAACGATTCCGCCTAAAATTGCGCCGACTGCAGTGCCGCGGTCGCGTCCGCCGCTGGAGTTGCCGAATTGATGCCCGATAGCCCCGCCAATCACTGCACCAAGCACGGTACCCGCACCGATACCGCGACTGCCGTTATTATCGTTGTAATTGCGCGAATCATCACGGCGATCCTCATCGTAAACTGCCCGATTGACGCGACGCTCTTCATAGCTTGCAACTTGTTCGGTATAGCACTGCTGGCGCGGCACCGATACGCGCTCAAAAATTGGGGTCGATGAAATCACGGTGGCGACATCACCAAATTCATGAGCCTGCGCTGTGTTGGCAAACATTCCCGCTACGGATAGCGCTGATATTGCGGTCGCTGCAGCAATAACGCTGACGCGTGCATTGACGCTTTTCATCATACGAACAACTGGTTTCATGTGAACTCCTCGATTGTTGGCCTACGATTCAATAACGCGGGAGTTTTGGCGCGGTTGACTTGGCTGGCAACGCACGATTTACATGCTATCGGCATGGCGTGAACGGATTGGCTTTGGTGAGCGCTGTTATGAGTGCCGTACCGGGCGAATTGTTGCGCCATGTTCAGCGCGCCCTCAAAAAAACTACGAAGCCTTCATAGACCGAGCAATGCGCACCAGCCGTTGAAACAGCCTAAAATTAAGTATTCTTTAATTAACCAAACCGCACCCGAGGAGATTTCCATGTCTGCAGTGTTAAATTCGCCCGCAAATACTTCCGCTTCGCTACTGGCCACCATCGCCACAAACGCCACGGTGAAGTTACTCATCAACGGTAGGCTTGTTGACTCGAAAACCGAAGTTTGGAAAGATGTAGTAAATCCGGCTACCCAAGAAGTATTAGCGCGGGTCCCGTTTGCCACCACGGAAGAAATTAGCGCTGCGATTGAGTCTGCTGCGGTCGCATTTAAAACATGGAAAAATGTGCCGATTGGAGCACGTGCCCGCATTATGTTGAAGCTGCAAGAGCTGATCCGCCGCGACATGAAAAAACTGGCCGCTTGTTTGACTGCTGAACAGGGCAAAACCCTGCCGGACGCCGAAGGTGATGTGTTCCGTGGCCTCGAGGTCGTTGAGCATGCCTGCGGTATTGGCACCTTGCTATTGGGTGAGTTTGCCGAAAACGTCGCGGGCGGCATCGATACCTATTTCCTTCGCCAGCCGATCGGTGTTTGCGCCGGCATTACGCCGTTTAATTTCCCGGCCATGATTCCGCTCTGGATGTTCCCGATGGCGATTGTTACCGGCAACACTTTTGTGTTGAAGCCCTCTGAGCAAGACCCGATGACAACCATGATGCTCGCTGAACTGGCGATGGAAGCTGGCGTTCCAGCGGGTGTCCTGAACGTGATTCACGGCGGCAAGGAAGTAGTGGATGCGCTCTGCACGAACCCAACGATTCAAGCGGTTTCGTTCGTCGGCTCCTGCCATGTGGGCGAGCATGTCTACAAGCTCGCGAGCAACCACGGCAAGCGTGCACAGTGCATGATGGGCGCCAAAAACCACGCGGTGGTGATGCCCGATGCCAGCAAGGATCAATCGTTGAACGCCTTGGTGGGTGCGGGGTTTGGTGCAGCGGGGCAACGCTGTATGGCGACTTCGGTAGCGGTTTTGGTGGGTGACGCTAACCGTTGGATTCCCGATATTGTATCCAAAGCAAAATCGTTAAAGGTGAACGCAGGAACCGTCGCCGGAACCGATGTCGGTCCGGTGATCTCCAAACAAGCCAAAATGCGCATTGAAGGCTTGATTGCGCAAGGTGTGCATGAAGGTGCAAAATTAGAGTTGGATGGCCGCAACCCTGTTGTTGCAGGCTTTGAACAGGGTAATTTTATTGCACCGACCGTTTTCTCTGGTGTAAAGCCTGGCATGAAGGTGTATGACGAAGAAATTTTTGGCCCCGTGTTAATCATCGTCAGCGTTGATACGCTCGATGAGGCGATTGCAATCGTGAACGCCAACCCATACGGAAACGGCACCGGTATCTTTACGCAGTCAGGTTCCGTCGCCCGCAAGTTCCAAAACGAAATCGATGTCGGCCAAGTCGGCATTAACGTGCCCGTCCCGGTACCTGTTCCCTACTTCAGCTTCACCGGTTCGCGCGGCTCTAAGCTCGGCGATTTGGGTCCGTATGGCAAACAAGCGATCCAGTTTTATACGCAAACCAAAACCGTAACGATGCGTTGGTTTGATGATTCGCTGACCAATACGGGCGTGAACACGACCATCAGTTTGAAATAATGGTCGCGTATGAAAGCCACGCCGTCTCGGCTTAAAGCCGTCGTTACGCTATTTATGGTCGGCACTTTTTTAGGATTGGGCTTGTGTATTTTTAATTTGACCCAAGCAAAATTTGCCGGCGCACTGCTTGCGCTAGGGTTCGCATTTTCAATGATGGCGGCGGCCGTAAATCCCAGATTGATCTTCACAAATAATGAAAAAATAGGCGGCGATGTGAGCCAAAAGGTGAAACAAACGCTGGGCCCAAACAGTGGCGTTACTGATAACGCAAGCAAAAAAGCCCACCAACTCAATTTGCTCATGGCCGTTTGCTATATTGCTTCACTCAGTATTTTTCTAGTCGGAAAATTTATCGCCTAAATCCCGCATATGAGATGGGCCATGGGTGAAGGCACAATGAGCAAGGGATATCGGAGAAAAAATGAATATAGGATTCATCGGCTTGGGCCACATGGGCAACCCTATGGCGCGCAATTTATTGAAGCATAGGCACACCTTGAAAGTATTCGATGTGATGCCCGATTTGATGAAAGCGCTCACGGATTTGGGGGCGAGCCATACCACCTCAGCGAGCAAATGCGCAGAAGACGTTGATGTCGTCATCACCATGCTGCCCTCTTCGCCGCATGTGCGGTCGGTGTACTTGCGAGACGGCGTATTGTCTGGGGCGGCGGCGGGGACGCTATTGATTGATTGCTCGACTATTGACCCGCACACTGCGCGGGACGTGGCCTTTGAAGCATTGGCCAAAAAATTTAACATGGTAGATGCGCCTGTTTCCGGCGGCACCGGTGGTGCCGAAGCGGGCACGCTGACGTTCATGGTAGGCGGCGATATGGCCGATTTTGAAAAGGCAAAGCCGATCCTTGAGTGCATGGGTAAAAATATTGTGCATTGCGGTGGCGCCGGCAATGGGCAAGTCGCGAAAATCTGCAACAACATGATGTTGGCCATTGAAATGATTGCCACCGCTGAGGGCATGGCGCTGGCCGCCAAACTAGGGATGGATCCAAAGGTGTTCGCGGGCATCGCCAATACATCGAGTGGCCGCTGCTGGAGTTCGGATACCTACAACCCTTTTCCCGGCGTGATTGATTCCGCGCCCGCATCTCGCGGCTACAGCGGCGGATTTGGCTCGGATTTAATGTTGAAAGACTTAACGTTAGTCACGGAGGCCGCCAAATCCGCGAAACAGCCAGTGATGCTGGGTGCAGCAGCGCAACAGCTGTATCAACTGCATTCGAGTAACGGCCACGGTGGTTTGGATTTTTCGAGCATTATTAAGTTGTATAAAAAAGACTAAACATGATCTCCCACATAATCGAAAACCACACCTGCATCATCACCATCAGCAACCCGCCGGCAAATACCTGGACACCAGAATCGTTGTTGGCACTCAAAAACTTAGTGCCTGAATTAGAAGCCAATAAAAATATCTACGCCGCCATCATCACTGGCCAAGGCGAAAAATTTTTCTCTGCCGGCGCGGATTTGAAGCGATTCAATGAAGGCAAAGAGGCCGCGCGTCATTTCATCACCGTCTTTGGCGAGGCATTTGAAGCGTGGTCAAATGCACGCTTTGTCACCATCGCTGCCATTAACGGTTATGCGATGGGCGGCGGCATGGAGGCTGTGTTGGCCTGTGACACGCGCATTGCCGAAACCCATGCGGTAATGGCACTGCCCGAGCCGAAGGTAGGTTTGTTGCCCGGCGGTTGCGGCACCCAAAATTTGCCGTGGTTGGTGGGTGAAGGTTGGGCGAAAAGGATTTTATTGACGGGTGAGCAGCTCAACGCCGAAACCGCGTTACGCATTGGTTTGGTACAAGAAGTTGTTGCAAAAGGAGAGTCGCTAAATGCCGCAAAAGGGCTTGCAGAGCGGGTTTCGGGCCTATCACCGAAGTCGGTTGCGTATTGCAAATCGCTCATTCACAACGCACGCAACGGTGTTTCGGCAAGCGATGGAATTAAATTGGAGCGCGAGCGGTTTATGGATTTGTTTGAGTTTGCAGACCAAGCCGAAGGCGTAAATGCATTCTTAGAAAAGCGCAAACCCAACTGGAAAAACACATAGTGATGAATGCATCAACCGAACCGGAAATCATTGTTGATATTCGTAACCACATTGCGCACCTTACGTTAAATCGCCCAAAGGCACTAAATGCCATCTCGCACGACATGATCGATGCAATGTCGTCATGGCTGGGCCAATGGGAAACAGACCACAATATCAAAGCGATTATCGTGCGCGGGGCTGGTGAAAAATCGTTTTGCGCGGGCGGTGACGTTCGCGCACTCTACGAATCCGGTAAACGCGGTGATGGCAGCGAGCTCGAATTTTTCTTGCGCGAGTATTCACTCAATTACAAAATCCATCGCTACCTCGTCAACACCGGCAAGCCCTGTATCGCTTGGATCGATGGCATTGTCATGGGCGGTGGCATGGGCATTGCACAAGGTGCGCCAATCCGCATCGTTGGCACGCGTACGAAAATGGCTATGCCGGAAACGGTGATTGGTTTATTTCCCGATGTGGGCGGCAGTTATTTTTTATCGCGATGCCCGGGCGCAACCGGTTTGTATCTCGGCCTCCTCGGCAGCACCATCAAAGCCGCCGATGCGCTCTATGCAGGGTTGGCCACACATCACATCGCGACAGAATCCGCGTTTGAATTTGATTACGCGCTAGATTCGATGGTTAACTGGCAGCTCGGTGCGGTACCAGCGCTTCAAAAGATTGTGCACGAATTTGCTGGTGCACCCATTGAATCGGCCACCCTGCCCCCGTTGCAGGCAGCCATTGATCAACATTTTGCGGGCAAAGAAAACGTTAGTGCCATTATTCGGTCCCTTGAAACTGAAACGGTACATAGCGATTGGGCGGCGAGCACGATTGGGCTGCTCGGCAAGCGTTCACCGACGATGCTCGAGGTGACCAAGCGGCAAATTGAGCGCGCAGCAACAATGTCGCTTCCCGACTGCTTTCGCATGGAAATGGATTTGATGACGCGTACTTTTGAGCATGGCGATGTGGTCGAGGGTATTCGCGCCTTGTTGATCGATAAGGATCATGCGCCGAGGTGGAAGCCCCCATCGCTAGCGGAAGTGCGCACCGAAAGTATTGATCCGTTTTTTAAGAGTCCTTGGTCTGCGGAAAATCATCCGTTGAAAAATTTATAACCCAACTCATAACCAACATGCGCCTCGTCACCTACCAACTCCTCAATACCACGGCACTGCGCACTGGCATTCAAATCAGCCGCGATGAAGTGCTGGACATTGTGAACGAAGCCTTGGAGATCGGCTCCAGCTATCGTGTTTCAACCATGCTCGACATCATCGCGGGTGGTGAAGTCACGATGAATCTGTTGCGCGAAATCGAGGCGCATCCAAAAACCGCACCGGTGATGCTCAACAAAGCGCTACTCAAAGCGCCCATCCCACGCCCCACCAAGAACATATTTTGTGTCGGCTGGAATTATTTGGATCACTTCAACGAAGGCGGCGAGGTGGCCAAGGACAACCGCGAATTGCCGGCATACCCGGTGTTTTTTACCAAAGCACCCACTGCTGTGAATGGCCCCTACGATGTGATTCCGTTTGATGAAAACATTTCCACGCAGCTCGATTGGGAGGTGGAACTAGGCGTGATTGTCGGTGAGGGCGGCAAGAACATTTCGGAAGCTGATGCGATGCGCCATGTTTTTGGCTACACCATTATCAACGATGTGACATGGCGCGATCTGCAACGCCGTCACGGCGGGCAATGGCACAAGGGTAAGAGCTTAGATGGAACCTGTCCGATGGGACCGTGCATTGTTACAGCCGATGCGATTGACCCAACGAATTTAGATCTGGAATGCCGTGTCTCGGGCGTAGTGAAGCAACAATCCAACACCAAGCACCTGTACTTTAAAATCCCGCGATTGATCCACGATTTATCAGAGGGGATGACGTTGGAGGCAGGCGATATTATCTCTACGGGCACGCCCGAAGGTGTTGGGTTTGCTCGCAAGCCGCCAGAGTGGATGCAGCCGGGTGATTTACTGGAAACAACAATCGAAGGAATTGGTATTATGCGAAATGTAATTGGTTTTTATTGACGCCAGCTAGCGAATGCAGCTGTCTGCTGCAACGATTGACCACAGAGAATCGTAGCGAATCGCAGCTGCGATTCGCCTTCGCATCAAGGACCATCAATACAAGGGATTAAGAGCAATGCTAGGCATGAACGTAAAGCACTGTCGCATATTTTTATCCGCGCTGGCAGTCATCGTTTGCGGGATGGTTTCCCTAACCATTTTTGCACAGACAACTGCAACGACCTCGACAGCATCATCCCCATTTGAATTGGTCCTGATTGACGCCGCGAGCGAGAAGCAGCTTGGCGGATTTCCAGTGGATCGCGCGCTGGTCGCCAAGGCAATTATGCAATTGAAGGATGCTGGGGCTCGCGGTGTAGTGTTGAAATTTTTCTATGACCAGCCGAGTCAATCGGCAGAATCTGACAAAGCCCTGGCCAACGCAATCGGCAGCATCAAAACGTTGTTACAAGCGCGCATTGATGAGGCAGAGCTGGCTGGCAACCCGCTCCCTGCGCGGTTCTTCCAGGATGTTGTCGTGGGAAATTTTAAAACCTCGTTAACTGGAACTAGTGGCTGGATTCCGCTCGCACCGTTTGCGGCTGCGGCACACGATATCGGCTTTGTCGATATTGCTTCGCCCGATAGCGTGCCAATGATCGAGAGCTATCAGGGGAAGCCAGTCAAATCGCTCACCTTGGCTGCGCTGGAATTGGCGACCGGTGAGCGCGCAAAAGTTGAAAGTGGTGTGCGGCTAACATTGGGCAGCCAATCGCTCGCGCTCACGGAGGACAATCTAGTTGCGCTTAAACTCACCACCGTAAATCTGCCAGATGCCCTGCCCTTCACGGCATTGCTCGGCGGTAAGTTCGATAAATCGCTGTTTCGCAATAAGGTGGTGGTGATCGCCTATGACGGCGCGAAAATGCATTTCCTCACGACCAAAGCCGGCATGGTCAAAGCCCATCGTCTGTTTTATTTGGGGCTGTTGGATACGTACCGGCAACTGATTGGTAAGTAGAGTCGTAAGCGGATTCGCCAGTAAATTTGCATCACAATGCTAAGCCAACACGCCTTGCGCACGAGATGATTTTCCTAGAAAAAATGCCGTGATTGGGCCAACCGGCATAAAAACCAGCGCGAGCAACGCAAACCACGGTGCCGCTAATAAAGCATATGCCATTCCCGCCCAGCCGAATGCGGTGATCACCTCTGAAATGTTAATCAAAAAGTTACCTTGGCCGCGTTTTTTCATATTTTTTCGATCTCCTTTTCGTGGGCACAGCACATTTGTCAGTCCCGCAGAAAGCGTGCCACCCGCAACGCAAACCGCAAACACGAGACCATAAATCGGATGGGTAAGCAGTAAATAAAACAGAATCGGCGACACTATTAACCAAACCGGAATCACCGCCGCCAGCGCTTTATACCAGCGAATGCGCGACATCGGCACTGGTGCCAAACCAACCAATTCAGGCGCATCTTCGGCCGCAATCGTGAGCCACGCCAAGCTGCCCGCCAAGGTTGTGCTGAGCATCACTGCGGATGGGACGACCAGCATCACCATCTCGCCACGCCTAAAAATCAGAAAAATCAGTGGCAGCAAATACAGCATTTGCAAAAAAGTCTGCGCAATCAGATTCGGATCACGAATAATGAGTCGCCATTCTTTAACGAGCACATTGGCCAGCAGACCCGCGCGGAATTTCACGGTACCACTAACAATATCGCCTGCATTGGCTGCTGACCCTGCGGCCAGCGGTTTTTTCTTAGCCTTGGTTGCAACTGATTCTTGCGTGCCTGCGAGGAACCGTCTGTAGGTCAGGTTCACCACCAACCAAAACCCGCCAAACCCAACCAACAGCACCATCATTAACGGCAACCATTCGCCCAGCAGCGCGCGAAACGGAAACCACACCGCGCTGTCGGGCGCTAATGGGCCGCCAACGTCAATCCAATGTTTGAAATGATCCGCAATAATTTGGCGCGATTCACGACCCAGCAAATTTTGAGTTTGGCTCAGCAGAAATAACGCTGCACCCACCAATGCCCCGACCAACTGTGCAACGACCCGCGCACGCCTTGCCCCCAACATGCGCACCAGCGTTAGCGTGAGTAACATGCCAAGCGAGGCGACCGTAAAGCCAATCGCAATCAGCGCCGGATAAATCGCCAATAAATTCGCGTGCCCCATAAACAAACCGACATGGGCAAACGGCGTGAAGAGAAGGACATAGAGCAACACTGAATTAATTGCGATGCCCAGACCGCGCACAATAAAAACCGTTCGCGCCGAGATGGGCGAGGAAAGCAATAGGTCAAAATCGCCGCGATCAAAGAGCGCCGTGACCGACAGCATAATCGCCTGTGAAAGCATCATCGTCATCGCAAGCCAAGTAGCGCCACCAAAAAAAAGGATTGCGATGGGTGGAAACTGAACACCATTTTCAGCTGCAACATGAAAACCTTTCATCAAACCCCACGCCGCCAGATGCATGCACACCCAGATGAAGCCGCCGCCAATCAGGATCACCCACAAACGCTTGATCCCCATATTGCGCCATGCCAAGCGCAGCTCGTGTTGGAGCAGCCATGGCCAGGTTGCCGGGGTGAGGGTTGGCATCAGATTCATACTGATGCAGCTTGAGTGGCAGCTTGAGTGCCAGTTTGCGCGTCGTGGGCAGTCAGCTCAAGGAACACATCTTCAAGCGTTGCCGATTGCCCCGGTGCCGCCTTAGCAGCCGCGCGTTCACGCAATTCATCAAGCGAGCCCTGCGCAATAATTTTGCCCTTTTGGATAATGCTGATACGTTCCGCCAGCCGCTCGGCCATTTCCAAAATATGCGTGGTGAGCACAATGGTGTTGCCACTTTTAACGCGTTCAATTAATAGATCTTTAACCTGCCGCGCAGCAGCCGCATCCAAACCAGTGAGCGGCTCATCCAAAATCAGCACTTGTGGATCGTGAATCAACGCACCCGCTAGCGCGAGCTTTTGCCGCATCCCGCGAGAAAACCCCTCAATCATTTCACCGGTGTTGTTCCATAAATCCAACCAACGTAGCAGCTCTTCCGCACGCGACGCCGCAATCGCCGGATCAACGCTCCACAGCCCGGCGACAAATTCCAAATATTCGAGCGGCCTTAATTTGCCGTAGAGCAGAGGATCGTCCGGCAAGAAAGCCAGCAAGCGTTTGGCTTCGGTTGGATGCGTGGCAACGTCATAACCTAAGATTTTCGCATTACCCAAATCGGCCTTCAACAACCCCGCAACAATCCGCAACGTCGTCGTTTTCCCAGCACCATTAGGCCCTAGCAGCGCATGAAATTCGCCCCGAGGGATGGTGAGGTCAAGATTGTTAACGGCGTTCTTGCCCTCGAAATTTTTGACGAGGCCGGTGATGGCTAGCGCGGGTTGAATTGTTTGTGATATTGCGGTTGATTCAGTTTGCATGATGGCCCTCTAGAATTTTTAAGATTTTTTCCGACAGACATTATCCAAAAAAAAGCCGCCTCAACCAGAGACGGCTTTTCAAATTTTCGTTGCGGAAATGAATGTGAATCGAGTTCTGACGCGGATTGCCCGCCAATTTCATGCCAAAAGCCGCACCAGTGCCTGATTTTAATCCGATTAGAAATACGCCTCCTCCATCTGCAACACACTTTCCGCGCCAGTAACCAACGCATCTGCGAAGCCTGTCGCCAGCGTAAGAATGTGATCACCGTAGAAACGAGTCGTCATAATTTTGGCTTTCAGGAAATCTGCATCACCGTCGTTACAGGCGAGCTGTTTGGCTGCGACCAAAGCCGCACGCGCCATCATCCAGCCACCACAGACCGTTCCAGCTAGCTTCAAATAATGCACTGCACCAGCGTTGACTGCACCTTGGTTGGCGGGGAATGTAAGCGCGGTCCATTCGGTGGCACGTTTGAATTCTTTCAATCCTGCTGTTAGCGCCCTGCCGAATGCTTTTAGGTTTACGTCGTTAGCGCTATCCAACAACGGCAATACGTTTTCCATTTCCTTGATGAGTGCGAATGCCGTTGCGCCGCCTTCGCGCCCGACTTTGCGGCCAACCAAATCAATCGCTTGAATGCCGGTCGTACCTTCGTAAATGGTCGAAATGCGCGCATCGCGATAATATTGCGCCGCTCCGGTTTCTTCCACAAAGCCCATACCGCCGTGAACTTGAATGCCGAGCGAGGCGACATCAATGCCCACCTCGGTGCTCCAGCCTTTGACAATCGGGATCATGAGATCAACCAGCGCTTGATGGGTTTGCTTTTCATGTGCATCGTTGGACTTTTCGGCAATGTCCAAGCAGCTGGCCGTCCAATAAATCAAGGCACGCGTTGCTTCGGTGTAAGCGCGCATGGTAAGTAGCATGCGTTTAACATCCGGGTGAAAAATGATCGGTACTGATTTTGGTTTGTCTCCCAAGTACGCGGGAACCGGCGTGGTCGGGCGGCCCTGCACGCGTTCACGCGCCCACACCAATGCATGTTGGTACGAGCGCTCGGCGATTGACACACCTTCCAAGCCAACACCCAAGCGAGCGGCGTTCATCATGACAAACATGTATTCCAAACCGCGATTGGGCTCACCCACCACATAGCCCGTTGCTCCGCCGGTAGTGACACTATCTTCGCCGTACATCATCACGCATGTCGGGCTGGCATGGATGCCGAGTTTGTGTTCAATCGAGACACATTTGACATCGTTACGTGCGCCGAGCGTGCCGTCTTTGTTGACCATATTTTTGGGCACAACAAACAGTGAAATGCCTTTCACGCCTTCGGGTGCGCCTTCGATACGCGCTAACACGAGGTGAATAATATTGTCGGTGAAATCGTGTTCGCCGTAGGTAATGAAAATTTTAGTGCCAGAAATTTTGTAGGTACCATCACTTTGCGGGATCGCTTTAGAGCGAACCAACGCGAGGTCGGAGCCCGCTTGCGGTTCAGTTAAATTCATTGTGCCCGTCCATTGGCCTGAGACCATCTTGGGCAAAAAGGTTTCCTTCACATATTGGGAGCCATGTTGCGCGAGCGCTTCGACCGCGCCGTTGGTGAGTAGTGGACAAAGTTTGAACGCCATGTTGGCGCTACCGATGATTTCGCTAACAGGAATTGACACCGAATGCGGCAGCCCTTGTCCACCGAAGTCTGTCGGCCCCGCCAACGCGCTCCAGCCGCCTTCGCTGTATTGTTTGTAGGCTTCTCTGAAACCCGCGGGTGTGGTGACGTTGCCGGCACTCCATTTAGCGCCTTCAGTGTCGCCGGAGCGGTTGATCGGTGCGAGCACATTGGTCGCGAGCTTGGCGGCTTCTTCCAAAATCGGCGTGACGAGATCATCGGTAACCTCTTCGCAGCCAGGCAGCTTGGTGATCTGATCAAGTCCAATCACGTCACGTAACAAAAAAGAAATATCTTTAAGGGGGGCGGCGTAGTCGCTCATGGTGGTTTCCTCGCGTTGCGGTTGCGGAGTGTTGAATTTAACGAATGCACATGACATTTTGGCGTTGGGCAATCTGATTTTGCGCAAAGTGATTGCATTCAAAGCAGCTTTCTCACCCGCGTTCCAACCCATAGCAGCAGAGTTCGGAATCAGAATGACTTTTTAGATGGCGGCAGTTAGCTCTGGTACCAACGTAAACAAATCGCCGACCAAGCCATAATCGGCCACCTGGAAAATCGGCGCGTCTGGGTCTTTGTTGATGGCGACGATTACTTTACTTTCTTTCATGCCAGCCAAATGCTGAATCGCACCGGAAATTCCGACCGCGATGTAGAGCTCGGGCGCGACAATCTTGCCCGTCTGACCGACTTGATAATCGTTAGGAACAAAGCCTGCATCGACAGCTGCACGCGAAGCGCCAAGCGCCGCACCCAGCTTGTCTGCCAAAGGTTCCAACACCGCCCGGTATTTATCGCCATCGCCCAAGCCACGCCCACCGGACACGATGCGTTTGGCCGCTGCCAATTCTGGACGATCCGATTTGGAGAGTTCTTGCTTCACTACACGCGATACGCCGGCGTCGGCACTAGCGGCGATGTTCTCAATCACCGCGTTGCCGCCGGTCGCGGCAACCGCGTCAAAGCCGGTGGAACGCACCGTGATGATTTTGATGGCATCCGATGATTGCACGGTGGCAAATGCGTTACCCGCATAAATCGGCCTGACAAATGTATCGGCGGAATCAACAGACACGATGTCGGAAATCTGCATCACATCAAGCAGCGCCGCGACGCGCGGCATGAGATTTTTACCAAAGGCGGTAGCGCCCGCCATGATGTGCGAATAATCCTTTGCAATACCGACAACGAGCGGCGCTAAATTTTCCGCAACACTGCCAGCATAGTGGGCGGCATCGGCCACCAATACTTTGCTGACACCAGCCACCGCCGCCGCCGCGGTTGCCGCGCCAGCACAGCCGCTGCCCGCAACGAGCACATGAATATCACCGCCTAACTTGTGAGCGGCAGCAACCGTGTTCGTCACACCAGCTTTGAGAGATGAATTGTCGTGTTCTGCAATTACAAGTGTTGCCATGATTATCCTTGGGAATACTGATGATGTTTCGTCGCTTTTTCATTCAAAAAATCGTCGGGCGCCGCCTGGGATTTTTACTAACTAGGCTGGGGAAAAATAGGTTTTAACTTTTTTCCGAACCTCATATTACCTTCGCTTCATTGCGGAGTTTTTCGACCAGCGTTGCCACATCCGGCACCATGATGCCGCCTTTGCGTTTCGCGGGCTCAACAACTTTTAGCGTTTTCAAACGCGGTGTGACATCCACACCCATGCTCTCGGGCGTGATTATGTCGAGCTGCTTCTTCTTCGCCTTCATGATGTTTGGCAAAGTTGCATATCGCGGCGTGTTCAATCGTAAATCAGTGGTGATAATCGCGGGTAATTTGATGGCGACTGTTTCCATGCCACCGTCAATTTCACGCATGACTTCGGCCTCACCATTGGCAATCGTGACTTTGGATGCGAACGTAGCCTGCGGCCAATTTAAGAGTGCGGCCAGCATTTGGCCGGTCTGATTTGAATCATCGTCGATGGCTTGCTTGCCCAAAATGACAAGCTGTGGCGTTTCGTTGGCAACAATCGCTTTCAGCAACTTTGCAACGGCGAGCGGTTGAATCTCAGCGGTGGTCTCAACCAAAATTGCGCGATCAGCCCCCATGGCGAGCGCGGTGCGCAGTGTCTCTTGGCATTGCGTCACGCCAATCGAAACCGCAATAATTTCGGTCACAACACCGGCTTCTTTGAGCTTGACCGCTTCTTCGATGGCGATTTCATCAAACGGATTCATGGACATTTTGACGTTGGCTATTTCAACCCCGGTTTGATCGGCTTTGACGCGGACTTTGACGTTGTAATCAACCACACGTTTGACGGGAACGAGAATTTTCATGGGAATAAGTGCCTGCGAATAGTTGCTAGGAGATCAAATACGTTATTAAAACGACCGTTTGAATTATAGACGAGAACCACCCAAATCATCCATAAATACGTAGATTTTTATTTGATACAGAGGGGAACTTTTGGCACGTAACATGACAATATTGGGCGCTTGTCGGCCTAGCCTTGGGAGGCGGCCTCGACTTTACTTGGCTTTCAAACGGTAGGCGATCTCGCCCACAATTCCGCGACGGAACGCCAGCACGCACACCACAAAGGTAATGCCCATGATGACCGTTACCCACGAGCCAAAACCAGAGAGGTAGTTTTGCATCGTAATGATGGTTGCCGCGCCTAAGAATGGCCCCAAAATTGTGCCCATGCCGCCCAAGAGCGTCATCAACACCACTTCCCCCGACATTTGCCAGCTCACATCGGTCAAGCTTGCCAAGCCCAGCGAAAGCGCCTTCAATGCGCCTGCCATACCCGCCAAACCTGCTGAGATCACGAATGCGAGCAATTTATATTTGTCGACATCGTAGCCAAGCGAAAGCGCACGCGGCTCGTTCTCGCGGATGGATTTCAGTACTTGGCCGAATGGGGAATGGATGGTGCGATAAATGACATAGAAACCAAATAAAAATACCGCAAGCACAAAGTAATACATCGCGGTATCGTCACGCAAACTGATCAAGCCTAACAACTTGCCGCGCGGCACACTTTGCAAACCGTCTTCCGCGCCGGTGAACGGTGCTTGCACGCAAATAAAATACACCATTTGCGAGAGTGCCAGAGTGACCATCGCAAAATAAATTCCTTGGCGGCGCACCGCAAGCCAGCCGACGAAATAGCCCATGATTGCCGCACCAAGTGTGCCAAGCACCACGGCCAGCTCCGGTGTCAGC
The DNA here is from genome assembly GCA_025360815.1 of Burkholderiales bacterium. Classification (GTDB taxonomy): domain Bacteria; phylum Pseudomonadota; class Gammaproteobacteria; order Burkholderiales; family Usitatibacteraceae; genus UKL13-2. The sequence goes on from JANYBL010000044.1 coordinate 37,088, forward strand.
CCCCATGCCTTGGCGGCGTGGCCGCAAAAATACGCCGCCGAACCAAAGAACATCGCGTGGCCAAACGACAACAATCCCGTGAAGCCAATCAATAAATTAAAGGCGCAGGCAAAAAGCGCAAAGCACAGTACCTTCATTAAGAAAATTGGATAGCCGCCGACAAAGGGCGCTGCCAATGCTACAAGCAGCAATGCGCCATATAGAATTTTAGTGCGCTTATCCATTATTTTTCACGCCCAAACAAGCCCGCCGGGCGAATCAGCAGCACGATGGCCATAATAATAAACACAACGGTCGCTGACGCCTCTGGATAAAAAACCTTGGTCAACCCTTCGATCAAGCCGAGCGCCAAACCGGTAACAACTGCACCCAAAATTGAGCCCATGCCACCAATCACCACCACCGCAAAAACCACGATAATAATGTTGGAACCCATCAGTGGATTCACCTGATAAACAGGAGCTGCCAACACGCCCGCCAGCCCTGCCAAGCCCACGCCGAAGGCATACGTGAGCGTCACCATCAGCGGCACATTGATACCGAACGCCTGGACCAATTTTGGATTCTCAGTTCCCGCCCGCAAATACGATCCCAAGCGCGTTCGCTCGATCACAAACCAAGTTGCCAAACAAACCGACAAGCAGGCCACAATCACCCAGGCGCGGTATTTAGGCAGCATCATAAAGCCCAGATCAAATGCCCCTTTAAAGATATCTGGCAGATCATAAGGTTGGCCGGAAACGCCGTATTGATCGCGAAAAAAGCCTTCTATAATCAGCGCCAAACCAAAGGTCAGAAGCAAGCCGTAAAGGTGATCAAGTTGGTACAGCCAGCGCAACATGGTTTTCTCAACCACCACCCCCACCGTTGCCACGCCGAGCGGCGCTAACAACAACGACCACCAGTAGTTCACCTCGAAATGCTTTAGCAACAGCCAGGAGAAAAATGCGCCCATCATGTAGAACGCGCCGTGCGCGAAATTCACTACATTCAACATACCAAAAATAACCGCGAGCCCCAGCGAAAGCATCGCGTAAAACGAGCCATTGACTAGCCCGATCATGAGCTGTCCCATCAGTGACTGGATTGGTACGCCGAAAATTTCTGTCATGGTTTGCGTAAGTTTTTGAGGGAGCGGCAGTTATAAACGCAATGAGAAATCTGCTCAGATTGCTGAATCCTGTAAATCTACTGAGCCTGCTTTCGGCCGCAAGACTGAAAGCAGGTTCTTTCGTGGGAAGACTAACGGATTACTTCTTCAAAGCTGCACAGCGTGACATTGCCAACGACTGAAACGCATCATCGCCTTTGACCGTACCTTTTAGTTTGTAGTAATCCCACGGCGCTTTGGATTCAGCAGGCGTTTTCACTTGGAATAAATACATATCGTGCACCATCCGGCCATCTTCACGAATCTTGCCGCCTTTAGCAAACATATCGTTGATCGGCGTTTCTTTCATTTTTTTCAATACCGCTGCGGTATCGTCAGTGCCGGCCGCTTTGACGGCGTTCAGATAATGCATGACCGAAGAATAAACCGCCGCATGGTTGGAGTTTGGCTTTTTCTTCATGCGTTCTTCATACCGTTTCGCCCAAGCGCGGGTTTCGGGATTCATGTCCCAGTACCAGCCTTCAGTGAGATACAAACCTTGTGCGGTGTTGAGACCAACCGAATGAACATCGGTAATCAACATCAGCAACGCGGCCAGATTTTGGTTTTTGGTAATACCAAATTCAGATGCGGCCTTGATGCTGTTCACCGTATCGAGCCCAGCATTGGCCAAGCCCACAATTTTCGCTTTGGATGATTGCGCTTGAAGCAAGAACGACGAAAAATCACTGGTTGACAATGGATGACGCACTGCCCCGAGAACCTTACCGCCTGCGGCCTTCACCACGTCGCCGGTATCTTTTTCCAGTGAGTGACCGAAGGCGTAATCGGCGGTCAGGAAAAACCACGTATCGCCGCCGTCCTTCACAATCGCTTTACCCACAACGTTGCCCAATGCAATCGTATCCATCAGGTAATGAATACCGGAATTTGGCGAGCACTCCTCATTGGTGAGCTTCGATGACGCTGCGCCGGTAACAACGGTAATTTTATTCTTCTCTTTGCCCAGACCTTGCACCGCAATGGCGACGGCTGAGTTCAAGTTCTCAAATGTCGCATCAACCTTATCGCGATCAAACCATTGTTGTGTGACGTTCTTGGCAACGTCAGCCTTGTTCTGATGGTCCGCACTGACAATTTCAATGGTTTTCCCGAACATTTTGCCACCGAAATCTTCAATCGCCATCTTGGCGGCTGTCACGGCACCGGGTCCGCCGTAATCGGCGTAGACACCCGACATATCCGTCAGTACACCAATTTTGACAACATCATCCGATGCCTTGCCTGGTGCCGGTGCTTGCGAAAGCGCCGCGCCCGCACCCAAGCCTAGTGTTGCCGCAACCAAACCTGCCAAAAGTTTTTGCTTCATGATGAAACCTCCTCGTTATTGAATTAGATACTTCAACTACATTTTTTATGTTTTTACAGCACATACCAGCCGATCTTATTGCTATTTAGTAACCCTAATCGTTATTTTCAAATCACTATTATTTTACGGCGATTTTTTAACACCATTCATCCGCAGCCGATCCTCACTTAAACCCTACACGCCCAAAAACTCATGCAACATCTCAGTTTTCGCCGCCAGTTCATGCTTTTCCACAACCGCCGCAATTTCTCCGTGCTCCATCACGTAATGTCGATCTGCCAAGGGTGCTGCAAACCGGAAGTTTTGCTCCACCATGATGATGGTAAATCCTTTTACTTTCAATTCGCGAATCACCCGCCCCAAGGTCTGTACAATCACCGGGGCCAAACCTTCGGTGATTTCGTCAAGCAATAAAATATCCGCACCAGTTCTGAGGATCCGCGCCATTGCCAGCATTTGCTGCTCGCCTCCGGAAAGTCTCGTGCCTTGGCTCGTCCGGCGCTCCTTTAGGTTGGGGAACATGGCATAAAGTTCATCGACACTCAACCCTTTATTGGCTGCGAGTCCGGCGCCGACCTTTGGGAGTAACAATAAATTTTCTTCGCAACTCAAGCTCGAAAAAATACCGCGCTCTTCGGGGCAATAACCGATACCGAGCCGCGCAATTTTATGCGATGCCAAACCGATAGCTTCAGTACCGTTGATCTTAATCGAGCCCGTGCGCTTGCCGGTCAAGCCTAGAATCGCCTTTAAGGTCGTCGTGCGGCCGGCACCGTTTCGGCCGAGCAACGTGATCAATTCCCCCTTTGCCACCTCAAGCGACACGCCATGCAAAATATGCGATTCGCCATAGTAGGCGTGCAGGTTTGAGATCGATAGCGCTGCATCAGTTGCAGGCGTTGGCATTGACACAGCATTCCACCCGGCACTCACAACGCCTCCATTTCTGAACTGCCAACGTACGCTTCCAACACCTGCGCGTTTTTTGAGACTTCCGCATAAGGCCCCTCAGCCAACACCGAGCCACGCGCCAACACGGTGATGGTGTTGCATAAATTCGCCACCACGCTCATATTGTGTTCAACCATCAGCACCGTACGGTTCGCAGACACCTTGCGAATCAGCTCTACCACCCGGCCAACGTCTTCATGCCCCATGCCCTGCGTGGGTTCATCAAGCAACATCAGTTCAGGATCAACCGCCAAGGTTGTCGCAATCTCCAACGCACGCTTGCGACCGTATGGGAGCGAAACAGTTTCTGTATCGGCAAATGATTCAAGATCCACTTCACCCAACAACTGCATTGCGCGGTCATTCAAATGCGCCAGCGATGCGTCGGACTTCCAAAAATGAAAGCTCGTGCCAAGCTTACGCTGCAAGGCCACCCGGACGTTTTCCATCACCGTTAGATGGGGAAAAACGGCGGAAATCTGGAACGAGCGAATGACACCACGGCGCGCAATCTGTGCGGGCGCCTCGCTGGTGATATCGTGCCCGTTATAAACGATCCGGCCAGAAGTGACCGGCAAAAATTTAGTGAGCAGGTTAAAAACGGTGGTCTTGCCCGCACCGTTCGGGCCGATCAGCGCGTGAATGCTGCCACGTACGATCTGCAAGTTCACGCCATCAACCGCCGTGAACCCGCGAAACGCTTTGGTGAGATGTTGGGTCTCGAGGATGTAATCAGCACTCATCGCTTTGCGTCGCCGGATTGAAAAGACTTGCATGGGAACAACACCACAACCATTCAAATAACAACACCCATGATCGCAGATTTTTAGTTGGCACAGTACAGAGAGTTGGTTGTTTTAGGTCAAAAATATCGATGTTGTTGCCCACCCTTGGTGCTGACAAAAAACAGGCTATGCCGTCCCACCCACGGTCAAACCCTCAATTCGAAGGGTGGGCTGCCCCACGCCTACCGGTACACTCTGCCCTTCTTTGCCACAAACACCCAAGCCACCGTCCAGTTGCATGTCGTTGCCGATCATCGTGATTTGCTTGAGTGATTCAATGCCGTTGCCGATCAGGGTTGCGCCGACCACTGGGTACAAAATTTTACCGTTCTCCACCATGTAAGCCTCAGAAGCTGAGAACACAAACTTGCCGCTGGTGGTATCAACTTGCCCGCCGCCGAAATTGACTGCGTACAAGCCCCGCTCAATCGACGCAACAATTTCTTCATTCGTTTTATCGCCGCCGAGCATGTAGGTGTTGGTCATGCGCGGCATGGGGATATGCGCGTAGGATTCGCGCCGCGCGTTGCCGGTGACAGGGACATTCATCAAACGGGCATTCATCGAATCTTGCATGTATCCCTTTAGGATACCGTTTTCAATGAGCACGTTTCGCTGCGTGATATTGCCTTCATCATCCATATTGAGCGAACCGCGCCGGTCCTGGATAGTGCCGTCATCAATCACGGTTACGCCTTTTGCGGCGATTTGCTGACCGATGCGGCCTGAAAAAACAGAGCTGCCCTTGCGATTGAAATCGCCTTCCAAGCTGTGGCCAACGGCCTCGTGCAGCAATATACCAGGCCAGCCGGGGCCGAGTACCACCGTCATTTGGCCACCCGGCGCGGGCCGCGCATCGAGATTAATCAAGGCCTCGCGTACCCCGGCCTCGGCATAGGCTTTCAAAATTTCATCGGTGAAGTAACGATAATCAAACCGCCCGCCACCACCGGTGGAACCCTGCTCTCGGCGGCCATTTTGTTCAGCAATCACTGTGAGGCCAATATGTACCAGCGGCCGCACATCTGCCGCCATCACGCCGTCATGACGTGCCACCATCACAACCTCGTATTCGCCAGACAGCCGCCCCATCACTTCTTTGACGCGCGGGTCAATCGCTCTCGCAAATTGTTCGAGCCGCTCTAAAATTTTGACCTTCTCCGCGTCTGAAAATGCCGACACAGGATCGTTGGGCATATAGAGCGATCGGCCCAGTTTAACGACCGATGTTGCAATCCTCCCAGCCGATCCATCGGATCCCGCCCGCGCAATGCTCCGCGTGGCAATCGCCGCATCCCGAATGGCGGGCAGCGTGATGTCGTCTGAATAAGCAAACGCCGTTTTTTCACCGGCGACAACCCGCACGCCGACGCCTTGGTCGATATTAAAACTACCTGATTTCACGCGCCCTTCTTCCAAGCTCCAGCTTTCCGAGCGTGAGTATTGAAAATACAAATCGGCATAATCTGCATCGTGGGTCATGATGTCGCCAAAAACGCTGTCGATCGATGATTCGGTCAAGCCGTATGGCGTTAATAGAGTCTGTTGCGCGATTTGAATGGATGTTTTCAGTTGCTGGTTTTGCATAAATTCCTTGATGATTATTTCTCGGGCGAAAAAAATTATTTAACAGCCGGACTCGCTTTGGGAACACCAATTGTGCGATTCGATAGCGCGGGTAAACTCTTTCGCGCCGTTTGTTGAAACTGCGGGATTACCCCCGCCACCACGACGCCGGAGCCGCGCGGCAAGCGGTCCTCTATCACGCCCCAAGGGTCAACAATCATCGTATCACCGTGCGTTTCGCGACCGTTCACGTGATAGCCGCCTTGCGCTGGCGCGATCACATAAGCGAGGTTTTCGATAGCGCGCGCCCGCACCAGCGTTTCCCAGTGCGCCTTGCCTGTTGTTGCTGTGAACGCAGACGGCACGACGATAATATTCACGTCACCCATCGCGCGATAAAGTTCGGGAAAGCGAAGGTCATAGCAAATGGAAAGCCCAATCCGACCGTATGGCGAGTCGAAAGTGACGACCCTATCGCCGGGCTCAATGGTGCGTTCCTCGGAAAAATTCTCAGAGCCCATGGTGAAGTTAAACAAATGAATTTTGTCGTAACGGGCAACTTGCTTACCGGTTTTATCGTAAACAAAACAAGTGTTGCGCACTTTATTTGGCACACTTGACTCAACCGGGATCGAGCCGCCGATTAGCCAAACATTGTGTTTAACTGCCATGGATGACATCCACGTTTGAATCGGCCCGTCACCATCACGCTCACGAATCAAAACCTTGTCGGTTTCTTTCATGCCCATGATCGCAAAATACTCTGGCAGCGCAATAATGCGTGCGCCCGTTGAAGCTGCCAGCGCAATCAAACGTGTTGCCTCTTCTAGATTCGCCTGCACATTGGGCCCGCTCGCCATCTGGATCGCGGCAATGCGAAAGAAGCTTTGGGTTGATTGCTGCGCGCGCAACAATTCATCGGGCAGTGGCGGAGAATTTTTGGTCAGAATCAAGAGGCGTTCACCCTGTTTTTTTCGGTGTTGTTTTCGATGGCGTTGGTGTTGGTGGCGCAGATTGCTCAAGTGATAATGGAATCGGTACGTTGGCGGGTGCGGTGACAAAAGACGGCGTCTCAATGGACCCCGGCAGAGCCGATGGCCCCACAACAGTTGCAGGTGGTTTTTCTGCAACGCCGTTCCGGTCCAACTTACTCACCTGCGGATTATCCCATGTTCCTGAAACGGCGTATCGGTAGGAAAAAATTTTCTCAACCGGATTTTGCAGTACTTTCTGCCCTAAATAAACCGCCAAGCCCACAATCGGATTCAGTGTTGCAAGCCCCGCACCAACGGCAATGCTCTCATCGAGTCTAGGCAACACGGTCACCGCTAAGTTCACGCGCTCGGTCGGTAACGAGACATCGCCCGCCATTCGGACTTCCGCAGCAGGGCCAATAACCTCAAAATTCTCGGTTGCCATGATGCCGTCTTTGACTTTCAGATCGCCACCAATCGTGTTGAACGCAAAACCCTGCGAAAAAATATCGCGGAAATCCAGCGTGATGCGTCGGGGCAGCGACTGCAAGCTGATGAGTCCTAGTAATTTACCCGCGCCGGGTTCAATTTTGGCGAATTGGCCATTGCGAGCGGACACTTTGAAGTCACCCGATAAATTTGATAGTTGCATTTGATACGCATGCCCGGGCCAAGCTAGTTTCCCCTCAAGCTGGCCGGTACCACCGCGCAGTAGATCGCCAAACCCGAACTGCGCAAACAACGCATTCAGATTCGATGAATCAAGCTTGATATTCATTTTGGTCATTGAGCGCTCATTCAGGCCGTTTAACGATTTGTTCGAAACCGCTGAATTCCCGCCATTGCGTAGCCACATACCATCCATGTCGAGCTTTACATGCCCGTTCGAGATGGTGAGTTGATCGATTTTCCAGTTCGAGCCAAGCGGCGTAGCGCGTAACTCAAGCCGCCCCATCCAACGATCTTTTAGCGTGAACTTCTCGGCAATAATATCGAGCGCCGGGAAATCAGCTTCGTGCGGCGTGCTGGGCTCGTTGATAATCGGCACAACAACGGTTGCCTCATCGACCAATACGAAGTTTTTCAATCTTGCGCGGACCAAACCTTGATCGTTGTAGGCGCCGGGTCGCCAAGTGAAGTCACCAGACGCTTCAGTGCTTTCAACCACAAAACGCCAGTCTTCACCGCCATGCCGTCCCTTGAGCGCCATCGCGCCAAACTGGCGGCCATAGGCCAATAACCCGCCTAGCTTCAAATCAAACCCCGTTATGGAATCGCCTTTTGCATCCGGTTTGGCTTCGCCTTGTTGTTCTGGCTTATTCTCTTGTGTAACGTCAGTTTTTAAACCCGCCGCTCGGTGGGCAACGATTGGCGAGACGACAGTACGTGGGTTGTCAAAACCCTGAATCGCTGCCCGCCAAGCATCCAAATCAAGCTGCTTCAGTCGCCCTGCAAACCAGACGCCGTCTGGAATGGGCACATCGGCTACTCCCTCGCCGATAGTGGCAACGCCGCCCAGCAAAGAACCCGGTATTCCTGCCGCGTTGAACCTACGCTGGAAGCGAGCATCGACGCGGGTTTCAGGGTCGTCAGCCGTTGGCATGGCCGCGCCGACGTTGGCGCCTCCACTAGCGCCGCCCGCCGCACTCTCTGCAACCGATGCTGCGGTCGCAGCGGCCTGTACCACCCCGGGATTGGCAAGCGCATTGCCTGCCAGCTGCACTTTAATACGCTCAGTTGACTGCGCTGCATTCACAAACTGCACGCGCAATGGGCGAACCTCGGCGACGCGCTTCGCCATCGGATAGGGCAGGCTGGACGACACACCGTCCAAGTTGGAAAAAATCGTTACCTCGGTGCCAGTCGCCTTTGCCAAAATTTTGCCTTTGAAATCAGTCGCACCCGATACCTGTTGGGGCAACCGAAACGGCAGAACATCCGACAATTGCGATAACTCTGCACGTGCAGAAAATTCGGCCAACACGCCTGCTTCGCCGCCGCCTGTGACCGAAATTGTCACCGGGTTCCCGTAAGCTAGGCCTTGGAGAACACCGCTGGTACCACTAGCTATCCCCGTACCACCCACGATGGAGGCGGTCTGGACGTTACGTTCCGTAAATGCAATCACGCCCGATAAATTGCTAATCGCTGTACCGATGCTGGGCTTTGCAGTTGCCCGCAACAGCGTGTATCTGCCGTTGACCTTAATGCCGTCTTTGACAGCCACCAGCGGAATCGTCAACCCCAAACTGAGCTTGCCTAGGCCCTCCACTTCAACAACTTTGGTAAAGCCGCCCACCGACATTGCCAGCGGGCTATCGCGAAGAAATTTTGTCACCTCTTCCGCTCGCGCATCTGCCGCCAGGTTCACTTGAATCGCGCCGGCACGATCATTCAGATCGGCGATATCAATGGTGGCACTTTTGATATTGGTGTTGAGAATTTTTACCGAATTGATGACGAGGCCAACTTTGGTATTCTCGAACCGCATTTCGCCGTTGATTCCAGCGGCGATTGGCCAATCATCGTTATAGCGGAAATCAACATTTTTGAGTTGCGCTTGCGCTGAAAAATTGCCGCCTTTACCGTTGTGAAAGGGGAATTCAAATACCTCGCCTTTAACTTGAAAACTGGCAGCGCTCATTTCACCGGTCACACTGTCCTTGAGTGCGTGTTCCAAATAGCCACGTGTTTGCCCGATGCCATTTGGCAAATAATCGCCAACCGTGACGGCCTTAACGCGCGAAAATTTCCCTTTAATGTCGATTGACCCGGGGCCTTTTTCTTCAGCCGCGCGGGCGCCACCCGCACGAAAACGCGAATAAAATCCGGCGAATTCCGCCGCCAAATCGGAATTGGCAAAATTAACGTTGGTAAGGTCGACCTCAATTGCATCGGGCGTTACTCTCCACTTGCCATCGCTATCAAAGGTGTCAAATTTGAGAGGCGCGCGAAAAACAGACGGATCGTCAATCGCCAGCATTTTCGAGCCGATGTGATATTTTCCGCCTTTATCGTCGCCCTCAACCGTGCCAGAAAAATTGCTTATGCCCGGATTTTTCCCGTCTGTATTAAGGCCAAAATTTTCGAATGAACCTTTGAGGCGATAACCGGCGAGTTTTTCGCTTTCACTGTCAAGCTTCCCGTTCCATGAGATGGTCGTGTTTTTAAGTTCGCCGCGCGGCTGATACTTCGACACAAAATTGCGCAATTCCTTACCTACCGGGAAATACTCCATCAATGCAAACATCACTTTGAGGTCGATGTTGTTGCCAGTCAATTCGCCTTTTGCCAAGCGGGCATCGTGTTGGTTTTGTAAGGTCAATGAAAAATCAGCGGGTGGCAATACGACGCCTTCGCGCGTGCGAATTTCCAGCGATTTGCCGCCGCCGGTGAAGCCGCCCTCTTGCGCTCTGTACTCGATTCGACCGGCTAGCTTGGCGATGTTAAGCGGCGCTAAATCCGCGTCGAACTGGGCCCGGGCGTTAGTCAGATAGACATCAGCGGTAATCGCGCGAAAGGGATTGTATGGGCCAGGCGTTGGTATCGCTTCGGTCGTTACCAGTTGCGCCGCCGTTGAGGTTGAGGTTGGGGTTGGGGCAGCTACAGTCAGCGCAGGGTATTGCGCAGCGGTGTTATCAATCTCAATCCAAGCCCGCAGATTACCCGACCCTGCCTGCAACGCTTCCGGAACAGTTGCGTGCTGGCGAAGCTCAGTAAGGCTCGCATCGGCTGCCGACGCATAAAGCGTGCCTTTGATGTTCCAGCGACCGTCAACTAAGTCTAATTCAAGATCGGCACGCGCCTCGATTTTTCGCGCCAGTGCTGCAGGCGGATTCGCCACAAAGCCGATTTGATGTTTGCCACTATTTTTTTTGATACTCAATCCAACATCGGTAAAGCGCAATGCCGCCCCCGGCGCCAGCGCGTCCTCCCACGTCAAGCTGGCGTGGGTAATCGACAAGCCCGGTTGCTCGACGAGGAACGCCAAAAGTTGCCCGTCGTCGTCGGCAGATTTCGGCTGATTCAAAGGACGTCCGGCGAAATAAATAAAACCATCCTGGTTACGATTAAGTGCCAATTCGGGACCGTCCAGCACAACATCGTCAAAGCGAATTTGGCCGACTAACAACGCCCACCAAGAAAGTCCCGCCGTCAACTTTGGTAGCCTTAACGCGGCAGTGCCAGCTGGACGCAGCGCGGAGGTGCTGCTGGCGGGTTCCAAAAAGACAACATCTTCCATTTCGACATATGGACGCAAACCCGCCCACCCGCCACGGATCGTCCCCGCCGCTACATCCATGCCGGACAGCAGTGAAACGCGGCTGATAATATCCGCCTGATAGTGCTGAATATTGGGCAGGACGGCAAACCGAACCGTCGCTACGATGATGGAGCATAAAATTACTAAAACCACGAATAGCCAAAATAAGCTTCGTGTGCAAAAACGGCCGATACGGAACCTTAATGTTGCTGCTTTGATAATGACCGAACTCCGAAATAAGAAAAATGTGAAGCAAACGTGAAGTAACTGCGGTTGTGGGCGATGTGATGCTGCATTCGCGCCCAATAGCACCTAGTGAAGAAGCCGAATGGTGCCAATGGCGTTTGATCACACCAAATTATCCGAGCCATGCTATTTTAGCGGGCGAAACTCCTTATTGGGAGACAACGCCATTTTATTTACGCCCGACTCCGTCTATATCCCCGAAATCGCCAAATGAGCATCGTCAATACCGAAAGCCAAAATGGCGCGTCTCTTTCATTTGACCGGCAAGTCAGCCGAATGTTTCATGCCTCGCGTTATGCAGAACGGATAAGCCGAGCGGAGCCGGCATTGCTGGACGATTTAGCGGCATATTTTCAGGAGGCGTTATCGACAACATCGCTAAACTCTAGGCTGGGCGCGGCTCTTGAGCGTGTTGATGGAACTGATGAGATCAACTTTCATGCCGCGCTGCGACGTTTACGCCGTCAAACGATGTTGCGGATTATTTTTCGCGATATCAATGGTTTGGCCGATTTCGCCGAGGTCGCGGCCACTGTCTCAGCGCTGGCTGACGTTACCGTCAATGCGGCTGTGCGGTTCCATGCTCGTGGCGTGGCGCGGCTGTTCGGCCTGCCCGAATCGGTACTCAACGACGCCAATGCACAGATGCTGGTCGTTGGCATGGGCAAATTGGGTGCATATGAATTGAATGTTTCCTCTGACATTGATTTAATTTTCATCTATGACCAGGACGGGGAAGCCGTAATGGCTGGGTCGGCGGGGTCGGCAGGGTCGAACGGCGCGACGGGGGAAATGGCGCTGCAAGAGCGATCATGGCATGAGTTTCATGCCGAGACTGGTAAACGCGTCATTCGCGCGTTGGATCAGATTGATGAAAATGGATTTGTCTTTCGCGTCGATATGCGCTTGCGACCATTTGGCACGAGCGGGCCGTTGGTCAGCAGCCTTGCGACACTGGCGCAATATTTCCGGACCCAAGGTAGGCCTTGGGAACGCTATGCATGGCTAAAGGCGCGGGCACTCACCGGGACAGCCGCGACCAAGCATGCGCTCGAAAAAATGGTCACGTCGTTCGTCTACCGACGTTATAACGACTATGGCGCGATTGATGAAATGCGCGACTTGCACGGACAAATCCGCGCCGAGGCCACGAAGAAAAATCGCCTCAATGACATCAAGGTGGGACGTGGCGGCATTCGTGAGGTGGAATTTATAGCGCAGCTTTTCCAACTCGTGCGTGGCGGGCGCGACCCCGCGCTGCAAGTTGCCTCGACGCGAGAAGCATTGAAGTTGATCGCCGAACGCGGGCTCGTCAGCCCCGATAAAATTACCCGCTTACAAACTGCCTATCTTTTTTTACGCAATTTGGAACATCGGCTGCAATATCTCGACGACGCACAAACCCAGGCATTGCCGACCAATGCCATGGATCAGGAACGTATTGCCGCCGCGATGAATGTTGAAAGCTGGGCTGAGTTTGAGGCAGCGCTGAATCTAGAGCGAAATTTTGTAAATGCCGAATTTGAATCGCTTTTTGCAGCAGTTAATAGTGCCAAAACGCTGGGGACCACCAATAGTTTGCCAGCGGCTAAGGTGCCATCAATTGGCTTGGAAGCCAGTATTCATGCGGTGTTTCAGCTTGCCTGCTCGGAAACGTCAATTGACCCGGCCATCGAAAATCGGATGGTAACGCGCATCAAAACTTGGCAAAAATCATCCCGTACGCAAACACTTTCGCCGAAAATTGTTGCCCGCATGGAGGCCCTGATTCCGGCAGCGTTAAAGGCATCGCTTGCTTTCGAAAAGCCAGCTGAGACTTTTTTTCGTCTCCTCGATTTGCTTGATGCTATCGATAAACGCGAGACCTATTTGGCGTTGCTGATGGAATACCCGGCGGTGCTGCCCAGGGTTGCGCGCATCGCGGCCAGCAGCGGGTGGGCGGCAGATTTTTTGAAGCGCCATCCGATTTTACTCGATGAATTGATCACGGTTGAAACCGGCTCGCCTCAATTCAACTGGCCGGCGGAACGGGCTAAGTTGCAACGAGCTTGCGACCAAGCTGCCGGCGATGTGGAAAAACTATATGAGTTGCTGCGCCATACCAAACAAAGTATCACCATAAAATTAAACATTGCCGATATTGAGGGCAGAATTGGCGTGATGGCATTGTCGGACGCGCTCTCTGCGTTGGCAGATATGCTACTCGACACCACGTTGGTATTGGTGCAGCGCACACTCACCAAAACCGACAATGGCTGGCAAGCTCCGCCAGGCTTTGCGATCATCGGCTATGGCAAATTGGGCAGCAAGGAATTAGGCTATGCGTCGGATCTTGATTTAGTATTTATTTTCGATGAAAACATCGAACGCCGGCGCGGAGACGCAGTTGGAAGTGGAAACGGCGAAAGCCATATTATAGGTGGCGAGCAGTATTCCAAGCTCGCACAGCGCTTACGAAGCTGGCTGAATACAGCAACCGTCGGCGGCGACCTCTATGAAACCGATTTACGCTTGCGCCCTGACGGCGATTCGGGCATGTTGGTTTCCGACTTGTCGGCGTTCCGGGATTATCAACTTAGCCGGGCGTGGACGTGGGAACACCAAGCGCTCACGCGGGCCCGCTGGTGCGCTGGGGATGCGTCCCTCGCCGTGCCATTCGATGCCATTCGCCATGAGGTCCTGAGCGCGCCGCGTAATGAACCGGCAACCCGACAGAAATTGCGAACTGAAATTCTCGAAATGCGCGACAAAATGCGTGCTGAAAAAAAGGATCGCACCGATACTGAAAGTCCGGCGCTAGATCTGAAGCACACCCGCGGTGGAATTGTTGATGTCGAATTTATTGTGCAATATTTGATTCTCGCCTATAGCCATGAGCATGCCGAGTTCTTGGGCAATCTCGGCAATTTTGCGCTGCTGATGCGGTCGGGCGCGCTGGGTATTTTGGATGAGGATATCGCGGCCAAAGTGGCAAAAGCATATTTGGCATATCGCGAGCGACAGCACCGCGCTCGCAACAATAATCAACTCAAAACATGGGTGGGGCTTGATGAATTTGTGGAGGAGCGGCGCGCCGTCGTAGCGGCTTGGGGGGCGTTGTTTGGTTGACCATAACAATTGCCCGCCAAATCAGTCGCAACGGCTGCAACTTTTTTCTAACCACATCCTGAAAATAACCCTTCGTCAAATAGCGATATAAGTATTTCCGCGAACAAGCAGTTTGCTCCGAAACATCTCTGTGACCGACGATTTTGCCCTGTGAAACATGATGCTTCATCGCGATCAGCGTCATCACCTTTGCAACCCCATTGAGCGCGCTTGGTTCGGCTCAATTCATGAATCCACTTACGCGCTGCGACGACTATTGTCGCTGCCGTGACTCGGCAGCGATCACATCTGGCATCACATCCGCGAGTGAAACGCCAAGCGGGCGATCATCTAATTCGACGACAACTAAATAACCCTTATCGATACCACTTGCGGTAAATGCTTTGGCAAGCGAGAGCTGATCACTGCGTTGTAACGAGCCATCAGATTTCGACCAATATTCCATCGCCACCAAGCAGCCAGCCGACGGTGTGCCGGGGTAAAACGAGGCACCGCGATAGTATTCAGAATTAATCGTTGTGCCGTGAATGAGCATATCGTCACGACCGGCCAAGCCTGCCAGAAAGGCTTCTTTAAACGGTTGATAGCCGCGCCATGAGGCGGGCAAAAAACTCTCATATCGCTCTTCAGTCCATGCTTCCGGCGCTACAATCAAATTCGTCAGCTCGGTATGCTCATATTCAGCAACCGCAGCCTCAATCGGCACTTTGGAATGCAGGTACGGTGTCGGACCAATCCATTTATTGGTTGCCGTGCCCGCACCGATAATCGTGAACAACCCTTGCGGCGTATTGCCGTTGGTAATAGTGCCCGGAAGATTGGTGAGCGCGTTTGCTAAATGCGGGATGTTGAAATAGCTGCCATCTGCGTTGCGCACAAATTGCCCACCCGGACTACGGACCATTGCCAATCCAAAGCGCTGCCGATCCTTGCGTTGGAAGCTGTAAATCACTGGCAAGCCGCCGCCAATTTTGCGAATGGGTGCAGCCAACAAGTCGGCCAGCGGCGGACGCTGTGCAAGCTCTGCGGCGGCATCTGTCGTGAGTACACGTTCCAACGCACGCAGACGCGGCTCACGGGGTTCACTAGCCCAATCGGGAAATCGCCGAGCCAGCGTCGCTTTTAGTTCTGCTTTGGCATTTTTATCCGCTTTCAGCACAGCATATGACGCCATCGCGAACTCTCGCGGCGTGGAAAGTTTTTCGAGCAAGCGCTTCAGCGCTGAGACACTTTCTGACGCATAGTAAGTGTAGGCGGCAGCGATCACAGTGCGTTGATATTCGATGGATGCCTGCGATAAATTGCGCTCAAATTCTGCCAACGCATTCAGCACGAGGCGTCGGCCTGCATCCTGCTCCGTGTTGAATAACGCAATTGCGCTCAAAGCATCCGGCGCATCGAGGTTTAAGTTATTTTCAGCGTTCGACGCCGCCATCGCCGTGCGAATTTTCTCAATCGCGCTATTCCGTTCCGCGAGTTCCCCCTCGGTGGAGGTGATTGGCGCTGCAAAGTTTTCAACTCGGTAAGCCGCAATTTCAGCGGGTGTATGCCGCTTCTCGGGCGCTACGCTGGCGCAACCCGCTACCAACGCAACTAAAAATATGCTCAAAACAAAATAAACTGAATTGAAATAGATTTTATTCATCTTTGCTTTCAGGTCGTTCGGGCCGTTCGGGCCGTTCGGGTCGCTAGGCCCTCGCCAACGAGGGTATTAAGTTTTCACTTCAGCTATATTGCCATCAATTGCCGTTGGCTCTCAAAGCAGCGTTCCAATCCGCTGATCGGATCCCGAAACTGTATCGACTCGGCCAACAATTGTAGCGGCTTGGTGTAGTCACGTTCATCGTATTCAACCTGCGTGGGATAAATTTGGTCATTTAAAATCGGCACACCCAGCGCGGCCATGTGGATGCGTAGCTGATGTTTTTTGCCGGTCAACGGTATCAATCGATAACGCGCCAACTGGTTGCCGACTTCCAACAATTCAATCCGCGTTTCAGAATTCGGTTCACCGGCCAGCTCACGCATTTGCATAAAATGATCGGCCACAACCATCCGGCTTTGATGTACCCGCGGCAGCTGCAGATCGGCTCGCCAAGGCGCAACGGCTTGGTACTGCTTTGCCACCGCCCGTTCGCGAAACAGCAGTGCGTATTGATCACGGTGTTGCGGCTGCACCGTGAACAACACCACGCCTGCTGTTTCACGATCCAGCCGATGCATTGGGGCTAAGGTATCGATGCCCAGCTTTCGCTTTAGCCGGACCAGCAGGGTCTCCTGTACGTAGCGCCCGGCAGGAGACATTGGCAAAAAATGCGGTTTATCAACAGCAACAATAAAATCATCTTGGAACAACACCACTTCATCGAACGGGATGCGCGGCTCGTTTTCAATGTTCCGATAATAATAAAGTTTTTGATAGGCTTGATATGCACGCTCTGGTAGCGCCGCAACACCGGCTTCGTCCACCACCTCCCCACGCTGCATGCGGGCAATAATTTCGGTTCGCGCAATATGCGGAAAACGATCCGCCAAAAAATCAAGTAGCGTCGACCATGCACCGTTGGGTAGCGAGATACAGCTTGGGCCTACGCCATTTTTAGTCGGCAACATCAGCAGCAGCGCTCATTGCGATATTCAACAAAAACTGCAAAGAGGCGTTATTTCGACCCATCCAACTCTTTCGCCCGCTTCAAACGCCACTCACCGTCAGGCTCGCCCCCGTAAACATCCTCTAAGGTGGTTTTTGTTTCCTGTAATTTAGTATCGAGCGCGATGCGGTTATCAAACACAAAGCATTCGCCGTCCCAATCTTTTTCAGCATCGGGCATTTCTTTAAAATAGTTCAAAATGCCGCCTTGCAATTGAAAAACCTCCATGTCTAAATCACGCATCCACGCACTGGTTTTTTCACAGCGAATGCCGCCGGTGCAATACATCGCGACCCGCTTACCTTGGGCTTTCCATTCGTCGATATGCGCTTCAACGTATCGGGGAAAGTCCCGAAAATTTGTGACATTCGGATCCACCGCATTTTTAAAGCGTCCCAATTTAAACTCGAAGCTATTGCGATTATCGAGCAGCACCACATCATCTTCCGCAATCAATTTGCGCCAATCAGCGGGGCTCACATCGATGCCGGTGTTGCGGGCGTCCACCCCCGAAATGCCAAGCGGCACAATTTCCGGCTTCCGATAAACCTTCATGCGGCCAAATGGAGGGGTTTTGCATTCGGTGCGTTTAAACAAGATGTCGCCAAAGCTGGCATGCGCCAACAGTGCCGCTTGAAATACGTCGATCTGCGCCGTTGTTCCCGCCACCATGCCATTTATGCCCTCCGTTGCAACCAAAATCGAGCCCAGCAAATCGGTTGTGATGCTGCGCAAGTGTTCAATGACCTGCTCAGGATCGCCGAGGGGAACAAATTTGTAAAACGCGGTGTGGTGAATGGCGGCGGAATTAAGCGGCGTGTTCATATTTTTTTGCGATGCAAAAGCGGGAATTGATTATTTTCTCATGAAGCATCGCTGAGTTGATAGTCGATGAGGCGCTTAGTTTGGGTAACACTGCTTGATCGAAGAATGAATATTAAAAGAACCAAACTTGGCTCCTAGACTGCCTTTCGGGGCCAAACTGCCCCAAACTGCAGTTCTGGCGGGGGTTTTACCAGTGTTCAGGGTATTGTAAGTGTTAATCATCCAGCCCTCTCGGCCATGGTGACGCAGTCAGCGGATTCCCATGTGCCCATCCAAATATGCAACAATCTCCAAAGGGGGAAAAACCGTTGGACCAAGATGCAGACCATAAATTTTGCGAGCCCAGCGCATCATCAGGAAACGCCGCAGAAATTCGCACAAAACAGAAGACCATCAGCGGAGACGCAATATGAACGCTAAGTTTGACATTAAGAAGATATGGACGAAGTATTTTTCGTCGATTAACGTCTTTATCCGCGCAGGGTTGGGCATCGGAATTGTGGGGTTGTTCGTATTGAATTATATGTTTGGCGAACCGCTCACCTTCTTTCAGCGGCTTGAATTGCAGACTTACGACACAAGGCTCCGCGCCACCATGCCGGAAAAAATTGACCCGCGTATCGTCATCATTGATATTGACGAAAAAAGCTTATCTGCTGAGGGCCGTTGGCCGTGGGGGCGCGATAAAATTGCAGCCCTGACCCGACAATTATTCGATCCCTATAAAACAAAGGTAGTCGGCTTCGACGTTTTTTTCGCCGAGCCCGATACAAGCTCTGGCTTGGCAAAATTAGAAGCGCTGAGCAAAGACGCGCTCAAGTCGAACACCGATTTTCAAGAAAAACTCGCCGAAATTCGTCCATCTCTTGATTACGATAAACAGTTCGCCGAGGAAATCGGCAGGCACTCCGTTGTTTTATCGTTCGCGCCCAGCAATGATCGGAATAGCGAACTGACGAAGCTTGAGATTGGCGTTTTGCCGACACCAACGTTTTCAACAGCTACGTTCAGCGGCAAACCGTTCTCGACGCCAAGATTCACTGGTTTTAGCGCCAATCTCAAAGAATTCCAAGCAGCGGCTTCCGCCACTGGACATATTTTGCCGCTGATTGATTTTGACGGTGTACTTCGACGAGTACCAACGTTTGTGCAGTATAAAGACGCATATTACGAATCGTTATCTATTGCGACATACAGAGCTTTCCTTGATAACGAGCCCATCATCGTCAATATGCGAAAGGATGACGAAGGCGATGGCCGCCTGCGCTTAGATAACGTGAGCTTCGGCAAAAAAACGGTTATTTCTCTGGATGACGACGGCACGGCATTGATTCCGTATCGAGGCAAGAATCCGATGTATCGTTATATTTCAGCGACGGATGTCATTCAAGGAAAACTAACGCCCGGTGAACTCGACGGAAAAATTGCGTTGGTTGGAACATCCGCTGCTGGCTTGTTCGATTTGCGAAATACCCCCGTCGGCGAGATTTATCCGGGCGTTGAGGCGCATGCCAACTTGTTATCTGGTTATTTGGATAACAACATCAAACGCCGTCCCCACTTTGAATTCGCGATCAAAATCTGGATCGTCTTGGCGATAGGTATCGCGCTGGCTTTGGCCTTGGTTAAACTCAATCCGCTCTGGTCAACCGTGACTGTCGCCCTAACCGCTGCGGCGGTGATCGGGTTTAATATGTATTGGTGGAGCACCAATCTTGTTCTGCCTCTTGCCATGCCACTTTTGTTGATAGGCGCATTGTATTTATTCAATATGGCCTACGGCTTCTTCATCGAGGCGCGCTCTAAGCGCCAAATCACCGGCATCTTCGGGACTTATGTGCCCAAAGAGTTGGTGGAAGAAATGGCGAAAAATCCGACCAACTATTCGACCAAAGGTGAAAGCCGCGATATGACGGTGTTGTTTTCGGATATTCGTAGCTTCACCTCGATCTCTGAAGGGCTATCGCCGACGGAATTGACGGCAATGATGAACGATTATCTGACCGACATGACACAGACGATTCAGACACAACGCGGCACAATTGACAAATACATCGGTGACGCGATCATGGCGTTTTGGGGTGCGCCAGTCACCGATGAAAAGCACGCCGAACATGCGCTGCTGTCGGCATTGGCGATGCAAAAACGCATCAAAGAAATTGGCCCTGCGTATATCAAGCGCGGCTGGCCAAAGTTAGAAATTGGCGTAGGCTTGAATTGCGGTGTGATGAACGTCGGCGACATGGGCTCGACATTTCGACGCGCCTACACCGTGATGGGCGATGCCGTAAATTTGGCAGCGCGTTTGGAAGGTCAAACTAAGGAATATGGTGTCGGCATTTTGGTGTCGGAAAACATCGTGAACGCCGTGCCAAGCGTGGTCTATCGCGAGCTGGATCGGATTCGTGTGAAGGGCAAACTGGAGCCGATTAGCATTTATGAACCCGTGGGCATGAAGGGCGAGATCGTCGAGCAGGTGTTGAACGAGATTGATCGCTTCCACCGGGCGCTGGATCGTTATAAAGAGCAACGCTGGGACGATGCTGAACAAATATTGACCGCCCTCTCACACGCCGACCCATCGCGCAAAGCGTACAAGGTTTATTTGCAGCGTATCGCCAATTTCAAACTCAACCCTCCAGGCAAGAATTGGGACGGCGTGTTTGTCGCGACGACGAAATAATTATATGAGCACAGCAAAGTGATTTTTGAAACCCTAGTGGCGTGGTTAGGGTGAGGGAAGTGCCGAACGAAGCCTCGCGCGCAGTCGAGTGCGTAGAACAAGCGCTGCAGTATTTTTCTCATGCCTAAAGCCTCACCTTCTGAGCCCCACACCGCTCATCGTTCATCCCTCATCCCTCATCCCGCCCCCTCATTCTTGCCCCCGCCGATGATCACTTACCCACACCTCACCCCACCAGCACCCGGCGAATCGATTCTGGTTGCGCCCGGCATTTACTGGATACGGATGCCGTTACCGTTTAAGTTGGATCATATTAATTTATGGCTGCTTGAAGATAACGACGCAGAGACCGGCGAGGGATGGACCATCGTCGATACCGGCTATGGCATCGCCACCACCCATGCGATTTGGGAAGGGCATTTTGATGAGACCATGCGCGGCCTGCCAGTGAAGCGGATTATTGTGACGCACTATCATCCCGATCATGTCGGCTGTGCAGCTTGGCTGCATGAGCGCACCGGTGCTGCCTTGTGGATGACCGCAACAGAATATTTGTCGGCACACGCAGCCGTTGAGGATACAGCGGGCTTTGATAACGCCAATTCAGCACAGCTTTTTTTAGCACACGGGCTGGCGAAGATTCGCCCAGATTTTGCAGCAGCACAGAATGAGCGTAGTGGCGGCTACAAACGCGGCGTGCCGAGCGTTCCCAAGCAATTTAATCGCATAATGGCCGGCGATTCCCTTCGTATCGGCCACCGCGAGTGGCGCATCATCACAGCATTTGGCCATGCGCCTGAACATGCGACGCTATTTTCAGCGGACGACAACGTGCTGATTTCCGGCGATCAAGTGTTACCGCGCATCACCACCAATGTCGGGGTGTGGGGAAATCAGCCCGAGGCAAATCCCCTTAAACAGTTTCTGGACAGTAATCAACAATTCTTGTCGTTGCCTGATGCGACGCTGGTATTGCCATCCCATGATCGGGTGTTCAACGGATTGCGCGAGCGCGTCAACGAATTGGCTGCCCATCACGCGGCGCGGCTGATTGAGTTGATGTCCGCCATTCATGAACCGAAATCAGCCGCCGAGATTTTGCCGGTGCTATTTAAACGCGAGCTCGACAATCACCAACTTGTATTTGCAATCGGGGAGGCGATCGCGCATTTACATTTTCTTTGGTTTGCGGGGCGTGCCAAACGTAGCAAAGGCGCGGACGGTGTTTTCCTATTTCAGGCGGTTCCAGGGTCGTACTAACCTCACCAGAACACCCGGGGACATCCTAAAATGGAAGCATCGACCAAGCACTAATCCACTAGTCCAATAGTCCGTTAGTCCTCAGGCGCTTCGATCATCGGCAATTTCACCGTGAACGTTGTCCCACGCTTATCGCCTTGAAATGCGGCCACTTTGCTCGACACCGCGATTGTGCCGCCATGACGCAATACCACCGTTTTGACAAAAACCAGTCCTAAACCAATACCATCTTCCTCCGGCTGACCTTCTTGCCGAATCCGCGCGAAGCGGGTGAACAACTTGTTCGCATCGACGTCGGCGATACCGTAGCCTTGGTCGATGATGTCAACAAACCACATGGGTGGTATGGCGCGATTCAAGCTCAAACGACAGGTTACGGAGGTCTGAGGCGGGCTGTATTTGGTTGCGTTTGAGAGCAGATTCATCAAGACGCGGGTGAGCAGATCGCGATCTCCATTCACCCATGCTTCGGCAGCGGGCATATCGTTAGTGATCTTGATACTTTTAGCCGTGGCCAACGTCCTTGCTTCCTCAGTAGCATCAAGCAGGAGCTCGCTCAAATCTAGCGGCTCGAAATCTTGCGGCTTGGATCGCTCGGCTTTGGCGAGACGCAAAAAATCATCCGCTAACGTGAGTGTGCGGCGCGCGTAGCGGCCAATACGGTCATTGAGCTTTGCGCTGGGCATGCTGCTGGGATCTTCGCGCTGCATTTCGAGCAGCGTCAAAATAGAGGCTTGCGGGGAGCGCATATCATGCGACAAAAACCGAAGCGCTTCATCGCGACGACGCTCCGATTCCCGCAGCGGCGAAATATCAGTAATCGTCACAATCGTCGCTGTATGCAAACCAATATCGGAAAACGATGGCGCGATTTGCACCAGATATTCAAGATCATCGACGCCAATTGCTTCCACCGTAATGGCCCGGGTATCATCAGCGACATTGGCCCAAAGTCCTCGCCAGTCGTGGCTTTCGTGATGTTGGATCGTGGACATTAGTTCAAAAACGTCGCGGCCTTCGAGTGGTTGTTGCTTGGGTTCGCCGGGTGTCGATTCAATCACGGTTCCGAACAATTTATCCGCACTGGTGTTGGCCAGTAGCACATTGCCATTAAAATCTGTGACGAGAGCCGCCTCAGGCAGGCTCTCCAATGAATTCACGACAAAGCGGTTCAGACTGCGCAAGCGCTGTGTCGCCGCACGCAACGCAACGATACGCTGCTCGACGACATCAGGAACGAACACGTTTGATGAATGTGTTGGCTGCGTCACGCGCTGCGGCATCAATACCGACCCGCCTTTGGGTGCAATCACGCGCGCCGCCTCGGGTGTAAACACGCTCGGCTCCTGTTCAAGTGTCAAGAGTTCTTCGTTCAAATAATTTTGGGTGGCCTCCAATTTTCGCCAACTCCAAAGCGGGTAAGCCAAGACGATACACAGCAGCAACGGAACGGGCGGTATCCAGACCGAGGCATAGCGAAATAACAACAAAACAGTAAAGAATACCGCCGCGATAAGCAAGGCTGTCAGCGCAATCGCTTGTTGTGGCGTGAGCCACAAATAGGCGAGCAGCATCATTAAGACGGCGGTCACTGTCAACAATGCTGCAGCCCACATCGGCATGATTCGAAGATCAATCCCTTCGCGCAAGCCTTGCAGCACATTGGCGTGAATCTCGATCCCCGACATGGCACGGTCGAATCCTGAAACCGGCGTCGGAAATTCATCACCCGAACCGCTGACGGTCATACCGATCAACACAATCTTGTCTTTGAACGCCGCCGCCGGATAGTCGCCGCTCAATACTGAAAAATACGGCAGCGGCATAAAATGCCCCGGCGGCCCCGCATAAGGAATGAGATAAGCATGATCGGTCGCCCATACGGCACCGCGCCGTACGGACTGCTTGCCTGCCACGCCCGCACTTGTCGATTGAGCCGTTTCACCGGGTAACCCGGTTCGCGCCGACCAAATCGCGGGGTCAGCGACCGACAAGGCCGCCAGCGCCAACAAATCGTAGCGGGGCTTGGTCATCCCGGCACGTAAAAATACCTGGCGCACCACGCCATCTTTGTCGAGCTGTGACGCGATATGCCCTAGCCTTGCAGCACCGTTGGCAAAAGCCGGGATAGGTTCGGATTCGCCAGACAACCCATCAATACTGATGCGCGCGGTTAAGGGCAACACGACGCGCTGATTGCGCAAAATAGACGCTGCGAGGACATCGTCACTCGTCGGATCGCGCTGGTCAGGTTCCGACAAAATCACGTCGAGCGCAACGGCTTTAGCGCCCGCTTCGGTAAGGCGATCAATCAACGTTGCATGGATATTGCGCCGCCACGGCCAACGTCCAATCTGACGAAGGCTTTCCTCGTCGATACCGATAATCACAATTTCGGGTAGTACTGGCCGCTGCCAAAGGGCAATCGCTTGGTCGTAAAGTGTTTGGTCAAGCCTTGAAAACCATTCACCACGCATCGCGACCAGCGCTGTTGTGGTGAGAAAAAATGCGATGATCAGCCACTCGCGAATGACTGGATGCCGCATCGTGTTCAGCAAATTGGTCTTATCGAGGCGCATCAATCAGGCGGAATCCGACTGCTCTCACGGCCACAACCATCTGCATCGATAGCGCGGTGACGACAGGGGTGGCACGCGGAGAACCCCAATTTAAGATCATACTTGGCGGGGTACCGCTACAGGCCTAGTATCGGTAAACCAAACATCAGCAACCACCATTGCGAAGCATAGATTTCTACCTGCTGTGTTTCGCTCCAGGGTCCTTTGAATCCCTCAAACCGCGCGGGTTGAGTAGCCAGAACCGCTTCGCTGGACGATTTATCGACGTTGGTATTCATGCTTATATTCGCGCTGCCCCCGACGTTCGGCGGAACATCAACCGCCCGTACCCGGATGTAATAAACATTTTTGCTCAGGCGATCCGCGACGACCTCTGGCTTATCGACAATACGATCAATCACGATGTCGGTAAAACGATCGTTACGCGAAAGTTGGAACTGGTAAAACTGACCACCGGATTGACCAGACTCCTTCACGCCGCCCCATGAAAAACGCGCTTCATTGCCCTTGACGCGCGGGACCGCAAGTATTGCTTTCGCATCACGCGCGGCAAAAGCTTGTGCATCGCTAAACGGACCCACATCGCCATTACCGCGAACACTCGCAACTCGCCATTGATATTGGCCTGGCGTTAACCCAGCATCTAGCGAAAAGGCCGTGCCCGTGATGACACGTTTATCGACCAGCGGCGCAGCAAATTGAGATTTTCCATCACGATCAAGTTGACGATCGATCTGAATCTGATAGGCCACAGCCTCTTTGGTTTCGGCCCATTCAAATCGGCCCGGCCCGGCCGGAACCTGCGCGTTCGGCGCAGGGGTTGCTAAAAACGGTGGCACCGGGGTTGCACGCACTTCAACCGTTTTAACGGCATCATTGCCCTCCAAGTCATTCTCATCGATACCGCGAATGCGTAAGTACAATTTTCCATCGGGCAGCGCAGCCAGTTCAATCATCGGCACCGCTGCTTGTGCATCTGCAATTAAATTATTGAAGTTAGCATCAGTCGCGACTTGACCGCGATAGCGCTTTGCCATTGCAAGCGCGGGAAATTGGAAACGCGTTTTGGCTGTCGGCGTTAACGCGGCAATGCCACTTAAATCTGGCGCTGGCAACAGGGCGATTGGCGCAGATGGCGGTTTACCGGCCTCCACCACAGACCCAAAGCCCGCTGGTAACGATAGCAGCTTCGGCTGCCCGCTGGATGACACGGCAACTGAACCCTCGACCACCTCACTTAATGCGCGTGTGCCAGCTTCGTTGCCAGCGACTCGGAACACCGTTCCGCGCACACCCATGTTCGAGGTTGGCGTGCGAATTTCGTAGCGGCTGCTCGGTCCTTTTTGTTTCGCAACGGAGGTCTCGACGCGGCCCGATTCAAGCCTCACGACCGTATCCGCCACACCGCCGGTATTGGCTAACTGGCGGGCGTTCTCAAGCTGAATCGACGATTTTGATTGCACTTTTAAGATCGATCCGTCTGCCAAGCGAATACTGACAAAACCCGTATCACCAGTTTTTAATTTGTCGCCCTCTTTGACCGCGCTGCCAACGGCCAGGGTACCGCTGCTCGCGGTGACGCTACCCTGCAACGCAATCACTTCCGCGTTCGCGAGCTCGGTACGCATTTGTGAAACGGGCATCCGAATACGCGTGCCCACTGGAATGAGATTCGGATTGTCCACCTGATTGATTTTTTGCAACGCTTGCCAGTTATGCGTTTTGATTAGAAAGCGTTTGGCAATTTTGATTAGCGAATCGCCCCGCTCCGCAACATGCGTATAGAAACTTTCTTCGGCATGGCTGGCAGTGGTGAAGAACAATATGCTGAGTAACAGCATGCCGAACGATAATCCGCAGCCGCGCGAGAACGAGCCCGCAAAAAAATTAGCGGCAACAATACGGCCCCCGGGTTTCGGCAACGGCACTGAGGCAGGCGTAAATTCGGGCATTGCGGTCTCTTTGAAAAGTATCGTTGGGCAATCGATTGGCGCCTCGGACGCGCTGGCCGACCGCGCGAGGGCGAATCAGGGATGTCGCACACGCAACTGATGAATTAAGGCATAAAATCGAGGCGCATAGTCGTTTTTTACAAAAAATCACATTGGCAGCATTTTGGATGGCTTGTCGCTAATCACGCCAATCACGCCAATCGCGAGAATATCGGGAAAGGTGGCAATAGTGGCAGATGCAACAAGCCGTGACTAGGTCTGCGCATTTACGCGCTCGACCTCCCCAATACTCACTGCCCCTTACACCTTACACCTTACCTCTTACCGACTACCCATTACCCATTACACATCGCGAGCGGAGCCGCAAAGCGAACTCATAAAGCGAGCCTCGAGAAAAGACTTCAAAGGAAGGTCAAGCCGATGGCTTTTCAGGCGTGGTGACACGCTCCAAGCGATAACCGAAATTATAAATGGGCATGAGTTTCACGCCGTTCTCGGTACCCAATTCCAATTTCTTGCGAACCCGGCTGACGTGGGTATCAACGGTTCGTGATTGGACTTCGCTGCTGCGTCCCCAAACGCTTTCAGAAATATGCCCGCGCGACAGCAGCCGGCCAATGTTGCGGAATAAAAACAGCGTGAGATCATATTCTTTGTCAGTCATCTCGACCGCATCTTCATTAAAATAAATCACGCGGTTGGCCACATCAATACGGTAGTGCGGCAGCTCAATGGCTTCCGCATAGGCGTGCTTGGGGCGCGCCCGTCGCAACAGAGCCTCAACGCGCGCGAGCAATTCCAAGCGGCGCACTGGCTTAATCATGTAATCATCCGCACCGTTTGAAAGCGCTGAAACAATATCTGATTCTGAATCGCGGCTGGTGGCAAACAGCACCGGCGTCGTCGATTGGTTTTTATCGCGAAGCCATTTAAGGACTTCTTCGCCTGACAAATCGGGCACATGCCAATCGAGAATGAACAAATCGTAGCTCTCGCGCCCCGCCTCGCGCAAAATGACTCGGCCCGAAACAAAATGATGCACAACATGACCGGCGCCTTCGAGCCATTGCTGCATCGCTGCGCCAACATCAACATCATCTTCGAGCAATGCAATCCTCATCTGTTACTCCCAATTTTATGATTTAACATTATTTCACAATTTTAGTTGGAAAAATATGCGGCTTTGAAATGACCGTTTTCGGCTGCGGAGATGACGCGCTGTTTATGACTGACGATGGTTTTTTGGATTTTCTGCACATTTTGTGCAACTTTTGCATGCTGTTATCGCAGCGGCCCATTATTCATTTCACGGCGTCCGCAACTAAATCAATGCCTTCATCGCCGTCTCCAGCCCTGCTGCCGTCAGCGGGTGCATGCGGCCGCCCATCAGTTCTTGGGTCAGCCGGACCGAAGCCGTCCAATGCCAATGCTCTTGCGCCGTCGGATTAATCCATACCGAGCGGCGATAAAAGTCGGTCATGCGTTTCAGCCACACGCTGCCGGCCTCCTCGTTGTAATGCTCCACGCTGCCGCCGGGTTGCAGAATTTCATACGGGCTCATCGTGGCATCGCCGACGAAAATGACTTTATAATCATTGCCGTATTTGTTAAGCACATCAAGCGTTGAGAATTTTTCGCTATGGCGCAGGCGGTTATTGCGCCACACCGATTCATAAATAAAATTATGAAAATAAAAATATTCGAGGTGTTTAAATTCCGTTTTGGCGGCGGAAAAGAGTTCCTCACAACGATGCACATAATCATCCATCGAGCCGCCTACGTCCAAGAACAACAACACTTTCACGTTGTTATGGCGCTCGGGAACCAGCTTTAAATCGAGATAGCCCGCATTGTTGGCGGTGGCTTTGATGGTGCCGTCCATGTCTAATTCTTCTTCAGCACCGGTGCGGGCGAATTTGCGGAGCCGTCTCAATGCCAGTTGGATATTACGGATACCGAGTTCGGCGTTATCGTCGTAATCTTTATATTCGCGCTGATCCCAGACTTTCACAGCGCGGCGGTTTCGGGATTTATCCTGGCCGATGCGCACGCCTTCGGGGTTGTACCCGTAAGCCCCGAACGGTGAGGTGCCAGCCGTACCGATCCATTTGCTGCCGCCCTGGTGACGTTCCTTTTGCTCGGCCAGCCGCTCTTTGAGGGTTTCCATCAACTTTTCCCAGCCGCCCAGTGCCTCAACCTGCGCTTTTTCTTCATCCGACAATAAACGCTCGGCCAGCTTCCGGAGCCATTCTTCAGGCAATTCTTGCTTGAACGCCTTGTCCAGAGCCGAGCTCAGCGATTCAACACCCTTAAAATATTGTGCAAAAGCGCGATCAAACCGATCAAAATGGGTTTCATCTTTGACCAAACTGGCGCGCGATAGATAATAAAACTCATCGACACTGCCGTAGTTGTCAAAAATCACTGCGCCTTTTTGCATCGCCTCACACAGCATCAAATATTCTTTGACAGAAACGGGCAAGCCGGCTTGCTTCAGACCCAGAAAAAAATCGATCAGCATTTAAGTTGGCAACCGTCTGGGTCTAAAACACCAAAGCTGAACGCGCTGAAGTGAAAGCAATTCGGCATCACTCAGTTTTTCCGCGCCCGCGATAAAAACGCCAAGCGTTCAAACAAATGCACATCCTGTTCGTTCTTCAATAGCGCCCCATAAAGCGGCGGAATCAGCGAGGCGGCATCGTTTGATCTCAACGCTTCTGGCGAAATATCTTCAGCCACCAGCAGCTTGATCCAATCGAGCAACTCAGAGGTGGAAGGCTTCTTTTTTAAGCCCGGCAGTTCGCGAATATCGAAAAAGACTTCCAGCGCTTCTTTCAGCAGATTTTTCTTTAAACCCGGGTAGTGGACATCAACAATCTGCTGCATCACATCGCGATCCGGGAAGCGAATGTAGTGAAAAAAGCAGCGCCGCAAAAAAGCATCCGGCAGTTCTTTTTCGTTGTTACTGGTGATGATAATGATCGGCCGATGCTTGGCAACCACCGTCTCGCGGGTCTCGTAAACATAGAATTCCATGCGGTCTAATTCGCGCAGCAGATCGTTCGGGAATTCAATATCGGCTTTATCGATTTCATCAATCAACAGTACGACTTGTTCATCGGCATCAAAGGCGCGCCACAACATGCCTTGGTGAATGTAGTTGCGTATATCTTTTACTTTTTCCTCGCCCAATTGCGAATCACGCAGGCGAGAAACCGCATCGTATTCATACAAGCCCTGTTGCGCTTTGGTGGTGGATTTAATGTGCCATTGGATGAGTTTTTTGCCGAGTGATTCGGCGACTTCCTCGGCCAACATCGTCTTGCCTGTTCCCGGTTCGCCTTTGATGAGCAGCGGGCGCTGGAGCGTTACCGCGGCATTGACGGCCAGCATTAAATCGGGTGTCGCAATATAGTTATCACTACCTGTAAACTTCATCATTATCCGCACGCTTGTTTAGGTTTTTAAATTTTAAAACCCATTATACGATTGGAGTACCCCATCATGATTCGCCTAAACACATTTCATTTGCTTGTGTTGCCACTAGCCGTATGTTCAACGCTCGCAATGGCGGCCACCAGCGTCACGATCTACTCCAGCGCCCAGCCGGGCACGCTCTCGACCACTAATTTCCAAAATAGCGGTGACAACGATGCTAATGCGATCCCAGGCTATGGCGTCGTGCGGCAAGAGAAAGATGTGATGCTCAACAAAGGTCGCACCGTGATTCGCATCTCGGATGTGCCCGCATTGATTGATCCCACAACCGTCTCGTTTGAATCGGTGACCGATCCGGCGAACACCCGCGTGATCGAGCAAAGTTTTGAGTTTGATCTCACCAGCACTACCAAGTTGCTGCAAAAATATTTGGATCGTGAAGTAACAGTCGAACAGGTGCGCGGGCAAACGGTGGAGGCCACCACTGGCACACTGATCGGCACACAAGGCGGGCTAATTTTAAAAATGGCCGATGGCAGCATCCGCACCATCGGTGCTTATTCTGGCGTGAAATTGGCATCACTTCCCGGCGGGCTGATGAGCAAGCCGACGCTGGTGTGGGATGTGGCCGCAAGCCGTACCGGGACTCACGTGGCGCGATACGGTTTCCAAACACGCGGCATCACCTGGTGGACTGATTACAACTTAACACTCAATGAAGACCAAGGCGGCTGCAAGCTTGATATCGGCGCATGGGTGACGATTGTGAACCAGACCGGTGCGACGTTTGAGAACGCGAAATTGAAGCTGGTGGCAGGCGATGTGCAACGGGCGCAGCCGCAGCCTGCCCAATTGCAGGCGCCCAGCAAAATGATACGCATGAATAGCGCCGCAGCCGAAGACGCAGGTTTCGCCGAAAAATCGTTCTTTGAGTACCACTTGTACACCCTTAGTCGTCCCACGACTCTACCCAATAATGCAACGAAACAAATCGAACTTTTCCCCACGGTTCTGGGTGCAGCTTGCGAGAAAAAACTGGTTTACGACGGACAAGCTGGACAATATTTTGGGGGTTATGCTGGGCAAATTATGGATCGGGATTTCGGCAACCAATCGAACAAAAAAATCGATGTCTATGTGCGCTTCAAAAACCGCGAAGAAAATAAGCTAGGCATCCCGCTGCCTGCCGGTAAAATCCGCATTGCCAAGCTTGACGTCCAAGATCAATCATTGGAATTTATCGGCGAAGATTTAATCGATCACACACCCAAAAATGAAACCGTGCAAATCAAGCTCGGTAGTGCGTTCGATGTGGTCGGCGAACGCCGTCAAGTCGATTTCCGCGTTGACAATAAGGCCAGATGGATGGAAGAAGATATTGAAGTCAAAATTCGCAACCAAAAAGGCGATACTGCAAATGTCATCGTGAAGGAGAACCTCTACCGCTGGAGCAATTGGTCAATCATAAAAAAGAGCGGCGAGTTCGAAAAAGTCGATGCCCGGACGATTCATTTCAATCTTAAAATTGCGAAAGAATCTGACGCGGTGGTACGGTATACGGTTCGCTACACTTGGTAGCTGCGGGCAAATTTGAGGTGATTTTTAATCGGCAATTAAAATAAAAAATCGCCCCGAAAACCGCACCTATCCTAGAGTTTGACGGTTTTAACATTGACATGATTGACGATGTAGGCGCCCGCTAGCCAGATAAAAAACGTGAATTTTGCGCGCTGAAAAAATATTTTCCATTCCGAGCGGGTTCATCGTGAGGAATCTGTTTTTTGCACTTAATCGCTAGAAAAACAGATTCTTCGCCCGCGCATTGGGTCTCCCTCGAAAAAGCGCTTCAGGGTGATATTTTCAACGCTGGTGCGCTTTTTTTGGTGGCAGCCATTTTTTACGGTGATTGCGCAACGACAATCTCGTGAGAGACGAACCCGAGCCGCCTTTTCTTTGGCTTCTTTCTTTTGGCGAAGCAAAAAGCAATAAGCTTGCCGCCGGGCGACTCCCGGCGGTGTCTAGGTCACAGTTTCATCAACGAAATAACTCGGAAATGACTCGGAAATATAAATATGACTTCCATTGCGCACTGGATAGAATCGGGCGCACAAATTAAGGGAATCAAAACATTTCATCAATTCATTTCTTTCGTAAAAGAGTTAAGCAAACCTGTTGACGCATTTGGCTGCGAAGACCAGTCGACGGATCGAATGCTAGAGGCGATGACAGCATGAATGGATGATGTCGATTTGTTTTCAGAAAAATCGGAAGTTTCTTGGCGCTTGTTGGCGCTTGTTGGCGCTATCGCTTTTTGCATCTTTAGAATACGAATAGTAATCATCACCTCGTATGGCAACGCGCTTCAATTCAGCGCTTTCCCACCCATCGCAAGCCAACTATAATTTCTTCACCCCACCAAACGCATCCCTAGCCGCCGCGCTAATCGCCGCCCTTAACCACTCTTGCGCAGCGACATTCCGATTACGTTGATGCCACACCATGTCCACTTGCACCGGCGGCACCGCAAACGGTAAATCGCAGACCGCCAACTCCGCCATTATGCCGGTCGACGGCAGAAAGTGCCTTGGCAAAACTGTCAGCAAATCAGAACCCACCACCACCCGCCCCGCCGTAAAAAATTGGTTCACCGTCAGCACGATGCGCCGAGTGCGGCCAATTGCGGCGAGCGATTCATCGACAAAGCCAAACGGGCGACCGGAAAAACTCACTAGCAGGTGATGCGCCTGGCAATAGTCATCGACGCTGAGCGATTGTTTGGCGAGCGGATGATCGCGTCGCATGGCGCAGACATATTCGCTGTTGTAGAGCTGGCTGTGACTGAAGTTATTCATGGTGCCGCTTTGCATCGCTTGCAGCGCGATATCAGCCACCACGGCGGGGAAATGGCCGACTGCCAAATCGACCTCACCCGCATCGAGCAGTCCCCGCGGATCGCGCGTGGTGAGCGGCACCACCCGCATATTGATTTCAGGCGCATTGGTTTCTAATTGGCGGATGAGCGCGGGCATGAGCATCGCGGCGGTGGCATCAGCCATGGCGAGCAAAAAACTTTTGTTGGACTTGGTGGCGTCAAAATCATCAGGCGAAATAGTGGCCTCCAGATTGGCCAAGGCTTCTCGCACCACGGGCCAGAGCGCCATCGCACGCGGCGTGGGTGTAACGCCGTAGCCGGATCGCACGACTAAATCGTCGTCCAGAGCCTCACGCAGGCGTTTTAGGGCGTTGCTGACGGCTGGCTGCGTCATCGCCAACCCTTCGGCTGCGCGTGTAATGTTTTGTGTCGCCATGACTTGGTCAAAGACGCGCAGTAAATTCAAATCGAGGGCGCTGAAGCGTTGCATGGTTGGTTTTTCCGATGAGGGTTCGTTTGCTAAGCAATGTCGGAAATACTGCGCAGCCTATCTATCACCATTATGAATGTTAAACATCATTATTATAAATTTGCAAAATAACTGCAAGTACTCTAAATTCAAGTCACTATTTGAGGCACACCGCTAGACACACCACTCTAAACAGATTCAACAAAACGCCAAACGAATCAACAACATCAATGGCCATTTAACTAGCAATTTAAAGGAAACAACGATGTCATCAAATCTTCCCCTCAATTTTGGCTCAAACGTGAACTTTGCCGTTTCTGGCGCTTCGTCGTCGTCAGCGTCAAACAAACACGCAGGCTTGGGCACCTTGGCCCAACTATTGACCAGAAAAAGCGTCATCAACACAATCGTCGGCGTTGCTGTCATGGCCGTCATTACCTGGACAGAGCGCTCGATGGACGCAGCCAAATTCAGCTTTGGCTTTGAATGGATCGTGTTGAGCTTAGTCGCTGTGGTGAGCTTTGTTTTGTTAGCCAAAGCCGTTCGGATTGGCTTGCGTTTGGCGCAAACCAACATTGCCTCGATGATCGCCCATATCCGCGAAGAACAGGCTGAGGCCAGGTTGGTAGAACTCGCTAAAGGTGACAGCCGCGTGCTCGCCGAAATACGCGCCGCTCGGGATCGCCAAGAAGCGAAATTCGTTTAAAAATACCCCCCGTAAAAGGGCGAAACACCGCGCCAGTGCTTGCGTTTCAGGGATTCCACGAATTTCATGGGCGTTGGGCGTTTATGGTTACTGATGGGCGTTTTGTGAAGCCCGTTGATGCGATCAATTTATTGTAGGAGCCTAGAACTCAGCCATTACCTCAATAACGGCTGATCCATACCGCTCAAGCTTGGTCGCGCCGACACCGGTAATGTCGGCCAACTCATCCAAACTCTGCGGCTTAACGCGCAAGATTTCGAGCAGCGTGGCATCGTGAAAAATCACATACGGCGGCACGCCCTGCTGCTTGGCAATCGCCATTCGGGCGGTGCGTAACGCCTGCCAAAGCGGCTCATCATTTTCGGGAATCTCGAAACCACTCTTTTTTGCTTTGGCTGTAGCGCGGTCTTTGCTTTGTTCTGCCGCCCGCGCCTGCTTCGATGTTTTGGGTGCGTCTTGCTCTTCACGTAATGTGATGCTGCGCTCACCTTTGAGCACGACACGGCTCGCCTCGGTGAGCGACAGCCCGCCGAAACCTTCCATATCAACCGCCAGCAATCCCATCGCCACCAGTTGCCGAAAAATGCCGCGCCATTGCGTCTCAGACTGGTCTTTGCCCAGCCCATAAACGGTCAGTTTATCGTGGCCGAATTGGCTGATGCGCTCGGATTTCTTGCCGAGCAACACCTCAACCAAATGTACCGCACCGAAGCGTTGGCCGGTTCTGAACACGGCCGATAGCGCTTTCTGTGCGGCCAGCGTGCCATCCCATGTTTTGGGCGGATTCAGACAATTATCGCAATTGCCACAAACACTTTTGTAATCCTCGCCAAAGTAAAACAACAACGTCCGGCGGCGGCACTGAATCGTTTCGCAAAAGCCGAGCAACGCATCAAGCTTTTGCTTTTCCAAGCGCTTGCGCTCCATCGGTGCTTCGGAGGTTTCAATCATCTGGCTGAGGCTGACAACATCGCCCAAACCGTAGGCCAGCCAAGCGTCAGTCGGCAAGCCATCCCGCCCGCCGCGTCCTGTCTCTTGGTAATAACTTTCCACACTTTTCGGCAAATCCAGATGCGCCACAAAACGCACATCCGGCTTGTCAATGCCCATGCCAAACGCGATGGTGGCCACGATAATCACACCGTCTTCACGCAAAAAACGCTGTTGGTTTTTGGCTCGCACGACATTGTCCAAACCGGCGTGATACGGCAGCGCCGTAAAGCCTTTGGCGCTCAGCCATTCAGCGGTGGCTTCGACTTTCTTGCGCGAGAGGCAATAGACAATGCCCGCCTCATCGCGATGATCTTGCAGAAAATCAAGCAGCTGCGCCTTGCCGTCGTGCTTTTGCGTGATCGTGTAGCGAATGTTCGGACGATCGAAGCTGGACACGTATTGCCTGGCATCATCCAACGACAAGCGCTCGATAATTTCGCGGCGGGTTGGGGCATCGGCGGTGGCGGTTAATGCGATGCGCGGGATATCGGGGAAGCGTTGGTGCAGCACCGTCAGCTCACGATATTCCGGCCGAAAATCATGTCCCCATTGCGACACACAATGCGCCTCATCAATCGCAAATAGCGCGATGTCGGATTGCGCCAATAAATCCAAAAACCGCCCTGTCAGCAAGCGTTCCGGCGCGACGTAAAGCAAATCCAACTCGCCATTCAGTAGTTGCTGTTCCACGCGCCGCGCGGCTTGCGCATCAAGCGAAGAATTCAAAAACGCCGCCTTGACACCGGCCTGCAAGAGCGCATCCACCTGATCCTGCATCAGCGCAATCAAGGGTGAAACGACAATACCCACACCATGCCGCATCATCGAGGGAATCTGGTAGCAAAGCGATTTGCCGCCGCCGGTCGGCATCAGCACCAACGCATCGCCGCCATTGGCAACCTGTTCAACAATCTCGGCTTGTGCACCACGAAAATGAGCGTAACCAAAGACTTCGTGGAGTATTTTTTGTGCGGATGATTTCATGGCCTGATGGTAGCACCGGACGACAGTCTGGCATTTGCAAGCCAACGAGGGCGTGGCGAGTATTTTGAAGCGAGGAGGGTTTTCGATGCTTGAACGGGCTCAAAAAAGCGGATGCCTAGAATTGTAAGTTTAAATGAATCTGTGACTGCATTTGGATTTTCAAGTCCTGACGCAGGCGCTCCGCCAATCGCCATTACGTCAACGCGATAACTCACGTCGATTTTTCGGATTTCTAAGCCCAAAAAAGACGCTGGCATCTGAGTCACCAATTGCCTGAACAATTTTATGATCCGTTTTTTAATCGAAGCAGCGAAAAAGATGGTTGCACAAATTTGCAGCCCGCCTTAATAGGCAATTCGGAGAAATCTGTGGAATTAATTGCGATTCGACAACGCACCGCCAAGACTAACGCCCCGCCTGCTTTAGTTGATGCCGTAGGAATTTGTTAATCGTAATTTTCAATGCCAAGAAAGCTTAAGGCTTCACCATTGAAGGCTTCAACAACGCCACTTTTTCTTGTACGCGTTTGTCGAATCGCTCAACATTGACGACCACTCGTTCGTGCGTACCGTCGCCGATCAGGTCGCGCTC
Source organism: Burkholderiales bacterium (assembly GCA_025360815.1). Lineage (GTDB taxonomy): Bacteria > Pseudomonadota > Gammaproteobacteria > Burkholderiales > Usitatibacteraceae > UKL13-2. The sequence continues at coordinate 73,465 of JANYBL010000044.1, forward strand.
GTCAAAGGCGCTGACGTGGAAATAAATGTTGCGGCCTTCTATGCTGGTGACGATGGCTGTTGCGTTGACGCGCATCCCGACGGGCGTAGCGGCGATGTGGGAGACGTTTAATTTTGTACCGAGGCTTTGATGCCCGGCGGGCAATAATGCCTCGCACGCAGCCAGCGCGGCGGCCTCAAAGAGGTTGATCATCACCGGTGTTGCCAAGACATGGATCGCCCCGGAACCGACGCTGGGTGCGGTGTGTTCATCGGCCACGACCAATGTTGCCGTGCCGGTCGCGCCGACGGCGATATCTAAACTGAAGCTCATGATTTGCACTTTGCTATTTGTACTTCGGAGGATCGGAATGTAGGAAGGGGATGTTTGGCTAGGATATCGAATTACGTTGTAGCGTCGCAAAGTCGAATCGCGGTGTATAGCTTTTGTGCCAAGTGCTGATGCGAAAGGTTGGTGCCAAGTGCTTAGGCGAGGGTTTGGTGCCAAGTGCTGGTGCGAAAGGTTGGTGCCAAGTGCTGGTGCGAAGTGTCGGCTAGGTACTGGATGCGGCCCGTCGGCGTCCAGGATCGCTGTTGAGCGCTATGGGACGATACTGACTTTACCATCAACCATTTCGGCGTTGCGTTTGGTGCCGTCTTTTTGAATGACGATACCTTTGGCGCGCTTCAGTCCATCATCAAACTGGCCTTCAAACCAAGAGCCATCGTTGAAATAAAAAGCGCCTTTGCCACGCAGCAAGCCGTTTACATATTCGCCGTCAGAGCGTAGACCGTTTGAGTAGTAGTACGTTCCTTGCCCCGTTAGCGAGCCTGCTTTGAAATCGCCTTCGTAACGATCGCCCGTTGAAAAATAATAAGTGCCCTTGCCTTCCGCGAGACCATTTACAAAATTCGCTTCAGTACGATCACCGAGCTTGGTCACATAAACACCTTTGCCGGTCATCTGGCCTTGCGCCATGTCGCCGTCATATTTGTCGCCGTTGGCAAATGCATATTGAACCCGACCGTTGGCTTTTGCATTATTGAAATTGCCGTCAATTTTGTCGCCGCTTTTGGTGATGAAAACACCTTTGCCAGTGATCTCGCTGTTTTTGACTTCGCCCTCATATTTATCGCCGGTGGCAAAGACCCAAACCCCGCGCCCGTTGGGGCTGTCATTGGCAAAATCGCCTTCGAAGCGCATGCCGTTTTTCCATTCATAGACGCCGCGCCCCTGCTTTTTGCCATCTTTGAATTCACCGTTATAGCGAAAATCGCTGGAGCTATATTCACCGCGACCGTGCAAAATTTTGGTTTTATCTTTGTCTTCTTTGTATTCGCCGTTGTACTTGGCACCATCCGGAAAATCGATCAAACCAGCGAGTATTTTCGGAACACTGGGTACTGGAGGCAAAGTTGTTTTTTGATCGAGCAACGCGACTTGGGCAGGGATTGGCGTGGATGCGGCGGTTGCAGCAGTTGCAGCAGGCTGCTGAGCTTGCACCGGCGCAGGCTGCGCTGGTACAAATGTCGGGGTAGCGGCCGATGTGGCCGAAACTGGCGCAGTCGAGGCTGGCGGTGGCGCATCAAAAGCTGGGGCCCGCTCAATGCGACGCGATTCACCGCTGCCGCCGAGCTGTGCCGGCAATTTTTGCGCTGATGGTGTTGCCTGTGCGACCTGCGTTGCCGACAGGGGATCAGGTCTTGCGCCCGCTCTGGCATTTTCAATTTTGGCGGCTTCAATTTTAGCAGCTTCAATTTTGGCGGTTTCAAACTTTGGCGCTTCGGTGGCTGCACTTAGCGCGCTCGACGCGTCGGCATTTGGCCTACCTGTCTCAGAAACCAGTACTGGCGCGGCGTTTGAGGCATTTGCCGAAAGCGGCGCGGCGGCTACTTGGGCTTGCGACAGCTTCAAATCATCAATCCGATTCCGTGCCAAAAACGCAAAAGTACCGGTCGGAAACGCATCTAAATACGCCCGATAGTCCTTGATATTTTTGCTGTCTTTAATCGATGTCCAAAATTCCCGATCAAGCCCCGCATGGGTATCACTTGAAACGCCAGCGGGTGTTGCGGCGCTGGCTTGCACGACCGCCTGCCCGCCAACGCGTTCAGCGAAGAAAAATGCACCGCGCGGCAAAGGTGTTGAATAAAGTTCTGGCAATTGTTTGTTGCCGCTTTCTTGCGCAACCGCTGTTTGTACGCGCTGGAACATTAAGCCCGCTTGGTAATCCGAGTTGCGAAGTTCATTGAGCAAATGTTTCGTGTAAAGGCCATTCGCGCCATCACCGTCCGCAGCCACTTCACCTGCCGCCGCCGCGTAGGCGACGGTAGTGCCTGGAGGAACTTTGGTAATTTTTGCCAAACCGGTTGAAGCAAAAACGGTGCTGAACGGGTTATCACGGCACGCATCCAAAATAACGAACTTAAACGGCACCTTCGCATCATCCATGCTCTCGAGCACCTGACCGATATCAACGGCGTTATAAACAATCTCCGCCTCAGAGGTGAATTTGGCATCGACCGGTACCATGAAATTTTTATTGCGGTATTGAATGCCATGTCCGGCGTAATACAGCACCGCAGCCTTGGTGCCATCAAGCACCTTTGTAAAATCAATCACCGCTGTGCGCATGGTTACGATATCAGCATTGGTTTTAATCACCACCTTGAAGCCAAGATCGCTGAGCGTTTTCGCTACCGCGCGCGCGTCGTTTTGCGCGTTTTTCAGGGGGCTGGACGGATAAGCATCGTTACCGATTACGAGGGCGACGCGATCATCGTAGGCGAACGCCGCTTGGCTACAGGTCAGTAGCGCGGCAGCGAGAAAGAAAGAGAACAAGACAGCAGATAGCCCAACAGAAATGGTAGCCGAAACGGCGGCGGCGGCACGAGCCATGGCCGATGCCGCCGCGGCAGGGCCGGTCATGCGACCGAAAAAATGATCAACGCAAGCAAACATTTTTGGCAATGAAAAATGTGAATAAAAGATACCCCATTATCACGCAAAAAAGCGGCCAAATGCGCAATTTGGCAAGAGCGCCCTCAACCTTTCAATGTTTAACAATTGACTGCTCGGGGACGCTCTAAAAAATATCGTTCAGCATTAAATGAATCTACTTGCCCATTACCGCCAATTCGGGCAAATCTGGCCGCTCTTTGGCGAGCTTCGCAAACACTTCTGCCGCGTCTTGCTGCGCACCGAGTTCTTGCAAGGTCAGGGCATAAAGCAGCCAATCGGAAAACTCCGCTTTATCAATCGGCTTACGCTTTTGCGTGAGCGCCAATGAATGGGCAGGCAAGGTTTTGAATGTGCTGGAACCGATTTCGACCCCTGCACCTGATGATTTTGCGTCTTTAGTAGCCGGCGCTGCGGTTGTTTTTACCGTCCAAACATATTCCGCGTCGGGTTGCAATTTCATGTTGTTGGGCAGTTTGAGGTTGGCCGACGTAGCCTTGGATTTATAGACGTTTTTTGCCGGGCTTGCGTTCGATTTCAACTCAAACTCAAACGGGCCTTTTTCACTAGCGGATGCCCATCGGAATGCGGGCTGCAGAGTGGCAACGGTGGTTTTGGTCGGGTACAGAAGGCGCTCGGCGGGCGGCGCGGCGTCTGGTTTCACCAAACTCGAATCGGCACCGATGGACCGCATACGGATGGAGGCACTTGATGTCGCCTGCGAGAGCGCGTTCACAGTCTTTCCTGACACTTTCCATTCAGTCTCGCGCACTTTCGGTGGCGGGCCGATTTTAGCCACTACCTCAGAATCGCCAACGACAAAATCGCCGGGACCCTTTAGAACAAATTCCTTGCCCGATTGCAGGTACATTACCCCAACTTCACAAGTGCTGGCGCAACCAAGGCGTGCGCCTTTTTTGAGTTCGGCCATGAGTCCGGCCTTGTTCGCGTCATGCGTCGCGGCACCTTTGACGTCGGTGATAAAAGCAATGCCCGCCGACGGACTTTGTGCCGCGGCCAGACTGGCCACAACGGTTACCCCAAACAACGTAATGATTGTAAATACGCGGTGATTCTTATTCATGATCATGACAATTCTCCCTTCATGCAACAAAAAAAACGGATAACTCGCTAGATGAGCCGGATAGAACCATACAACTGCACAACTCAAACCAAATATGAATACAGGCACACCTTCAATTTTTACGTTGGCTCGTTGCGCGTCTTTCGAGCGTTAATCTGAGCCTACATCTGGTACTCAATCTAAACTCGCGCTAACCCGCACTTATTCTACTTTGTATCAGACATTCTAAGCATGCAACATCACCTAGTCGAGTGTGTTTCATTTCGAGCTAAACTTTATTCATCTTCTGCATGTTTGGGTAGTACGTCCTTTTTTTCGCCCGGCGCGCCAGTTTCAACACCCCAAACTGGTAAAGGACTATGTCCACGCAGCACTTGCACACCAAACGAAATAAGCCGAAACTCCCCGTCCAGCCTAGATTTTACCGAATCCGTCATCACAATCTGCGCGCCCAAACGCTTCGTCAATCCCTCAAGCCGAGAAGCAACATTCACGGCATCGCCGATCGCGGAATAATTGTGGCGCTCCGTGGAGCCGATGTTACCGACGACCACTTTTCCATAGTTTATGCCAATCCCAATCGCAAGTGGTGGCAGGCCTTCTGCTGCGAATTCTTCGTTGAGTTTTTTCAGCGCTGACGTCATATCGACCGCGCACTTGACAGCGTCGCCACATGGATCAGTGACACGCCTCGGCGCACCGAAAAAAATCATCATGCCGTCGCCCATAAATTTATCCAGTGTTCCCTCATACCGATGAACGCACGCGACCATACGGTCAAAATAGCGGGTTAAAACCGTTGTGGTCATTTCCGGTGAAAGTGATTCCGACAATGCTGTAAAGCCGCGAATATCGCTAAACAACACACAAACTTCTGCAGTCTCGCCCGATACGCCCGTTGATAAATTTCCCGCCATCATTTCCTGCAGGACGGCGGGCGAAACACTGCCGGCAAACGACGTTTGAATACGGTTTTTTTCCAGCAAGGTTTGCACGCTATCCGCCACGCCACGCACGACCACCCCACACCACAGCGCCAGCAACAAGCTTACAACCGGTAGCAGCCAATTGAATGTGATGAGCATCACAGAAAGCGCAAAAAATAGTAACGGCACGACTACAAGTGCAATGGCAAAAAGTCCCATACGCGAGCGAATAAACACAGTACTCAACAACGACATACACATGAAAACCACCAGCCACGGTGGCACCGGCTTGATCAGGCCATCACCGAGCAGGCTGCGTAGCGTTTGGATATGGATCACCACGCCGGGCTGTTTGAGGTAGTCAAACCCCGTGGTGTGGCTCCAATTGGCGAGCATGACGGGCAATGTCCAGCTGTCGATGCCGCTGACTGCGCTGCCAACCACAACCACGCGACCTCGAAATAGTTTCTGCAATGCTGCATCATCGTTATCCAACAAATCAATCACGTTTTGCATCGTCAAGTAGTCGATTTTCCGACCTAGGCTGAAATCGATGAAGCCCGCATCGACAGGCTTTCCAAGGGATCGCGCCACTCTTCCCGCGAGCGAACTCCGGCTGCCGCCGAATGGCAGCTCACGTTCGTCAAACCGCCGGGCCGCACGGTCGGGGTCTTCGATCACCTGATCGAGCGCGAATGTTTCGTCTTGCAGCATGCGCAGGTAAATTTTATTGATATCAGCGAGCTTGCCATCGCCATCGATGGTGTGGGCGATGGTTAGCGAGGTTTCTTGTTTTAAGTTTCTCAGGCTATTGAGCAGCGCCAAATCGAGCCCCGGCAAAATTGAATCGTACGAGCGCGGCGGTAGAACCACATCAACCGCCACCGCAGACGGTTTGCCGCGGCGAATCGCTTCAAAAAGCTGCGCGAAATGTTTATGCCACAGCGCCATTGGCTCTTCAAATTTCACCAGCGATGAATCATCAAAGCCAATCAACACCGGGTCGTTGATTGCTTCGCGCGGAAAGTATTCCCGGAGTAAACGCATTTGCGCGTCAAAGGCACTGCGTCCCAGTGCAGAGCCGAGCGATCCGTTGCGGCTCGGTGCCTGTGTGAGCAACAGCAGCATTGCAAGCGCAATCAGCCAAAGCAACGCGGCAACCATGGCGCTGCGGCGACCCGCCGGCCCGCCCAAATTCAGGTTCTTTTTTTTTCTTGATGTGCGCATTTGTGATTTTTAGGGATTTAGCCCTATTCTAACGACGTTCGTCATATTTCGTCGAAACATACTTGTGATCCTAGCTCCACTTTCCCCATTTTGCATATTTTCCCGAGCATGGTTAGAAACGCATGAAACATTTCGGCATTTTTGATTACATCATCGTCGGCGCAGGCACCGCGGGCTGTGTGCTCGCCAATCGGCTGAGTGCGGATCCCAAGATTCGCGTGTTGCTGCTTGAGGCGGGTGGCAAAGACAATTATTTGTGGATTCATATTCCGGTTGGCTATCTTTACTGCATCGGCAATCCGCGCACCGATTGGTGCTACAAAACCGAGCCCGATGCGGGCTTGAATGGCCGCTCGATCTTGTATGCGCGTGGCCGGACGTTGGGCGGCTGCTCATCGATCAACGCGATGATTTACATGCGCGGTCAAGCGCGCGACTACGACGAATGGGAAGCGGTGGGCAACCCCGGCTGGGGTTGGAAGAACGTGTTTCCAGTATTTAAACAAAGTGAAGACCACTACGCGGGCGATTCTGAAATCCACGGTGGGCGGGGGGAGTGGCGGGTTGAGGAGCAGCGGTTGGATTGGGAAATTCTGCATGCGTGGCAGGCGGCTGCTGCCGAATGCGGCATCCCACAGACGGCCGATTTTAACGGTGGCGATAATTTTGGCTCGGCACGGTTTCAAGTAAATCAAAAAAGCGGCGTTCGCTGGAATGCATCCAAAGCCTTTCTGCGGCCGGCGATGAAGCGTGAAAACTTAACGGTTCTTACCCATGCACTCACCACGAAAGTCCGCACCAGTACTGGCTCTTTCGATAGAGACACCCGAGCGGGTGCAAACGATTTTGGCAAGTACGCTATCGGAGTCGAGTTTACCCATCATGGTGAAGCCTTCTACGCGGATGCAAAACTTGAAACGGTTTTATCAGGTGGTGCGATTAATTCGCCGCAGCTACTCCTGCTTTCCGGTATCGGCGCAGCAGCGCAGTTGCAGGAACATGGAATTCCCGTTGTGCATGCCCTGCCCGGCGTTGGTCAGAATTTACAAGACCATTTGCAGCTGCGCATGGCCTTCAAAGTAACCGGCACACGGACGATGAACGAATGGTCAAATCGCTGGTATGGCAAGGCACAAATGGCGCTGCAATACGCGCTATTCCGGACCGGACCATTGACCATGGCGCCGTCGCAATTGGGGGCATTTGCCAAATCTGATCCTTCACAAAAAACAGCGAATATCGAATTCCACGTTCAGCCGCTGACGCTCGAAAAATTTGGCGATAGCCTCCATCCCTTCCCCGCGTTTACTGCCAGCGTGTGCAATCTGCGCCCCCAAAGCCGCGGCAACGTCACCCTCAAAAGCCCCGATCCACGGGCGTTTCCAGCCATTCGGCTTAATTATTTATCAACTGAAGATGATCGAAAAGTGGCCGTTGATTCACTTAGGCTGACCCGAAGAATTGCCCAGTCGCCGGCGCTCGCCAAATTTTCCCCGGTGGAATTCAAGCCTGGTTTAAGCATTGAAACGGATGAACAATTGGCCCAATCCGCAGGCGATATTGGCACGACCATTTTCCACCCCGTCGGCACCTGCAAAATGGGGCCAACATCAGATGCACAAGCGGTCGTTGATCACCGCCTGCGCGTGCACGGCGTGGCACGGCTACGTGTGGTTGATGCATCGATCATGCCCACCATCACATCCGGTAACACCAATTCACCCACGATTATGATTGCCGAGCGGGCAAGTGTGATGATTTTGGATGATCGAAAGATGTTGGTTTGAAATCTGACGCTTCTTTCATGTCAAGTCCCACTCCAACTCCCACTAAAACCGATCTATATCCGAGCAATAGCTTCCTTGCTTGGTATTTCGTGCTGGTCTGGGGCGCAGGGTTTTTAGCAACTAAAGCAGGCATCCAATACGCCGCGCCGTTTACGTTTTTATCGTTACGCTATATCGCCGGGCTGATCTGCTTGGCGCCGATATTGTTGTGGGCCCGCCCTGCATGGCCGAATACGCCGCGCGCGTGGGGGCATGTCGTGATTGCCGGACTACTCATGCATGCGATTCATTTAAGCGGTAGCCACTATGCCCAATATTTGGGCATGTCGGCTGGGGTGACGGCAATTATTCTCGCCGCGCAAACATTACTGACCGCTGTGTTTGCGGCCGTTTGGACGAATGAAAAGCCCTCGCGCCGGCAATGGTCCGGGATTGCGATTGGCTTAGCCGGTGTGGGGCTGGTCGTTTGGCATAAGCTCGATATTTCCGCCGTCGGTATCGGTAGTCTGGTTGCGGCGTTGACGGGGCTTTTCGCGTTAACGGCAGGGACGCTTTATCAACGACATTTTTGTGTAGCAGCAGATTTACGATCCAGCGCATTTATTCAATTTGCAGCATGCCTTATCGTTGTTGCACCGCTCAGCGTGCTGGTAGAAGGCGCGAAAATTCAATGGGCTTGGCAGTTGATCGTAGCGGTATTATTTTTGGTGATTTTTGCGTCCATTTTTGCCGTTAATGCATTGACGACGCTGATGCGGCGCGGCGCAGCAACAAGTGTGACCGGCATACTTTATTTGCCGCCGGTGGTCGCAGTCGCCGTTGAATGGCTATTGTTCGGGGTAGCACCCACGTCCCTGACGGTGCTAGGCGTTGCCATTGTTTGTATTGGCGTCGCGCTCACGGTTTCAACAAAAACAACACAAACAACACCGCAAAATAGCGGAAAATAGAGTTCATATGCGCCCTCTTCCCCTGATTATCATTCTCATGGTGCTCGACCATGTGGCCTTTAACGGGAGCCGCGTCGCAGTCTCGCTCTACGCGATCAACCAACAGGCCACGCCACTGACGGTGGGTGCTCTCGTGGCGCTTTATGCATTCTTGCCGGCGTTGTTGTCGGTCAAAGCCGGACGCTGGATTGACCGTATTGGTGTGAATAAGCCTATGCTGATTGGCTCGGTCGGCGTTTTTATCGGCACGGCGATCCCGTTTATTTTCCCATTTCTCACCTCGCTTTATTTCACGAGCATCATCACCGGTGTTTCGTTCATGCTGATCAATGTGTCGGCGTATCATGCGGTGGGCGAGATGAGTTCACCGGAAGACCGTCCAGTTAATTTTAGTTATGTGGCATTGGGGTTTTCGACATCTGCATTCATCGCACCGATGCTCACTGGCGTAGTGATTGATACGTTGGGTTATCGTGTGGCGTTTTTGATCTTATCGCTATTCACCGTGTTGCCCATCATCGCGTTGTCGGCTAATTTACTGCCGCCAGCCAAGCAACATGACCCGAGCGAGCCAATACCCAAAACCGATGTCACTGACCTGCTGAAGAACAAAGATCTTCGTCGCTTATTTATTGCCATGGCGATCCTGACTGTAGCTTGGGACATTTACGGCTTCGCGATTCCGATTCACGGCTCTCATATTGGGCTTTCCGCTTCTCAAATCGGGATCGTCATGGGCGCATTTGCGGCGGCCACGTTTACGGTGCGGCTTGCGATGCCATTTATTGCCGATCGCGTTAAGCCCTGGTCGTTGCTGGCGGTATCACTGCTGATTTCAGGCGTAAGCTTTATCGTGATTCCGCTCACCGAGAGTGTGGGCTTGCTGATGACAATTATGTTTTTGCTCGGCATTGGTCTAGGCGCGCCCCAACCGATGGTGCTGACACTCCTGCATCAAGCCGCGCCGGTTGGACGCGCTGGCGAAGCGCTGGGATTGCGCACCACCCTGATTAACACCAGCCAAACCGTCATGCCGCTGGTGTTTGGCGCGGTCGGCGCGGCGCTGGGAATGACGCCCTTGTTTTGGACGATGGCGTTAACGTTGCTGGGTGGCAGTATTTTTGCGCGGCAGGTGCGGCATCGACGGCGTTGATCGACTGAACCGCTGGACTCAACGGGTGGAAACGACGATTAGTAGGGGCGGAACAAAAGCAAAGCAAAGATGCGAAACTTTTGGGTTTGAGAACCATCAAAGCATATATTTAAATTCAAGCCATAAAATGAAGCTGAAGTTTTTTGCCGAGGACGAGAATTTCATAGGGGGAAACCTATCGTCGGCGCACTTGAAATTGGATCAGGGCCCCCGATATTATTGATGCATTCATTTAATATTCGGCGCAATATATTTGCGAAAATTAGCAAATAGTCAGCCCACTGATGGAGAACGTATGAAACGTATTTTTCTGTTCATTTTGACCAACATTGCCGTGATGCTGGTACTCACGGTGGTGACCAGCGCGTTGGGTATCAACCGATTCATTACTGCACAGGGACTCAATTACCCGATGCTACTGGCGTTCGCCGCGGTGGTGGGCTTTACAGGCGCGTTTTTTTCATTGCTCATTTCCAAACCGATGGCGAAATGGAGCACCGGCGCACAGGTGATTGATCATCCGCAAAACGAAACCGAACGTTGGCTGGTTGCGACCGTGCAAAAACTAGCTACCAAAGGCAATATTGGCATGCCCGAAGTTGCTGTTTATGAAGGCGAGGCGAATGCGTTTGCCACTGGCGCGTTTAAAAATTCATCGCTGGTCGCCGTCTCAACCGGCCTGCTGTCTTCGATGACCAAAGAGGAAGTGGAAGCTGTGTTGGCGCACGAAGTAGCGCACATCGTCAACGGAGATATGATCACCTTGACGCTAGTTCAGGGCGTGGTGAATACGTTCGTCGTATTTTTCGCGAAAATTGTCGGCTACTTTGTGGATCGCGTCATATTGAAGAATGATCGCGACGGCCCTGGTATTGGCTATTACGTGACCGATATCGTCTGTCAAATCGTGTTTGGCTTGCTGGCGAGCATCATCGTCGCTTGGTTCTCACGTCAGCGTGAATACCGCGCCGATGCCGGGGCAGCCGGCTTGATGGGCACATCGCAACCGATGATAAATGCGCTTGCACGTTTGGGCGGGATGACGCCGGGCGAATTGCCGAAGTCGATGGCCGCATCGGGAATTTCAGACAAACCTAGATTTTTGGCATTGTTTTCAAGCCACCCAGCGATGGAAGAGCGGATCGCGGCGTTGAAAAATTTCCGTCGCGGTGCCTGAATCCCAGCAAGATGTCCTAGACGTTCTACGGGCGTCTTGGATTGTGTTTCAAACCGCGTTTCCATCGCTTGTTTAAAGATCTAAAAATCCAGCACCCAGTATTGGCGGCGTTTTTATAGCAAGAGGCTGACATAGGGCTTATGACTGTGTCGCCATAGTCCTAAGCGCTTGGTCATTGATCAAGCAAACAAACAAAAAAGCCGCACAAATCAAGGCGGCTTTTTATATTTGCGTTTGTATTTTTTATTTACAAACTCAGCACTAGTCGTTAATCCGGTTTCTTAAACACCGACTTGAAGGATCCAAACAGACCCGTTTTCTTTTCAGCCTCGGCGGAAGGCCCAGGATCGGCCACATACTGCGCATTTTTTGCAACTGTTTTGGCGAACTGCCCGGTTGCAACTGGCGCTGCCGCAGCCGCAGATGATGAGCCCGAACTTGCGCCCGGGCGACGATTAAAAATTCTAAAATTGGATTCTTTGCCGATCAATAACTTAGCAAGGTCTTCCAGCGACTGATCGGTCACAGAGTCGGGCTCAAGCGTATATAGCGTCGGGCCAAAATCTTCCACGTTTTTTAATTTAAAGCGTACCGCGCCGGTTTCATAATCGCCCACGACTTCAACACCGCAAACAATGTCGCAACTAATTATGAACGTTTCGCTGACCACCACCCGACGATCATTGCGCAGCGGCTCTGACGTAAAGCGCAGATTGTTTTGCCATAAAAGATCACGGAAGCGTTCAATTTGTTCGGCGTCACGTTTTACAGTGAGCTGCTCTGGCTTCAAGCGTTTAAAGGTAACCGCAAGGCTCTCATAATGCTCGATGTTATCGCGCTGCGAGGTACGATAATCAATCCGGTAATCAGCCTGCGTAAAGCCGCTGATTTTGCCGACCGTCAGTAAATCGTAGGAGCGCGCGCATGGCGGCTTCACCACATTAAGCTGGCGGAACAATTCATTGAGGTATTGGAAGGTCTTGCGAAGTGCGCGATCCACTGCGGCGGCGTTCGCCTTCAGCGATTGGGTGCGGACTGATTCCTGATCTTTTAAGTTGTCTGCTTCTTTTTTTAGGTCGTCAAGTAGCCCCATGAGGCCTCCAGTGATTCGGTGTGCGCGTGTTTGTGATGTTCCAATATGTTATTTTAACCCAGTCACGCGGCGATGTCAGCCTAGGTTAATATTTGTTACCCGTATTTACGGGATATCTTGCTGGATTTGCTGCCGAATACATAGCGCATAGCGGGAATCTTCACATTACCGGGAATATTACCGTTTAGGATGTTTTCCGCAATAGCCAAGCGCTCTCGCCGTTCTTACCAATTCTTTGGTGCTTTATTATGCCTTTTCAAAAATTTTCCCGTTCATGAACGCCATCCTAGCACTCGACCAGGGCACCACCAGCTCCCGCGCTATCGTGTTTGACAGCGCCGGCAATGTGGTCGGCCATGCCCAGCGCGAAATTACACAATTTTTTCCGCAGCCGGGCTGGGTCGAGCACGACGCGGCTGAAATTTGGCAAACACAATTAGCGGTGGCTGTGGAGGCGGTGAATGCCGCTGCCAAGGTCGGCTTCAATGTTTGCAGCGTCGGCATTGCCAACCAACGTGAAACCACTGTACTTTGGGATCGGGCCACCGGCATGCCGTTGGCGCCCGCCATTGTCTGGCAGGACCGTCGTACAGCCAGCTTTTGCGATGCGCTAAAAAAGGATGGCCATGAACCTGAAATTGCCGAAAAAACTGGCTTGGTGGTTGATGCATATTTTTCCGGGACAAAATTAAAGTGGCTGCTCGATCAAATTCCCGGCGCACGGGAACGTGCGGCCCGTGGTGAACTGGCGTTTGGCACTATTGACAGTTGGCTCATCTGGAACTTGACGGGTTCAACAACCGGCGGGAATACCCGGAACAACGTCCACGCCACAGACGTATCCAACGCGTCTCGCACATTGTTGTTCAACATTCATCGTCTTGATTGGGACGATGACTTGCTGGCTTTGATGGATATTCCACCCGCTGTATTGCCCAATATCGTCAGTTCGTCCGGCGTGGTTGGGCATACCACTTGCGAGGGACTGCCAGCCGGGTTGCCAATTGCCGGCATTGCGGGTGACCAACAAGCCGCGCTTTTTGGTCAAGCGTGCCATCAGCCCGGTATGGCAAAAAACACTTATGGCACCGGCTGTTTTATGTTGGTGAACACTGGCGAGAAGCCGGTTGTGTCAAAGAATCGTTTGCTGACCACCGTCGCTTGGCGGCTGGATCGACCGCACAGTTCGGCGCTCACTAGTCCCCAACCAAATAGCACCACGCACTATGCGTTAGAAGGCAGCGTCTTCATGGGCGGTGCGACCATCCAATGGCTGCGCGATGGTTTGGGCATTATCGACAAATCCAGCGATGTTGAAACGCTTGCGGCCAGCGTGTCTGATACCGGCGGGGTCTATGTTGTCCCCGCGTTTACTGGGCTCGGCGCGCCACACTGGGATGCAACGGCACGGGGCGCTATCCTCGGCCTCACCCGTGGCAGCACGCGCGGCCACATCGCCCGTGCGGCAGTCGAATCTATCGCCTTTCAAAGCGCCGAGCTTGCCGCCGCGATGCAGCGGGACGCCGGTATTTCGTTGACTGAACTGCGCGTAGACGGCGGTGCCAGCGCGAACAACATGCTGATGCAATTTCAGGCAGATTTGCTTGGCATTTCGGTGGTGCGCCCGCGAATCGCTGAGACAACGGCCCTAGGCGCGGCCTATTTGGCGGGATTGGCAGTCGGCTTTTGGCAAAGCCAGCAAGAAATCGCAGCACTGTGGGCGCGTGAACGGACATTCACGCCTACACTAACGTCAGATGGAGCCAATGCACAAATGCGCGGTTGGCTCAACGCCATTGAAAAAAGCAAAGGATTTGCATGAGTCATCAACGTAAAATCAGCCACGAGCGACAATATCAGGGCATGCAGCAGCGCCAACATCAGTCAGGATTTACGCTGCTCGAAATCATCATCGTGGTGGCGATTCTTGCTATTTTGGCGGCGACGGCAGTGCCCTCAATGATTGACAGCATGGTTCGCAGCCAAGTCAAAGAAAGTTTATCGTTGGTCAACATAGCCCAACAGGGGGTCAATCTCACTTATTTGGCAGGCGGCGCCGGTGAATTGCCCATCGACAATAAAGCTGCCGGCATTCCTGAGCCCAATAAGATTGTGAGTAATCTTATCAGCGCGGTGAAAGTCGATAACGGTGCGATCACGATCACCTTTGGCAACAATGCCAGCTCGTATATCAAGGACAAGCACATTACCTTTCGCCCGGCGATTGTGGCCGATGCGCCGCAAGTGCCTATTGCTTGGGTTTGTTCTGGGAAAGCGGTTCCGAACGGCATGACGGTCAAGGGAATCGATTTAACCGACCTGAAGCCAAGTTGGTTGCCAGCACAGTGCGTGCAGCCGAAATAATGAATCTATACGTCCGAGCTATCCGGTAGGTAGCCAAAACTGGGCATTGCTTTCGACATGCGCTAACGCGAGCGTGGCTCGTCTGAAGCAACGAGAACCTGGTTAAATGCCGACCCCACGCGTGGTTATCAATGGGAAGCCGCGCCAGTGCTAGGGCCTGCGATATACGACGTCAAGCAAGCGCGGCATAAAATTGGTTGCGATGCGAACTGTAATGGTGAGACCGCTACGGCTGTCGATAAACCACACCATCTTTCATCACAAAACCCATCTTGCTCATTATCGCGATATCTTTTGATGGGTCACCTGCGACGGCCACAATGTCAGCGGTCTTACCTGCTTCCAACGTGCCGATAAATTGCTCCAAGCCCATCACGGTCGCGCCACTCAACGTGGCGGCACGGATTGCCTCTAGCGGCGGCATTCCAGCATCAACCATATATTCGAACTCACGGGCGTTTTCGCCGTGCGGCGCCACACCTTGGTCCGTGCCGAAGGCGATTTTTACCCCAGCTTTATACGCGCGGCTGAATGTAGCTTGGATGAGCGGGCCAATAGTCTGCGCTTTGGGGCGAACGATTTCGGGGAAGAAGCCATCGATTTTTGCTTTTTCGGCTACAAATTTTCCAGCAGAAATCGTCGCCACTAACCATGTCCCTTTTTGCTTCATCAACGCGATCGCTTCATCATCCAAATAAGTGCCATGCTCAATCGTTTGCACGCCTGCACGAATCGCACGCTTCATCCCCTCGGCACCATGCGCGTGAGTGGCGACCGGAAAGCCGTAGTCCTTGGCAGTACTCACAACGGCAGCTAATTCCTCGTCAGCAAGCAATGGTGCATCACCACTTTTAGCCAGCGACAATACACCGCCAGTTGTCGCAATTTTAATCAGATCAAAGCCTTCTTTGTAGCGTTGCCGGACAGCGCGACGTGCCTCGTCGGCGCCGTTGGCAATGCCGCGATCGACCCCTACTGCCGCCGCATTGGCGGCCAGTGCGGCGCTCAACCCGTTGGTGGGATCAAGGTGACCACCCGTACTCCCTACTGAACCGGCGGCATGAATACGCGGCCCTTTAACCAGGCCTTGGTTAATCGCGTTACGCAACGCCACACCGACACCGGGTGGACTCAGCAAGTCACGCACTGAGGTGAAGCCCGCCATCAATGTTTTCTCAGCATTCACGACGGCACGGATTGTGTAGTCCGGCGGATTGAAGGTGAAACTCTCGACCGTCGACGCTGGTGTGGTGCTGAACGCCAAATGCACATGCAGATCAATCAGGCCCGGCATACAGGTGTGGGTTTTTAAATCAACCGTTTTTGCACCAAGTGCGGTGGCCGCGGTATAGCCGCGATCAATGCGTGTGATTTTTTTATCATCAACCACAATCGTTCGCTCAGTCAACACTTCTAATCCGCGAACATCAATCAGGCGGCCGCAATGCAGCAGGGTAACCGCTGCATTGACGCTGCCGGAAACGATTGTGGATACGCCCGCCAAGGCGACTGACGCGACTGCAACAACACTGGCAATGGATTTCATCATGCGTTCCTTTGATTATTTTTAATTAATTTCTTGGGCTAATATCCACTACCTAGGTTCACCACGCCATCAACCCGCTGTCCCGCTTGCAATGCGTGAATCTTGTCGACAATCTGCGCCACACTCTGCTCTCGTAACGTAATCGCCGAGCAGTGTGGCGTGATGGTAATTTTCGGGTGCTGCCAGAGCACATGATTGGCCGGCAGCGGCTCAGTTTGGAATACATCCAAAGTCGCACCTGCCATGGCACCCGAGTCAATCAGTTTGAGTAAATCAGACTCCACCAAATGCTTGCCGCGCGCGACATTGATGAGATAACCGCCGGGCTTAAGCTGTGAAAGCGTTTTGAAATTTAGAATATTTTCAGTGTCCGGCGTAAGTGGTAGCACGCATACCAGCACGCGAACCGATTGTAAAAATAGGCCTAGACTGTCCGCGCCCGCGAAGGTCGTGATACCGTCAATTTGCTTTTCGGACCGAGACCAGCCATACGTCGGGTAGTCGAACGCCGCGACTGACTTAGCCACTCGCGCGCCGATCGAGCCCAAGCCCATGATGCCGACTGGCCACGCGGCGCGATCAATGGGCTTGCGCACGTTCCAAATCACTTTTTTGGCTTGCGTTTCATAGCGATCAAACTCCCGCGTGTGGCGAATCAGCGCGTGGCAAACATACTCAGCCATTTGCACGCCCATGCCGGCGTCATTCAGGCGCACGATAGGAACACCGTCTGGCAAATTCGGCAACCGCATCGCACCATCTACACCGGCGCCAATAGCGAAAATGGCTTTTAGATTTGTTTGCGATGCAAAGAATTCCGCTGTCGGGGCCCACACGATGGCGTATTCTGCCTGGCAGGACCGGGGGACTTGAGCAGCATCCGGTGACTCGCCGGGACACCATGACCACAGTTCGGCGGCAGAATGACTGGAGGCGGAATTCGCGGCGGCATACGCCGCGAAATGCGCTGCAAAACTATCTAGCCAAGGTTGCGGATCTTTGTCTGGCGCGCAAAAAACGATTTTCATTAGACTTTATTGTTGGATTGTTAGTACTACACGGTTTGTTCGCAGCTCGCATCTCGCAGCTGGCGGCCGGCAGCTGGCAGCTGGCAGCGTACGCGTTCTAACGGATACCTAACCGCTTATTGAGCTTAATAATTTTACTCGCCAGCTGTTGTTCCACACCGGCAAGATACGACGCACTTACTTTGCCCGCCTTAAATTGATCCCGCACCCGCTGAATTTCATCAATATGCGTTTGCTTAAGGGCAAGGAGTTGTCCATGTTTAACGTGGTCTTTAGGGTTTAGCACAGCGTCGCCTTGTAAGTCATGGTTGGATAATTGCGAACAATAATGATTCTACCGCGACCGCGCTCAACATGCGGTTGGACAATTTGGCGGTGGGCAAGTTGCGCTTAAAAATGGGAAACACGTTGCGCAGCAATCAGCCGTGGGTTACGCTCTTGCGGGATCAATACGTTACCCTAACTGTCATTTATTGAACGACGCATAGGCTTCGAAGCCCGCCATTCACGGGCATCTTAGGGCATTCCGACTATACAACCGACAAAGAAAATTACCATTATGCAATATCAACATCTCGGCAAATCGGCTCTAACGATTTCAAAACTTTGCCTTGGAACAATGATGTTTGCCGACACCACTGACCTTGCCGAGGCCACCAACATTGTCGCGCACGCGCGTGAGCATGGTGTGAATTTTATCGATACCGCCGATGTGTATTCAACGGGAAAATCAGAATCAATGGTGGGTACGCTTTTAAAACCGCATCGCGATGATTGGATTTTAGCGACCAAGATTGGCAACAAGATGAGCGACAAATTAAACGAATCGCACTACTCCCGCACTTGGATGGCACGGGAGTGCGAGGCAAGTTTACAGCGCTTAAACACAAGTTTTATTGACGTTTATTACCTGCATCGCGATTACAACGACATGGACTTGGAAGAGCCGCTGCGCGGTATTGATCAGCTATTGCGAGAAGGGAAAATCCGCTACTGGGGCGTATCAAATTTTCGCGGCTGGCGGATTGCAGGAATGGTGAACTTGGCGCGCCAACTAAACATGCCCGCACCGGTGGTGTGCCAGCCTTACTACAATTTGCTCAACCGCCAACCGGAAAATGAAGTGCTGCCCGCCTGCCATCACTATGGCATCGGCGTAGTGCCTTATAGCCCGATTGCGCGGGGTGTGTTGACCGGAAAATATCAGCCAAACTCGGCTCCAGATGCGGCGTCCCGGGCAGGTCGTGGTGATAAACGCATCCTACAAACCGAGTTTCGGGAGGAGTCTTTGGTGATTGCGCAGACACTGAAAAAATATTGTGCCGAGCGTGCTGTCCCAGTTTCACTTTCGCATTTCGCCACGGCTTGGGTGCTGGCCAATAATGCGGTGAGTTCGGTCATTGCCGGACCACGGACATTCGCGCAATGGCAGGATTATTTTGGCGCATTGGAGGTGAAAATAGATGCGAACGATGAGGCGTTTGTCGATTCACTTGTCGCAACCGGGCATCCGTCGACGCCAGGCTATAACGATCCGGTCTATCCATTGAATGGACGAACGACAAGTTGATCAAGCGACAAAAAATTGGCGGTAGCGATCGCGCAATAACAGCAAGGCAACGATGCAACTCCGGCGACTCAACCAATACTGCGCAGCGACGACAACAAACTAACGTTTCGAAATAACAAACGTAAAATCGTCCGGCGTCTCCGAAGACGACAGCAACGGATTGCCGGTCTGCTTGCAAAACGCAGCGAAATCTTTCACTGCGCCGGGATCAGTTGCCACGATCCTCAAGACCTGCCCTGATTCCATATTTGACAGCGCTTTTTTCGCGCGCAAAATCGGCAACGGGCAATTGAGACCTTTAACGTCCAGCTCGATATCGATATTCAGTGTGTTCATGATGCTGCCTTGTAAAGGGTGTTTCGCCTGATCGAGCGAAACTATACCAGACGAAGATGCGGGCGGTTCGCCAATATGCAAGGATTGAGTGCGTCGGGCGCTGACCGCTTATGGCGGTTGGCTGGTTATTTGAATGGTTGCTGCAATGCCGGGGAGAACACAAGGCAGACGAAAAAGCGCGTATTATCGGACTTCGGGGTTCAAGTCTAACGCCCCCGATCCAGAGCTTTTGTTTCGGAAAGACGGTGTCCCGTCCAAGCGTTGTGACTTTACTTTCACACAAGGATCATCATGGACACCGTTATCACCCCCAATACCGTTGATTTTTTACGTGCCAAACAAGGCAGCGCGGCGCAGCCATTCCTCATCGATGTCCGGCGCGCAGAGGCATTCACAGGCGATACCCATCTCATCGCGGGCGCGACTTGGCGCGACCCCTTTTCGGTTGCCGATTGGGTTAAATTTGTACCACGCCACCGCCCAGTAGTTGTCTATTGCGTACATGGTCACGAGATCAGCAAAAACGTTACGTCCGCGCTTTGCAACGCCGGTGTTGAGGCAACCTATTTGGCAGGCGGCATTGAGGCTTGGCGTGAAGCAGGCGGCGCACTCTGTAAAAAGTCATCGTCACCCACCATCCCCTCGCTGGCCAATGCGCCCAGCGTCTGGGTGACGCGCGAACGCCCGAAGATTGATCGCATCGCCTGTCCCTGGTTGGTTCGGCGCTTCATTGATCCGCTGGCTGAGTTTGTATATCTGCCCGCTGGCGACGTGCTGGGTTTTTCTAAAATGAACAATGCGATTGCCTACGATGTGCCTGAAGTTCAGTTTACGCATCGCGGGGAGCGCGGGGATTTATGCAGCTTCGACGCGCTGATCGCCGATTTTGATTTGCACGACCTTGCCCTAGATGGTCTCGCCAAGATCGTCCGTGGCGCCGATACCGGCCACCCCGGGTTGACGCCACAATCGCAAGGCTTGCTGGCGGTTTCGCTTGGCCTATCCGCGCTTTATCAAGATGACCAAGAAATGTTGAAATATGGCATGGTGATCTACGATGCGCTTTACGCTTGGTTAAAGACTGCGCAGGCGGAAATTCATAATGCCGATATGTTCAAAAAGTTTAAAAAAACATGAACGAATCCTCAAGCTCCACCCCGGTTGTTTTAAAGCACAGTATTTCATTTGCCGCAGCCTTGCGCTTTTGGTTCAAGCTCGGCTTCGTCAGCTTTGGTGGCCCTGCTGGGCAAATCGCCATCATGCATCGGGAGCTCGTCGATGATCGGCGCTGGATTTCAGAAAGCCGATTTTTGCACGCGTTGAACTATTGCATGGTGTTGCCGGGGCCGGAAGCGCAGCAGCTGGCAACCTACATAGGCTGGCTCATGCATGGCACGAAAGGCGGCATCGCGGCGGGGGCGCTGTTCGTGCTGCCCTCGCTGTTTATTTTGATCGCACTTTCATGGATTTATTTGGCGTTTGGCAACGTCCCGGTCGTGGCAGGGCTACTCTACGGCATCAAGCCGGCCGTGACTGCTATCGTGCTCCACGCGGCTTGGCGGATTGGCGGGCGGACGATTAAAAACGGTTGGCTGTTGGCGATTGCTGTCGCCGCATTTATGGCGATTTTTGTATTTGACATTTATTTTCCGATCATCATTTTATCGGCAGCCGTGCTCGGTGCCATTGGCGGCAAATTTGCGCCTAAAAAGTTTTCAATCGGCAGCAGTCATTCTGCGATAGAAAACGATGGCGATGGCAACGCGATCATTAATGACCGCACCCCAACGCCGCCGCACGCGCTGTTTCGCTGGTCACGTTTTGGACTCACGTTGGCAGTAGGGCTTGGCCTCTGGTGCGCCGCAATGAGCGTGTTGATGGTGCAGCTCGGCTGGAACGGCACGCTCACGCAGATGGGATGGTTTTTTACAAAGGCGGCCTTGCTCACTTTCGGCGGCGCTTATGCAGTGCTGCCGTATGTCTATCAAGGCGCGGTTGAAGGCTTCCAGTGGCTCACGGCGCAGCAAATGATTGACGGGCTTGCGCTAGGTGAAACCACACCGGGCCCACTGATTATGGTGGTGGCATTTGTCGGTTTTGTCGGCGGCTGGACCAACCAAATTTTGGGACCCGATTATCTATTTTGCGGTGCCGCGCTCGCGGCCGGTGTAGTGACATTTTTTACGTTTTTACCGTCGTTTTTGTTCATTTTAATCGGCGGGCCGTTGATCGAAACCACCCACGGGCAACTCAAATTCACCGCGCCTTTAACGGCAATTACCGCCGCCGTGGTTGGCGTAATCGTTAACCTTGCGGTGTTCTTTGCTTGGCATGTGTGGTGGCCGCACGCAAGTGCTCTATCGAACACAATAGCCAACACGGCAACCGCCCCAAACTCCCCATTCAGCGGGGGGTTTGAGTGGTTTGCCGCGCTATTAACGATGGTTGCGGCGCTGGCACTTTTTCGGTTTAAGGCGGGCGTAATGACGGTGATTGCAACGTGTGGCGTTGCGGGTGTTGTCAAAACCTTTGCAGGATTGTAAGCCGCTCAAAATTATCTATGGGTGGCTACTCGTCGGCTTTAAAATCCCCTGACTTCCCGCCTGCCTTTTCCAGCAGGCGAACGCCTGAGATTGTCATGCCGCGATCCATGGCTTTGACCATATCGTAAATTGTCAGTAGCCCCGCGCTCACCCCCGTGAGAGCCTCCATCTCAACGCCAGTGCGACCAAACGTTTCAACGACGACGATACATTCAATTTGTGCATTCACGTCGTGCAGCACAAATTCGACCACGACTCTATTGATGATAAGTGGATGCGCCAGCGGGATCAGATCAGGGGTACGTTTGGTGCCTTGAATGGCGGCAATGCGGGCGATACCGAGCACATCACCCTTCTTCGCGCCCCTGGTTTTAATCAGGTCGAACGTCGCCCGCTGCATTGTAATATGCCCCGAGGCCCGCGCCAGGCGGTGCGTTTCAGGCTTTCCACCGACATCGACCATATGTGCCTGGCCGCTTTCGTCAAAATGATTCATGGTTACATGCTCTTTCTTATGCGGCGTTTTTATTGCGCACTTCCGTTGCACATTTTTGTGGCGCTCGCTGATCTCAATGATTGGTACCGATCTTTTTGTTCGTTGCTCACGTCGTGAATAGCAATCGTTCGGGACAATTGTAAGCGGTTTATGGTGCACTTCCGTTGGTACAATCGAATTTGCTTGTCCGCAACCGGTGCAAAGATGGAACTGTTGAAGGTTACCGGCATCCAACCCTACTAGTGCGTTAAAGTTAGCCTAAGCGATAAAGTAAAAGTTAAACGGGCAGTTTATCCAAAACCAAACTTCGCAATTCATCCGCATTTTATTTTCTGACCTCATGCACATCCGCAACAGCCAGCCTTCACCACACTTAACGACAAAACCCAGCCAGCCCAGCGCCCTCATGGCAGGCTTGTTGCGGGCTAGTGCCTTGGGTTTGTTGGCGATTGGTTTGACCACCTTCAGCTTGACAGCGAGTTCCGCGGGCCTGCCGGAGCTTGGCGATTCATCGGATGCTGTTGTATCCGCGCCGCAAGAACGAGCGATTGGGCGGCGCATCATGATCGAAATTCGCGGCGATAATGCGTTTATTGATGATGAAGAGTTGGTCGATTACATTAACGCGCTTGGTAATAAATTGGTCGCGGCCAGCCCTGGTGCGACCAACGATAATCGGCGTGAGTTTGAGTTTTTCATGCTCAATGATGATTCGATCAACGCCTTCGCGTTACTGGGTGGCTTCGTCGGCGTGCATACCGGCTTGATCCTGACGACGACCAATGAATCCGAACTGGCAAGTGTGATCGGTCACGAGATCGCGCACGTGTTGCAGCGCCACCAATCACGCGGCGCCGACGAGCAGCGCAAGAACGCGCCGATGTCGCTGCTGGGCTTGGCGGCCGCCATCTTGGCAGCGCGATCCGGCAGCCAATCATCGAGCCAGGGTGTTGAGGCGGCGATTGTGACATCGCAGGCGCTGGCCTATCAGAGCCAGCTCAATTACACCCGCGACTACGAGCGCGAGGCAGACCGGTTAGGCTTGCAAGTCATGCAGCGCGGCGGTTTCGATCCAACCGGTATGCCGAGTTTTTTTGAGCGCATGCTACGCGCCAACCGACACAACGATACAGGCAAAGCACCGGGCTATCTGCGCACCCACCCGCTAACAACAGAGCGCATCGCCGACATGCAAGATCGCGTTCTGCAAATGGGCGTAGACGGCAAGCGCTCGGTTCCAGATTCTATCGAATATAAATTTGCCATGGCCAAGCTCCGCGCCATGAGTTTGGGCGGTAGCGAAGCCGTGAGCTATTTTAAGAACGCGATTGCAGAGCGCACAATTTTGCGTAACCGCGCTGATGTTTACGGCTTGGCTTATGCACAAAATCAGGCACGTGATTTCGTCGGCGCCGAACAAACGATCAGCATGCTGCGGGATGTCGGCGCGGTGGGTGGTTTTAGTCCAGCCACGTCAATTCCGACGTCCACAACTTCCAGCAACACGGCCATACTGCCGACGAGCGGCATAAAACCTGATGAAGTCGCGTACCGACAACCATGGGTGGCCAACCTTGCCGCGCAAATACAGGCAGGACAACGAAAGTGGGATAACGCCATCGGTATCTACAAAACGGCGATGCGCACCTTCCCCTCGCAGCGTGCGCTGATCCATGGCTATATCAACACACTCTACGAATCGGGCAAGCTCGATGCAGCGCTTGCGGCGGCGAATGAAGAGCTCAAAACCACGCAAGATGATGCAAAATTATATGAGCTCGCCGCTAAAATTTATGAGCGCAAGGGTAAAAAACTTGCGCAGCATCGAGCGATTGCAGAGGCTTACTTTCGGCGCGATAATTTGCGCGGCGCGATTGAACAATTGGAGATCGCTGTCAAAGCCAAAGATGGTGATTTTTATGAATCATCGGGTGCCGAATCCCGTTTGCGCGAATTGAAATTGCAATTCAAGAACCGTGTCATGTTGCCCGGTGAAAAGCGTGACAAGAATGAAGATCGCGATGAAAAATTGGGATTTCGGTTGAGTTCGGCTTCGAATTCACATTCAGATTCGGCGGCCGTGGCATCTCCTCAAATTGTCTCGGGTTAATTCCATCAGTCTGAAATAAAAATGAATGAAACTAACCAAACATGAGTAACAACCGTACGCTCACATCGCTGATTAACGACGCAAACAATTTTTCGTGCCGAGTTGTCATTTTATTTTCGATGATCCTCGTACCGATAACGGCCGCCAATATGGCGGATGCCGCAACTGCTAGTGCAGAGATTTCTGGTCACGCTGCGACGCCCCAATCAACACCATCGGCAACCACGCCCGTTTCGCCTGAGCAAGAGCGCCTTTATTTAATCCAAGTGCTGCAAAAGCGCATTCCTGGAACCAATCCTAACGACTGGGTTGTCGGCGGCGGGGCTTTTGAGCCCGGTGTGCAGGCCACACCGCTCAATGCTGATAACGCAACCAACTCGGCTGATATTTTGGCAATCGGCAAAAAACTTTGGGATCGTAAATTTGTCGATGGCAAGTCATTGGCGAACTGTTTTCCCAACGGCGGCAAACGCGTCGCAGCAGCTTATCCGCAGTTTGATACCGCTACCAAACAAGTCGTCACCTTTGAGTTCGCAATCAACCGCTGCCTGCAACTACACGGTGAGGTACCGATTGATTACGCAAACGCCGCCGTCATCGGCCCGCTATCCGCCTATGGCAAAAGCTTGGCGGATGGCCAAAAGCTCGCGGTGCGTGTTGCAGGGCAAGGCGCACGAGACCGTTACGAGGCTGGTCGGCGCTGGTTTCAGCAGCGAATCGGTCAAAAGGACTTTGCCTGCGCGTCTTGTCATGTGTTAAGAGCGGGCGAGCAGTTCGAACGCGCGGGCCTCGCCCCAGCCGTGGGACAGGCTGTAACATGGCCCCGTATTCAACCGGGCGGCAGCATTCGTACTTTGCAAGCCCAGTTTCAGCGCTGCATGCTGCGCAGCGGTGCCGAGCCATTTGCGGTGGGTTCGGATGAATTTAATAATCTTGAATATTATTTGGCGTATATGTCGAACGGCCTGCCATTGAAACCGCTTGCCATCACCACCTCAGCCGCAGCGCCAACGGCGACAGCATTAACGACAACACCAAAATAGGTGCGCACCCGCTAAAATAGGGCAAGCGCAATTCAAAGCTTTCAACGCGTATTTTTTAATATAAGCGTTCAACCTCAGTCTGCCCAATCCACTCTCTCAATTTTCAATGATAAAAATGAATTTTCTAAAATCAGTTTTCCGCTTTACCTTCCGCGCAAAGATTCTCATTCCGCTAATATTGATCGGCGGCATTGGATTAACGATGATGTACTTTCAGAAAAAAGCGGCGGAGACACAGGCGGATCGTTATCGCACCGTTACCGTCGATAAAGGCCCGATTATTCAGCGCATCACAGCCAACGGCACGTTGAACCCGGTCACCGTAGTGAACGTCGGCACGCAGGTTTCGGCAACCGTGACCAAGCTCTACACCGATTTCAACCAACCGGTGAAAGCCGGACAGATTTTACTTGAGCTCGACCCCGCGCTCATTAAAGCATCAGTCGCGCAAATTGAAGCCAATATGCGTTCCGCCGAGGCCACCATGCGTCTTGCCGAATCGACGATGAAACGTAACCAAGAGCTGGTGTCGAAGGGATTTATATCATCCCAAACGCTTGAGCAAAATCTGAAGGAACTTGATGTCGCCAAAGCGCAAGTTGCGCAGGTGAAGTCACAACTAGATCGCGAGAAAATAAACCTTGCTTACACTATTATTCGTTCGCCCATTAACGGTATCGTGATTGATCGCAAGGTCGATGTCGGACAGACGGTTGCGGCAAGTTTTAACACGCCAACGCTGTTCCAAATCGCGCAGAGCTTGGAGGCGATGCAAATTGATACCTCCGTTGCCGAGGCCGATGTCGGCTCGGTGAAGCAAGGCATGCCGGTCAAATTTACCGTCGATGCATACCCGGACCGTGATTTTAAAGGCGCGATTCGCCTCGTCCGCCTGAACCCGTCCATCAACCAGAACGTGGTCACCTACAACGTGGTCGTCGATGTCACGAACGAAAAATCAGAACTCAAACCAGGCATGACAGCGCAGGTGAGCTTTGTTGCGGCACAGCTTGATGATGTCATCCGGATTCCGAGCGCAGCATTGCGATTCAAACCACCCAAAGACGAGAAAGACGACAAAAAGAAAGACGATAAAAAAGATGAAAAAAAGAAACCTGCTGCGGGGGGAATTAAGTCTGAAACCAAGCCTGACGCAACAAAATTAGATGCCGCAAAAACCGAAACGGCCGGCAGCAGCAGCGGAGGTGGAAGGCGCGGCATCGGCACTGTTTATAAATTGAACGAGAAGAACGAACTGCTGCCCGTACAAATCCGCACCGGGCTGGCCAGCAATCAACACACCGAATTGGTCTCCGGGGACCTCAAGCCCGGCGACGAACTGGTGATCCGTGATTTGCTTGATAAAAACGCAAAGAAATAAGCGCTCACGCCATGAATGCAATACCTGCAGCGAATGAAAGACCGGCAAATGTGTCAACAGCGCCCAAGGTGTTGATGACGCTCACCGACATCAAAAAAAGCTACTTCAGTGCTGATATTGAAACGCCCGTTTTGCACGGCATCAACATCGCCATCAACCACGGTGAATTTGTCGCCATCATGGGCCAATCGGGCTCCGGCAAATCGACGCTCATGAATATTCTGGGCTGCTTGGATACGCCAACTTCGGGCAGCTTTGTGTTGAACGGCAAAGAAGTCGGCACGCTCAACGACAATGAACTCGCTAAAATCCGAAACGAAACCATCGGCTTTGTGTTTCAAGGGTTTAATTTATTGAAACGAATGCCGCTCGTTGATAACGTCGCCCTGCCCTTGCTCTACGCCGGTGTTTCGATGTCCGAAGCCCGTAAGCGTGCGGCCGAAAAGCTCACCCAAACTGGCTTGGGTAGCTTTACCAAGCGCCTTCCCAACCAAATTTCCGGTGGCCAACAGCAACGCGTCGCGATCTCGCGCGCACTCGTGTGCGAGCCCGCGCTGATCTTGGCTGACGAGCCAACCGGTAACCTGGATACCGCCACCAGCGTTGAGATCATGAACCTGTTCACGCGCCTCAATGAAGAGCAAGGCATGAGCATCCTCATCGTCACCCATGAACCGGATGTTGCACGGTATGCAAAGCGGCTGGTGCGTTTAAAGGATGGTTATGTGACCTACGATGGACCCGTTGCGGACGCGCAGTTGTAATGCGTGGCTGTGGTACGCGGTTTTATTGCTTAGTTGTAGTGTGTCGTTGCCAGGTGCGAATACATTCAACATCTTCGCAATCGGTAAAGACCCAGCGCACCTGCATATTGACCGGTCACCACTTCGTTTGATAATACTGTCCTAACATCTTTCCCATCACCCAAGACGTCTGCGCAGCGCTTTCGCCGTGGCTGGGGCATGCGGCCTGATTTAAGCCCAACAGCTCATCAACAATTGTTTGAATCAGCGGCTGTTGGATGTGCATCGGATTGTTAATAGCAAATTTCTCGCTGCCGTTTTTGGTGGTAAGGACAATAGGGCTTTGATCAAAATTGGCGTAGCTGATTTTGCCATTCGAGCCGATGATTTCAGTGAGATCAGCTTTTTCAAAAGCAGCGAAACACCAATTACCGACGCCTTGTACACTTGAGCTGAAACGAAAACTGCTACTCACGATATCTTCCGCCGTGTATCGTTTGGCTTGATTGCCCGCGAACCCGGCCACCTCAGTAATCGGCCCTACCGCATATTCTAAAAAATTAATCATATGGGATGCGAGATCAACAAAGTAGCCTCCACCGGCTTCAGCGGGATCGGTGCGCCAATTGTCCACTGCCTGGCTAGCATGTGACGGATCGTGTTGCATCAGATCGATATCGGCCAATGGGCGATACAGCATCGTGCTCACAAACCGCACATCGCCGATTGCCCCAGACTCAATCAGCGCTTTTATTTTCATGAAGCGCGGCAACATGCGACGGTAATAGGCGACAAATAACGGCACGTTTGCCGTACTGCATGCGGCAATCATGTCCAAACATTCAGCGTGGTTACGGGCCATCGGCTTTTCGACGTAGACAGGCTTCCCCGCCGCCGCCGCGAGCAGCGTGTAGTGCTTATGCGACGACGGTGGCGTGGCAATATAGACTGCATCGACTTCGGGATCGGCAATCAGGGCTTCAGCATCATCAAACCACTTTTTAACGCCATGACGCGTAGCGTAATCGCGGGCCAATTCGCGGTCGCGGCGCATGACAGCGATTAGCTCGGAGCCGATTGCTTTTTGCAGCGCAGGGCCGCTCTTTACCTCCGTGACATTGCCGCAGCCGATGATGCCCCAGCGGATTTTATTTTGCAATTTAAGCGTGGCGCAATCCACTATTTTACGGAAATGCTTTTTTTAGCGACGAAAGCGATGGAACTCTCGGTGTGGTTGGTGCCGTCGGCGGTAATCAGTTGGCCGTGACCATCATAAGCGTCGGCATTCGCTTGGAAACCAGCCGCCTCGAGTTGGCGGCGTTGATTGGCCAAACTGATGTAATAGAGCATGACGCCATAGTCGTGGCAAACATCGTTAATCATTGAGTAGTCTGATCCGCGCATCTCAAGCTTGCCAAACCGGCGACGATTGCGAACGCGTAGCGCGGTGTCGCGCACAAGCCTTGCGGTACGCACCGCCAAACGGGCTGGATTGAATGAAAATTTAAATTCAGGAAATTGAAAACCGGTCGTATGATCCGGACAATTTTGATTATGGGTTGAAAACAAAAACACGCCGCCTGGCGCAAGGATGCGATAAACCTCGCGCAGAATTTGCAAACGATCAGCATGATTTACCATCCCGATACCGTTGCAACTAAACATCACCAAAAAAATCGAGCTATCTTCGATGGCGGTAAGGTAACGCGCATCCGCTTGGGTGAAGCGGACACCCGGAAATCGCTTGGTGCAAACAGCCAGCATTTCGGGACTGTAATCAATGCCCCAATAATCGGCACTCACCGCACGTAGCGCATTGACGGTGCGGCCACCACCAACACCGATATCCAAGATCGGCTTGCCCCGCGCGCGCTCGGCCACCTGATCCAAGCTCGCCCGTTCCGGCAGCGTTAGCGTGTCTTGCCATGCGTATTGCGCAACAGCCGCAGAAGAACGCATGGCTTGGATATTGACGTCGTCGATATTCATGTTGTTTGTATTGCGATCATTTTGACGATGAAAAATGATTTGAAAATCAATCACAGAAAGTCAAATCAACACATTCAAAATTGCATTGCCAATGCCAATCAATGCAGCGCCAGAAATCAAACCCGCGCAAATCGGCTCGCAGCCTTCGACCCAGAATTGATGGCCTTTCGTGCCGGCCGCTTTGTGTTTCCGACCCATCCACCAAAAAAGTAATGCGCCAAGCCACATCATAAACGTTGCCGCTGGTGGTAACACTACACCCAAGCCAATCGATACTGCGGACAACGGGAAGCGGCCTTTGGTAACGATCCGGGCGATCTCGATGGCAGCGGCCGAAAGTGCCGCAACAATCATGGCAATGATGGCGGAGGTTGGTAGGCTCGATACACCTTTCGCGATAATTTCAGCAACGCCTTTCCATTGCACCGCCGCCGGCATTGCAAATTGTTCTGTCACGATCGTCGAGGCCGAACGCACTCCGTTCGCATCGGGCGGTAAAAACAGTAAAAAGAATAACGGAACCGCTGCCAGCGCGCCGGCAACGATACCAATGCAGTGGCCAATCGCTTGATGGCGCGGTTTACCACCGAGCATATAACCGGGCTTGATATCGGATAACAGGCTCGAGGCGTTCGAGGCAATTTCAGCCGTCATTGCCGCTGGAATTAGGTTGCTGGCGGGGTTCACCCGGTCGACCGCACCCATGGTGAACTGCGTGATTTTAGACAGCGCGCCAGTCGGCATCCAAGAGGTGAGAGCCATCGAATTCGCGCAAATGATGGTCAAGATAAAAATCAGCGGCAGTGAGATAAACGAGAGCAGCCACGGCACATCGAAGAAATAGTGCGTGACGGTTGCGCCCAGCACGCTAAAAATCGGAATGCCCACATACGATATCCACAGCGGCACTTCGATATCCTTCAGTAAATCATTGCCTACCGGCACCGCTTGCTTTTTGCCAAAAACGGATTTAAATGCATTTGTAAAAATTTCCGGCTTTGCAAACAGACCGACTAGCGCACCTGCCACCATCATCGCAACACCCCACCAGAGCGACCATTGGTTAACAATTTCAGCCCGGGTGAGCGCGACCACCGCGCCGCTTGGTAAGATGCGGGGGGCAATATCGCCGGTTTGAATCATCCACGGCGCGAGGAACACGAAATTAATCACCGCACCCAGCATCACGCTTGATGCAACGCGAATCCCCATCAAACCGCCCACGCCGATCATCGAGAAATCCAACGTCAAACGCAGTCCCAGCTGGCGAATATCGGTTCCCAGAATATGAGGTATCCAAAGGCTTAAACGCCCCGCAGCCTCGTAGTAGTAGGCATCGAGGGTCTCGTTCAAATTCCACGCCTCTTTGAGGCCTGCCCATTTATCCATCATGAAAATTTTGATTTGAAAGAGCCTCATCCAGCCGTCGCTAACAACCATTTGGTAGATACCGGTAAGGACGGCGGTATAGACCAATAACTTAGCTTTGAACACGCCAGTTTCAGCGCTGCCAGTATAAAGCGAGTCGAGCACTACGCCGCACGCACGGCCTTCTGGGAACGGTAGCTGATCCTCATTAATGAAGCGCCGCTTCATGGGGAAAGCCACCAGCACGCCCAGGATCGAGCAGACGCCCATCCAGATCATCATGTGCCACCACGGAATAATTTTTCCGGTCACGATCATGTAGGCGGCGAGGCTCGATCCGAGTGCTGACACCATATAGCCTGCGGCGGAAGCGATCGACTGGGTACAATTGTTTTCGAGAATCGTAAAGTCTGATGCCATGCCGGCTTTATTCATGGCACGAAAAATCGCAAAAGATAAAATCACGGCCGTTAAATTCACGCCAATGGTGATGCCTGTTTTGCCAATAACATAGAGCGCGGTTGCTGATAACACCCCGCCTAATAAAAAGCCGGTGATGCCCGACCGGACCGTGAGCTGCGCCATGTCACCGCGAAAAACATTGTTGAACCACCATTCATCTTTTTGCTGTCGTGTCCAAGTGCTGATTTGCGCTTCGCTCAAACTTTGAATGGCCATGCTTTCCCCAAATGTAGTTATAAATAAAACGTATTGAGTTTTTGACTCAAGTTGTTCGCTAAAATACGTTGCGTTGGATTAACGTAACGATAGTGAGCAACATTATGACAGAGGAAGATCATTATCAATACCGCGCTGCACCATCCGTGTTGCACACAGGCGGCCTTATATTCCCGCAAAATATTGCCACGATGCGCGTTTGGTAAAGTTCTGCTTCGCACTTTATATTTTTGCGTAGCGCGTCCATCTAGCACCGCTCCTAGCATCTAACGAAGCACCTAACTTAGTACCTCACTTAGTACCTCACTTATTACCTCACTTAGTACCTCACTTAGCATAGAACTCGGCATCCTCCCTGCGACATCAACCCAGCACGCCTACCTAATTTTTCAAATACAAAAACTATGGCCACCCCGCACATCAGCGCTGCTCCCGGTGATTTCGCCGATACTGTCATCATGCCGGGCGATCCGCTGCGCGCAGAGTTTATTGCCAACACGTGGCTCACCGATGCCAAGCTCGTCACCGCCGTACGCAATATGTTCGGCTACACGGGC
>JANYBL010000047.1 GCA_025360815.1 Burkholderiales bacterium
GGCCATAACCGCGAAGCATGTTTCTTTGGCGTTGAGGACTACCAAACTTACTTGCACTGGTTAGAAGAAGCCCTCGATAACCACAATTGCAAGCTACACGCCTACGTGCTCATGACGAACCATGTTCACCTCTTGCTGACACCAAAGAAGGCTGACCTCGTTCCCCGCCTAATCATGTCCATTGGGCGGCGGTACGTGCAGTACATCAATCGCACCTACGGCCGCACCGGCACACTCTGGGATAGCCGCTACAAGTCATCTGTGGTGCATGCCGATAGCTACCTGCTGACCTGCCAGCGCTATATCGAGTTGAACCCCGTTCGCGCGGCGATGGTGGATGACCCGGCACACTATCGCTGGAGCAACTATCGACACAATGCGCTGGGGCAGGCAGACCCCCGCATCACGCCGCATCCGCTCTACACCGCCATGGCCTCTAGCGATAAACCGCGGCAGGCGGGGTATCGCGTGTTGTTTCGCACCGAACTCGATACCGATGCGATTGACGACATCCGTCTCGCGCTGAACCAGAACCAGCCCATCGGCAGCAACCGATTCCATACGCAAATTGAAAAGAAGTTGGGCGAGCGGCGGGAGGCGCGACCGCGCGGTCGGCCTCGGCTGGACGAGAATGCAGCAGACGTCTTGCCGGGCCAAGGTAGGCTGGTGCTGTGAAACTATTTGTCGGTGGTGCCTTGGATCTCAAATCAAAGGGGTTGGTGTTGAATATTCTGCCAACGCCGAAAAAATATGTCGCTGACCCCTTTGATTTGGCAGGCACCTGCACCATCACCGCCGACCAAGCCGGAAACGCCAACTACACAGCAGCACCGCAAGTAACGGCGACCATCACCATCACCGTACCCGCCAAGGTCTACTACATCCATGCCGATCATTTGGGCACGCCAAGAGCGATTACCACGAGTGACGCCGCGAATAAGAAGGTGTGGGAATGGCGGAACGATGATCCGTTTGGCGCGAACCTGCCAAATGAAGACCCGGCGAATACGGGAACGAACTTCAAGTACAACAACCGGTTCCCGGGGCAGTATTACGACCAAGAGACGGGGACGCATTACAACTACTTCCGCGACTATGATCCAGCGACGGGGAGGTACATCCAATCGGACCCGATCGGCTTGCGTGATGGCATCAATACGTACGCTTACGTCGGTGGACATCCTTTGTCTTCAATTGATCCCCTCGGTTGGTTAGAGATTTGTAAAAAAATCATTGAAGACCAATGACGCCAGATTGCCCGTGCCGAAAAGATTGTTGCTTACGAATCTTTGGGACCAACGAATGATGTTCTTGGGTCCATTATTGATGCCCTCACCACGATCAAGCCTGGTTGGGGCATTGCAAAGAAGATTCCGATTTGCCAGGACGTTCAGCTCAACCAGCTATTCAAAGTGAAATTCGAGGTTTGCACTGACGAGTGCACTGGCAAGGAAACCTCCCGAAGAAAACTGAGCGAGAACGCGGTAGATCAATACCAAGAAGTTTTCTTCAACAACCGCAAAGAAGGCGATCCGATTTGGGTAGGCCTTGGGCCCGATCCGGACTTTGCGTCAAGATGGGGTAATGGAAAAAGGCCACGCCCATGATGTTCATCAAGAGAATGAAAATGAAGAGTCTACTTCTTGCAAGTTTGCTGTTTGCTTTAGGCTGCACAGCCTGTGGTGCGACTGGCGAAAATCGTTTGATTTACGATGATGGTGTGGCACGCGAGATGCTCGTCGATGCACTTAAGGCTCAAAAAATTACCTATCGAATTGATGCCGCAGGCGGAGTCTGGTACCCGGCGAAGGACGAGAAGGCTGTCGATGAAATCGCAAAGAAAATCATCCTGGCTCGCTTTTCAGGTTTTGCAGCTTCATTCGAAGAAGCTGTGGACGTAGTGTCGTTCAGGGGCAAGTTATCCAAAGCAGGAATCCCATACAAGACGATATTGCAGCATGGTCGCGAATGGACGACGTGGGAAAAATCGGATGACGCTCGCGTGAAAGTAATTCAGGAGGAAGTTGAGAATGAAAATATGGAGCGTGCAAAGTCTGCCAGACAAAGAGAAAAGTCCCCCGGCTGAACGCGCAAAGGTTCTAGGCTAGAAATAATTTCCGCTTGAAGCGGCGATTAAAAGTTCCAGGCTCGAAATAATTTCCGCTGGAGGCTGTATTTAAAAGAGAGAAGACCACCCCAACGCCCGCTGATCGCGGGCGATGTTTTTTTGCTGCTGTCGCCGCGTTGCGCGGCGAGTGACGCTTACCGCGCGCGCTGCGCGAGCACCCCGTCGAGCACATCCATCGCCACCTGCTGCCGCGCCCGCGGCAGCAGCGCGATCCGCTCCAACTGCTTCTGAAACTTCGGTGTCCGTCCGCGTTTGCCGGTGTCGTTGCCCAGCCCCAGGAGTTCATCCACGGCCACGCCGAAAATCTTCGCCAGTTCCGGCAACAGCGACACCGGCATGCGTGCGCGTCCCACTTCGTAATGCGCGAGCGTCTGCTGCGGAATGCCGAGTTCGTCGGCCAGCGCCTGCTGGCTTAAACCCTGTTCCTTGCGCAGTTCGGCGATCCGCGCGCCCAGCGCCTTGAAGAAGGCTTCGTCATTGAAGTCATAGCCACGGTCACGGTGGATTGCGATGCCGTCAGCATAAGAGGCCTTGCCAGAATCGCGGCCAAGCCGCAAACTCGCGTCTAAGCAAAAATCGTTCGTGGTGTGGAGATGTGTCTTCGTTTTAGCCGCTCAAGCTGTTGATGTGTCTAGGGGAAATGAGTGCCATGAGGGTCAGACTCCATTAATTTGATACGTAGCCTGACTATTCTTCTTAAGCTGCAATACAACAGGGTTAGGCGGACGGTTACCAAGTATCATCAGCCCACGCATTAACGCGTTAACAAAACAGTTGTCATCACCAAATGAACCCACACCGTTTGCCTAATAATTCTCCATGATCAACATCCGCCACGAAATCTTGCCATTGTTGGTAGGTGTTTTTGGCAGCATCAATAGCGGCTTGCTGGAGCGCAACTTTCCAATTGGCCTCTTTGGAGTAGTCGACAAGTTGGTCCATGTTGGCCGCGCCAAAACGTGCGCTTCCGCGCAGGTGCGCCCAAGCGGTTAGCTCTGCCATGGTGCGAATGACGTCGCTCAGTTTGTGATGGTCAGTGCTAAGCGCCGCGAGATTTAGCCGGTCGGCGGTGGGTTGTAATTCTTTGATGACGTATGACTGCGCACCAAAATCTGCGCTGCTAACCGCGCCGAGCAGTGCCGGGGATATCGCCTGTGCAACGCGTTGTGCAGAAACAATGCGCAAGGCTTCACTTTCCCATGCGGGTTGTTGGATGGATGACTTAGCTAGGTGGTTTGCAAGCGAACTCGAAAGCGCTGACGGATTCGCCATTTTAATATCAACCAAATAGCGTCCCTGGCTGGTGCCATCGCCGCGTACTAGGGCCACATAGCGCTCAAGCCCCAGGCTGCCGTTTCCCGCAATGCGGTTGGCAATATCGATGGCTTCAAAATGACCCAGTTTTTTGTGCGCCGCGAAACCGGTTTTGGCATAGGCGGCGAGGATTGCAGCTGCGCGTTTGCGATCAGCCGGGCTTGCGGCCAGGGTGCGCATGCCGTCAATTAACAACACCGTCTTCTTATTTTTTTTGACCGTCCGCTGCGCAATTAATGCGGGGCGATGGTGAGTTTTGACGCGCTGTAGCAATGTTTTGATTGCCCCGGTCGCGGTTGCACGCTCAATCCAGCGCGGCTTGGTAGATTGGATGGTAGTTGCGTAGGTAGCGATAAACAGGGCGGCCAGTTCGCGGGCTTCACGGCCGCTAATTTTGAGGCTTTTGGCAGCAATAAAAATGCTCGATACGAAACGGACCAACTCAAACGTCAGCGGGGCGATACAGGCCTCATCGAAATCATTAAGGTCAAAATAGACCAGCCGGTTCTCGCCTTTATAGCTGCCGAAATTCTCAAGGTGCAAATCACCGCAAGCTAGCACCGATGGTGCGTTTAGTAGCGTGTCCGAAAGTTTCAAGCTCGCATAAAAAAGTGGCGCTGTGCCGCGAAAGAAAGCAAACGGATCATTGCACAGCATGGTCAGCTTCCGCTGGAGCCGCAATGGGGCGCGCCCTGCGTTGTAGTCTAGAATGGCTTTAGTACTCGGGTTCATTGATGTGATCTCGTGCCGTTGGGTAGGTTTAGCAAAACAAAGATTTAATAAGGTATGGCTTTTTCA
The DNA here is from genome assembly GCA_025360815.1 of Burkholderiales bacterium. Taxonomy (GTDB): domain Bacteria; phylum Pseudomonadota; class Gammaproteobacteria; order Burkholderiales; family Usitatibacteraceae; genus UKL13-2. Next base: position 4,241 of record JANYBL010000047.1, read on the forward strand.
GACTTGATTTCAATAAAATATCAATATTGGAACGGAGATAAATTTAATGTTAACGCCAATCGTGGCCCAGTCGGTTATTAATTTGCTCTTGGCGTTGTTGCTCGGAACAATCATCGGCTTGGAGCGGCAAATGCGCAAGCATCCCGCTGGGCTGCATACCAATGCGCTCGTTTGCTTGGGCTCGGCAGCATATGTGTTGGTGAGCCTATTGAATACCCAGAACGCCGATCTCACCCGAGTCGCCGGGCAGGTCGTGACAGGTGTGGGTTTCATGTGTGCCGGGGTGATTTGGCATGAGGGGCCGACAGTGCGGGGGCTCAACACGGCTGCAACGATATGGTGCACGGCCGCCGTTGGCATCTTGGCGGGTTTAAATTTTCCGCTGTTGGCAGCCATTGCCGCCGCTGTATTGTTGCTGGCCAATATTGTGTTGCATTGGGTTGAGCACCGATATTTTGAAGACGTATAAGCGATAACAAAACGTCATTTTCAACCCGCACTGGTCAGTCAGCCAATCGTCCCCGTACCCAATGCGAAAACGCATCCACCAGCACCACCAATAAAATCATCGCGACCAGCACGGTGCCGGTGTCATGATATTGCAAGAGGCTCAAACGGTAGTAGAGCATCTGCCCCAATCCACCTGCGCCAATCACGCCGAGCACGGCTGCTGCGCGGATATTGTTTTCCCAGCGATAGAGCGTGTAGCTGGTGATTTGTGGAAGCACAACCGGTAGCGTGCCGTATGCAAAAGCGGAAACCGGACCGACGCCGTTGCGCCGCAGTGCCTCAAACGGCTCGGCGGGTGCGTTCTCAAAGGCATCGGCGATCAGACGTCCCAGGACGCCAGTCGTGTGGAAGGCGAGCGCCAGCGTGCCTGGGAACGGCCCCAAGCCAGCGGCGATGACGAGAATACTGGCCCACACCAACTCCGGAACGGCGCGACAAACATTGAGCAATGCCCGCGCCACACCGCGCATTGCGCTGCCGTTCAACCCCGCTGCCGGGACCGCTATGATGAGTGCGAGTAGCAATGCCAGCAACGTGCCGAGCAGCGACATCGCGATGGTTTCGAGCGTTGCCCATGCAATTTGTTTGAGAAACGCCGGGCTTGTTTCGAGCGGAAAAAAATCGCGGCACAATGCCGCCATCTTGGCGAGCGACTCCAGCGAAAATAGCCCGCTCCAATCACCGCGCAGCGTGGCAAACGATGCCGCGACCAACGCCGCGATCGCCAGCATCACCCAGCGACCGTGTGTCGCTGGCGGCGATGGGATGGCGGTGGACGCAGCTGTTGGGGCAGTGGTTAGCGCTGTGGTTAGCGTTGCTGTTGGCATAGCTGTTGGCGTAGGTGTGCCTGCGGATTGGTTGGGCGCATTCATGCTAAGCAAGCCATTTCCGTAGTTTTTTACTGACCATATCGGCCACCCAAACCAACACCACAAATGCGGCCAACAGCATCACAGCCTGCCCACCGTCCATCATTTTCATCGATAAATCCATCTGTTGGCCCAGACCGCCCGCGCCGACAAAGCCGAGGATCACCGATGAGCGAATCGCACATTCCCAGCGAAAGACGGTGTACGAAACCAATTCCGGTAAACAGCTGGGGAGAGTTGCATATAAAAATGCTTGGCCGCGTGACGCGCCGTTGGTCAGTAGCGCTTGGGTTGGACGCGCATCTTGAGATTCGATGATTTCTAAAAAAACTTTGCCCATCATGCCCGTGTAAGTCAGGGCGATAGCCAACACACCCGCCGTATCGCCCAAGCCGATGGCGCGGACGAAGAGCAGCCCCCATACCAGCTCAGGAATGCTGCGTAGCAAGATTAGGATCAGCCGAACGAGACTCCGAATGACCGTAGGGATGAACAACATACTGGCGGATAGCCGCTTGACGCTTGACCGGTTACCGATACGAGAAATCGACAGGGTGCGCGTGGCGATCAAGGCTAACGGCGCTGCCGCCACCAGCGCAAGCGTGACGCCTGCCGTTGCCACCGATATCGTTTGCCATGCGGATGTCAACAGCAAGGATAAAAATTCGGCATCATGCGCGGGCGGATAAAACGACGCCAAAAATTGCCCGGATGAACGAAGGCTCGCGCGATCAAAAAACACCCAAGGTTTGAATTCCGTGATGAAGGCACAGCCAGCGATTAAAACGAAGAAAACCCAACTAGACGTCAACCGTTCATGCCACGCCGGATCCCGGGTGGCCGATGCAGCATTGGTGTGCGGCGTGTGGGCAGGACTGGATTGCAACGTCATTCAGCTATGCTAAAAACAGCGTGCAACGGGTGGCGCTTCGGCAATAGCCATCGCCGTCGCACTTGCTATTTCATCGTCCGCAATCTCAGCAACGCGCGATTGTGCTGTGCCGGATGCTGCTTCAAACTCTGCGCCGTAAAGATCGGCAAGGGTCGATTCATCAACGGCGCTGGCGGGCAAGTCAAAATGAATTCGCCCCGCTTTAAGGCCAACTAAGCGGCTAAAGCGTTGGCGTGCCAGCTGCACATCGTGCAGGCTCACCACAAGTGTTGCTTGGCGGGCGGTGGCTTCATCTTGAATCGTTTTGAGCGCGGAAAGTCCCAGTGCGGGGTCCAGCGCCGAGACCGGCTCATCGAGCAAAATCAAGGGTGTGTCAGAGGCGAGCATTCGGGCCAAACCAACACGTTGTCGTTCGCCGCCCGATAGTCGATCACAGCGATGCCAGAGCTTGTCTTCGACCCTAAATTTCGCAAGGGCCGCAAACGCGACTGCCGCCGCAGCGTCGCCGGGTTTGTAGAGAGACGCAAGTGCGGCCAATGTGCTCGTTTTCGCCAGACGCCCGGCCAGAACAGCATGCACCACGCGTTGCCTCGGCGGCAGCGGCGGCGCTTGTGGCGCCAGAAAAATATTCCCACGTAGCCGGTGCAAGCTGGCTTTTGATAATTTCCAGGGCGATGTACTGTCGATTAGTAACATCCCGCGCGAGGGCGCTATCGCGCAGGCCAGCGTGTGGAGTAGCGTCGTTTTGCCAGCGCCCGAAGGGCCAATGATCGCGATCTGTTCTCCGGCGGCGAGGTTAAGCGACACATCGTTCAAGATGACCCGCTTTTCGCTGCGCCGTCCCAACTCAACATCAATATTCGCGAGCGAAATCTTCATCTTGTTGTCTTGTTATGCGGCAATTTTACTAATCAGGCAACATTGAAATAGGTTTTGCCAACAAAAGCCATGATGGCAGCCGGGAGAAATACTCTCCAGCCACCGCCCCGATTTGTATTGGCAAAAATAGTATTGAATTACTTCAACAAGCCCGCAGAAATTGCCGCTTCTTCGATACCTTTGTAATTTTCCGCTTTGCTGGGGATGAACTTTGTTGTCCGCTGCAGTTTTAGAATTTCAGCGTCGCTTGGGTTTTTAGCATCGAGCGCTAAGAACGCATCCGTCAATTTTTTGATTAAGGCCGGATCCAAATCGCCGCGCACAGTCCAGTTGTAATCGTAGTAGGGCGGGGTGGTGTAGAACACGCGAACTTGCTTTTCGTCGAGCTTTTTCTCGGCAATCATTTTTTCATAAACCGAAATATTCATTGCGCCAGCATCTACTTTGCCGCCAGCCACTTGCAGTGCCGTTGCATCATGCGCACCAGAGAAAGCAACGCGTTTGAATGTTTTATCAGGATCCAATCCCGCCTTCAACAAAAACGAGCGGGGCATGAGGTGGCCGGATGTTGATGATGGGGCGCCAAAGGTGAATGTTTTGTCTTTCAAATCTGCCAGGCTTTTAATCGACGAATCAGTTTGCGTGATGAACACCGAGCGGAATTTTTCATCTTCTTCGCGCTGCACAATGGGCACTGCTGTTTTGTTTGTTTTGAGGTACGCCTGTACAAACGTGAATCCGCCATACCAAACCATATCGATTTTCTTTGCCGCCAAGCCCTCGACGGTCGCCGCATAATCTGACACCGGCGTGAACTCCACTTTCATGCCGATTTTACTTTCTAGGTATTTGCCAAGTGGCGCGAATTTGCGCTGCAATTCGGTCGGATTTTCATCAGGTATAGCGGAGACTTTTAAAACAGTTTCGGCTTGTGCACCAAACGCGAGGTAAGCTGCAAAGGTCGCGAATAGTGTTCTGAGGGTGCGCGAATGAGTGGGGATCAACATGGCAAACTCCGGGAAAGTAAAATCAAATAAGTGTTGATAAAGTTAAAACAAAGAAACAAAACAAGGCAAGAAGCAAAAAAATTAGCGAACAAAAAACGGAAACTAACATCAACATGTCGTCTATTGTAAATTGAATTTTAGCGCTACACTCTCGTTACTTCAATTCAATTGCACACTGAATCCAAACCATGATGGCAGAGCCCGCCTACCGTATTGTTGATCGCCTCCGTATCGATGAGGCCGCCGAGATCAACCAGCTCATTCGTGACCTGCGCGCCACCCCAGCCACCATCGAGCCGAAATATTTTTACGACGAACTCGGTTGTGCCTTATACGGCGCAATTTGCCAGTTGGATGAGTACTATCCGACGCGAACAGAGCGGGCGATTTTTCAGGCCAACCGTGCCGAAATTGCGGCCGCAATGGGGCAGGTGGATACGTTCGTCGATGTCGGTGCGGGCGATTGCTGTAAAGCATTGAGTTGGTTGCCTTATATCGAGCCCAAGCGCTATCTCGCAATCGATATCGCCGCACCATCGCTCGACACGGCGCTGACCAAAATGGCACCTGAATTTCCGGGCACCGAGATGCTCGGGCTGGCGACGGATTTTTCCAAGAAGCTCGACATTCCCCCGGAGCTCTTGGCGGGACGCAGCCTGTTGTTTTATCCCGGTTCCAGCATCGGCAATTTCACGCCGGATCGTGCGGTCGATTTTTTAAGCCAAATGCGCCGATACGCGACGGGCGGTTTGCTCATTGGCGTTGATGCCAAGAAGTCAAAAGCCAGGCTGGATGCGGCTTACGACGATGCGCTCGGTGTTACTTCGGCGTTTAATTTGAATGCGCTGCGGCATATTAACCGTGTCATTGGGTCTAATTTTGACGAGAAGAAGTGGCGGCATATCGGCCAATACAACGAGGTGCACGGCCGCATCGAAATGCATTTAGAAGCGACTGAATCGCAAGATGTGGACATTGACGGCATGGTGCGCCGTTACGAACAGGGCGAGCGGATTCATTCGGAAAATTCTTATAAATACAGCGAGGCAGAATTTAGCGCCATGCTGCGCCAAGCTGGGTTTGCCGACGTAACTGTTTGGACAAATGAGGCAAAAGCGTTTTGGGTTTTTTACGCGGTTTAAAACCGCTAGGTGACATTCCGAGCCAACCGGAATCCACTAAATTGCCACCGCGCATCTGGCGGGAAAAAGTTGCGATAACTCGCGCGAATGTGCTGCTTGGGCGTGGCACACGAGCCACCACGCAACACAAACTGGTTGCACATAAATTTGCCGTTGTATTCGCCGACGGCGCCCGCTTCCGGCGCATAGCCTGGATAGCCCAAGTAGGCACTGCACGTCCACTCCCACACATCGCCGAACAATTGCTGTGGGTGATCCTGCGATGTTTCCTCGCGCAGCGCCAGCGGATGGAGCGCGTTGGTCTCTAAAAAATTGCCGGCTTGTAGCGATTGTGTAAAATTTGCCTCTTGCTTGGTTTGGTGATTGCCCGACAGGGCGAACGCGGCAGCATGTTCCCATTCGGCTTCCGACGGCAGCCGTGCATTTTTCCAGCGCGCATAGGCATCGGCTTCAAAAAAACTGATGTGGCAAATTGGCGTATGGTCATCGATCTCCATCATGCCGTGTAGTGTGAATGTGAACCATTTTCCATCGCGTTGGTTTTTGCTTTCACCCCCACGTTTTTCCCAATACAGCGGCGCTTCAATTCGGTTTGTATTAACCCAATCCCAGCCTAGCGATAACCACAGCTCGGCGCGCTGGTAGCCGCCGTCGGCAATGAAGGCTGCGAAATCACCGTGCGTGACGGGGTGCGAAGCAAGCTCGAATGGCATCAAGTAAGTTTTATGACGCGGGCTTTCATTGTCGAATCGAAAGCCCTCGCCCTCAAAGCCAACTTCAATAAGCCCGCCGTCAAAGCGATGCCAGCGTTTGTTTCGTGATTCAACCGGGGTCAACGGCCAGCGACTTTGGTAGGGCGGTTTGAGCGGATTTTTCGAGAGCAAATGTTTGAGATCGGTGAGGATCAATTCTTGATGCTGCTCTTCATGATTACAACCAAGCCAAGCGAGCTTTAAAAATTCAGTATCGTTTGCGCTGTTCGCATTTGCCGCCAACAATACCATCATGCGCTCGGTAATATTGCGGCGATAGGCCAACACGCTTTGCAAATCTGGGCGAGAAATTAGGCCACGTTCAGCGCGCGGGTGCTTGTCGCCAACGCCGTTGTAATACGAATTAAATAAAACCTTGAAGGACGGATCAAACGGTTTGAAATCCGGCTCAAATTTTTCCAAAATGAAGGTTTCGAAAAACCAACTTGTGTGAGCGAGATGCCATTTGACTGGGCTGGCATCGGGCATTGATTGCAGGCTACAGTCTTCAGCGCTTAAGTTAGCGATCAGGCGTAACGTCGAGTTACGAACACTGGTGAAGCGGCTTTCGATTGGGGTGCGATAATGCGGGGCAGGTTTCGTGTGTTCGTTGGGTTTCACCAGGGTTCCTTTTGTTCGTCCACCGTGCGTCCGTTAACCTCAGCCAATGCTGCCCATTTAAAATATAAAACTCCAGTACTGGCAGGCCGTTTAGGCCATAAATGGCGTGAAAGCGCCATCAATACTAGGGTTTAACATCGATTCTAGCGGACAAGAACCCGCGCAGCACCCTCCGTAACCTCGCCAATCACGGCCGCATGATCAAAACCATCGGCTCTAAAAATCGCCAACACTTCATCGACGACGGACGGATCACAGGCCACTAACAGGCCGCCGGATGTTTGCGGATCGGTTAGCAAATCGCGATGCTCTTTGCTAAATTTTTCGCCAAAGGATACGTCCTGTCCGTAGCCATCCCAATTGCGGCCTGATGCGCCGGTGACGAAGCCGTCACGCGCCATTTGCAGTACATTGGGAATTAGCGGTAGCGCATCGAAATCAATCGTCGCGCCGGTTTTCGAGCCGCGACAAAGCTCCAATAAATGGCCAAGCAACGCAAAGCCGGTCACGTCGGTGAGTGCGCGTACGCCTGGGAGGTTGCCGAGTTTGATGCCGGGTTTGTTGAGCTTGGTGGTCGATGCGATCATTGCAGCGTAGCCTTCGGCACTGAGTTTTTCTTTCTTCAACGCAGCCGACAAGATGCCGACGCCGATGGGTTTACTCAGAATCAATTTATCGCCTGGTTTGGCGCCCGCGTTCCGTTTTAAATTTTTAGGATTCACGATCCCAATCGCGACCAGGCCGTAAATTGCTTCGACGGAATCAATGGTGTGGCCACCCGCAATCGGGATACCTGCTTCGCGGCAAATCGATTCGCCGCCGTCAAGAATCAGTTTGATTTGATCGAGTGGCAGCGTGTTGATCGGCATGCCGACGAGGGCCAAGGCAAATAGCGGCGTGCCGCCCATCGCATACACATCCGAGATGGCATTGGTGGCGGCAATGCGACCGAAATCGTAAGGGTCGTCAACAATCGGCATAAAAAAATCTGTTGTAGCAACAATTGCCTGGGTTTCGTTGATTTGATAAACGGCAGCATCGTCAGAGGTTTCAATGCCGACCAGCAATTCCTTTGGGATCAACGGATTGCCCGATTTGGAAATGATCTGCTGCAAAATCGCTGGCGCAATTTTGCAACCGCAGCCGCCGCC
>JANYBL010000051.1 GCA_025360815.1 Burkholderiales bacterium
TTGGGGCGTAGTCGTATTGCCAAACTCGCCACCTGGCGCGGCGTTCTGAGAATTTGTGGCTGAAACACCGCTTCCAGCAAGGAGTTTGCTTATTCGGCCTGCAAATGCAGCAAACGCGCTTTCATCGTTAAGCCGCGACCATTGCCGTGCCCGAAACGCATCTGGCACCAGTGCGGTAGGTTCGTTCACGTCACCGATCAGCACTGGCACGAAGAACGCCTTGTTGTCCGCCATCAGGTGCGAACGATCCACCGCGAGCTTCCATTCGAGACGGAAATAACCTTCTTCACGCGCATTGGTGTTCGCCGAGATGATCGGCACGAACAGCACGCAGTCCTTGATCTGTTTGCGAATCGAGGCATCCCACGCGTCACCGCCGCGCAATTCGGATTGGTCAAACCATACTTCCAAGCCTTGCGTACGCAACGCATCGCAAATGCGCCGCGCAGCATCAGCGTCTTGTGAGGCGTAGGAGAGGAAAATGGCTTGGGTCATACGACGCTAACCACATTAAGCCCCGCCTGTCGTGCGGCGCTGAGTTGCCGCTGATCAGCAGAGACAAACTTGGTTGCGCCCGTTGTTACGTCAATCGCGAGAGCGGACGCGACATGCAGTGCGTCTAGCGTGCGCAACGGATAAGACTCAAGTAACGATACGCTTTGCGCGATGACGGCGGCATCGATTGCCACGACATCCGCCTCCGCGAGATCGGCCAATGCGCGCCCCTTCAGCAAGCGATAATTGGCCTTACTCATTTTCGCTTCCCGCGCCAAACGCGACAGGGTAGAGACGAACTCTGGCAAGCAAAGTGCGCTCACGCTCAAGCGATCCGCATTGGCGCAGAGTGAGAGCACTTTTTCCGAGCCAGCCTCGGCGACGTAGCGCTTCGCAAATGCGGACGTATCCAGAAACAAATTCATGCGGATTCGTCGCGGTCGTGCGTGATCTCTCGACTCAACGACAGCTTGCCGAGCGCGATTGGTTTTGCCGGACGCTTCCAAGAGGGCATCTCGGCCTTGATGGGCACAATCTCCGCAATCGGCTTGCCATTGCGGGTCACGCGGACTGACTGGCCTGCGGCCACCGCATCGAAATAGGCTTTTGCGTTGCTGCGTAGCTCGGTGAAGGTGACCTCAGATTGCGCAACTCGTGCAGATTGTGCGTTAGGCTTGGGCATGATGACCTTTTTTGCAAAAATGTACAGAAATAAAAATTGTATTGTACAGATAGCTGGCGGCAAGGATCATTTTCTGTAGATCAATCTTGCGACACCCACGCCTTGCGAGGCGCTGCGGCAATTTCAACACGCGGCACTTCAAGTCTGGAGCAGGCCATTTGGCGAACCTTTCCAGCCAAAAATGCTTGGAAAGCCGCGCCAGCGCTGGGTTTCTACAGTTTCGCCATTTCCCGCGCCACCTCTGCCCGCAGCCTCACGTTCGACTTCAACGCTTTCACTTCCGCCGGCAGGCCATCAATCAATTGCAGCGCTTCGCTCAACTTGGCTTTTTTGTTCTCCGGTTTGGCGAGCGCGCCGGCATAAAGCACTTTTGCTTTTTCAGCTTTGAGTATCACACCGTCGCTCTTTTGCACCGCAGGCAGTTGAAAGAACGCGAGTACGGGCTGGATGGTGTTGTTGGCATCGTAGAGCTTGCCGCCGTTGGCGAGCGCAATAGCCAAGCGGGCGCGGGCGGCGTTCAGTCCACTCTGATCATCCAGCGAGGCACGCGTGTCCCGTTGCAATTCGGCTATATGTTTCTGAGCATACGCAGCGGCGTTGGCGTAATCGGCTTTCATCAGCAGTGCGTCGGTTGCGGCCTCGTAGAGGCCGGGCAAAACGTTATCGGCACCCGTTGGTGCGTCTTTACCGAGCTCTTCACGCCACTGCAAACGTATCGCGATGTGCTTCGCCATTTCCGCTTCCACGTTGTCCGGCTGACCATTGAGCAAGTCTAGCCGTGCGCGATAGGTTGCTAACTCCGCTTGCACCGCTGTCGTTGGGCCTTTGGCGTTGTTGATCGCCAAAAACGACTTCACGTATTTTTCGGCGATTGCCAGTTCGGCTTCTGCCGCGTCCGTCTTGCCCTGCTCCGCGAGGCCGCCCGCCAAGATGCTGTGCCAGCTAACCAAGTTGCGCATGCTAAAGCCGTTGACCTTCTCGGATTTATCGATCACGAGTGCCGCTTGAAAGGCGGTGCGGCTGTCGTTGAGCTTGCCGAGCTCGTAAAGCGCGCGTGCGGTGTCGGTCTTCGCGAGGCGCAGATTGTTCTGCGAGCCGGAGTTGCCGGGGTCAAGGCCGGTGACTTCTTGCTGCACCCGCACCGACTCGCGGATGCTCTTAAGCGACTGGGCAAATTGAAGGTTGCTGAAGTCAATGCCCGCCAGCTGCGCATAAGCCGACGCCTTTGCACGCAAGGCCGGGCGATGGCCGGGGCGCTTTGCCAGCAATTGATCGGCGAGTTGAACGGTTTCTTGCAAGACGACCTTCGCTTCGTCAGGCTTACCGAGGAATGTGAGCGCCTCGCCATACTGCCAGCCGACCGTCACGTAGCCAGATGTGGCGACGAGATTGGATAAATCCAGTGCGCCCTGCGCGGCAGCAAGTTTGCGTACCGCGATGTATTGCTCGGCGGCGGGTTCATGCAGCCCGCGGCGCAGCAACGCAAAGCCTAGTTGGCCTCGCAATACGGCCTCTGTCCAAACGGCGTTCTTTGGTGCATTTTCTTTGGTGCTGATGGGTAAGAGCACCGCCAGCCCGGCCTTGGCAGCCGCCATCGCGGCGGGCTGGTCGGCACGGTTAGTCGCAAGGCTTGCTGCCGAGAATTCAACGCGGGCGAGCGCGATTGCGGTGTCGTCGGTGGCGGTGTCGGTGGTGGTGGTGGCGGTGTCGGTGGTGGTGGTGGCGGTGGCGGTGATGGTGGCGCCGGTGTTGCCAACTGAGCGCAGGTCGGTGAGGGTTTTTCTGGCGGTTTCGATCAAGCCCTTCGCCTCTTCCGCGCTGCCTTGCAAGGTCAGCACCTGCGCATAGCGGGCTTGTGCCAAGGCGCTATTGCGTTTGGTGTCTGGCGTGCGTGCTTCCGGTGGCAGTTGCTGGTAGTACTCGACCGCTTTTTTGGCCAAGCTACCGACCACATCAAGGCGGCCAATCGGCGACATTTCTTCGTAAAAGTCGTCCAACAAAAACACCACTAACTTTTCGGCTTCGGTGCGCGAGGTCTCTGAAATCTGGCGGGTTTTGACGGCCTCCGCTTCTGCCTTGCTTGCGCGGTTGGCACTGTAGATGCCATACACCGCACTCCCTACCGCAACGACGGACAACGCTGCCGCACCGGCCGCAATTTGCCTTGCACGCACGAGCGCTTTTTTGGTGGCGGCCTCACGCGTTTTTTGTTCGGCAAGTTGCTGCTCGGTGGCTTCTTTGGCCTCGCGTTCCAGCCGCGTTTGACGGCTTTGCATCACCACGCCACAAAGCACGTCGTGGGTGAGCTCTACACGGCGCACATCTAGGCGGTCTTCGATGCGCAACAATCGCCGATTAACCAAGGTGGCTAAGGTGGCTGCGGCATCCGTGTTGCCCACCCCCGCGTTGGCCGCCGTGAAGGCCTTCAGTACGCGCTCTTCGGCTAAATTTTCGCGATAGCCGGATTCGGTGAGGAGGTTGTCTTCAATGGCTTTTCTTACCGTGGCGGGTTGGTCGGCCAGCGCACGCTCGTAAAAGTCAGTCAAGATGGCGTCGTGCGAACCGGCGAGCAAATCAGCCGATATTTCTTTTTTGCCTTGGGCTAAGCGCGTGTTGTTGAGCTCGCGGCAAATGAGCGAGAGGAGCGATGGTTCCACCTCGGCATTGCGGAGCTCGGCACCACCGGCCACAAAGCGCACGATGGCCTCGGCCACTTCTTCTGTCACCAATTTGCCACCGGGCTTTGCCACGGCCGCAAGCGCCTGTTCGCCTGTCATCCGCGCGAGCCGCATGCGATTTTGCGTGATGGAGGGCATAGCGCCCTTCACGCTCTCCAAGTGGGCTAAGTAATCTTCCCGCAGTGCGATCAGGATGCGGTAATCGGTGCGGTTGAAATCGAACTCGATGGTGAGCAGATCGTCGTCTTCCATGCGCGCTTCAAGCGCGCGCGGGGGGCGGTTCTCAACGAGATCAGCCAACTCTTCCATGAATTCAGCCGCGCGCTTTTTGCCGACGTCATCGGCTTGCGCGAGGGTGAAAATTTCTTCGAACTGGTCGAAGATTAAGAGTGGGGTCAGCGTGCGGCCATTGGCGTCGCGCAACACATCATCACGGTGATGCAAAAACTCCCACAGCGATTCACCTTCGACGGTGGTGCCTGCTTGCGTCCACGTGCCGACGGCAGCGGTGGCTTTGAAAATCGCCTGCTTGATTTGCTCGGCGGGCGACGGGGAATCCGGCGCGTAATCGATGCGCACATAGACGGGGCAATAGCCTTCTGGCCGGAGTCGCGGCACGATACCGGCACGTAGTATTGAGGTCTTGCCCAAGCCCGATTGGCCGAACAGCACGGTGAGTAATTTGCGCTGCACACGGCGGCCCAGCTCGCCCACTTCTTCTTCGCGACCATGGAAGTAGGATTGGGTTTCTTCGGTGAAGGAGGCTAAGCCCAGCCAAGGGTGTTGTTGGTCGGTGGGGGTGATTTCACCATCAGGCGCTAAAGTGGGGTTGGATGTATTCATCGCCCACCGCCATTGACCAACATCTTCACCCGCTCGATAAACGCGGTAGGCGCATCGCCACCTAACGCCTGTGTGATATACACGGCCTTAAATTTATCCGGCACCCGCGCCACGCTTTCGTTGAGCGCATCAATGGCGACCGGCAGAATAAAAATCGCGTCGTCAGCCATATTGCGATTGCGATCCAGCGCGTAGCTCCATTCGCGGCGGAAGTAGGCTTCTAGGCGGCGCTCGGTGTTGTTGGAAATGACGGGGATAAAGTATGCGCAGCGGCCGATATTCTTTTGTATCTTGCGATCAAAATCATCGCCGCCTTCCAAGCGCTCCATGTCAAACCACACCTTCACGCCCGCAGCGTCGAACGCGGCTTTGAGCTTTTGCACGGCGGCTAAATCTTCACGCGCATAGCTCACAAAAACAGCGTTATCCGGCATTTCGCGTTCGGGCGGCAGCACGCGCAGTGGGGCATTGAGAGCGAGGACGTCAGCAGGCTTATTGCGCGCCATCCAGCGGCGGTGGAGTTCATCGACAAACTGCTCCGCACCGGTGATCACGCGGGTGCGCACTGACACTTGCTGCAAGAACGTCATGAGGCGCTCGTCACTGCCGCTATGGTCATCGGCCAATACTTCGCCGACTTCGCGCGGATCCGATAATCGGCGCCGCTTCGCCATGCGCAGGAACATGCGCACCAGCCAGTTTGAGAAATTACTGCCGATGAGCAAGATGTGGTTGTGTTCCAACTCGAAAAACAATTTCTCCGGCGTTAAGTGCTCGCGTTGCAGCGCACACACAAATTCGAGCATGTCTTCATCCGACAGCACGTAAGTGGGCGAGGCTGAACAGCGACCCAGCAAGTGATACACCACCGGCCGCTGCAAATGCTCCAGCTCGCTCGGTATATCCGTCACCCGGCTGGGGTTGTAGCTGATGACCTCGACCATCTGCGCGCCGCCGAAGCGCTCTGCATTGATGGCCTGTTCGATAAAACTATCGAAGGTTGTCGTGACGTAGAGCGGAAAATCGGTGATCTGGGCGAGTTGGGTCAACGCCTTGGGCGGCACGAACGTGATCTCACGCAAGATCGAGCGCACGCGGGTGTAGGTGTCTTCGCGCCGTCCGTGCGCGGACAAAAACCAGCAGACTACATCGTTCAGCGTGTAAGGTTGCGGCAATTCGCTGGTCAGTACGTTCAGCTTCGCGGCGAGCTTGTCGGCGAGCCAATCGTAGAACAAGCGTGGGCCTGATTCTGTCTCGACCTTCAGCAACTCGGGGCCGATGATCGGGATGACTCGTTTTTCTTCGATGAAATTGAGAAGATCGTCCCACGCGTCGTCGTTGAGTGTCGCGGCGGGCAGTTCCAGCGCATGTACCGTCGTCATGTGAACCACCAACGGATAATGACGATGCGCAGTCCTGCACGAGGCGCAGGACTCCCGGAAATTTCATGCATGGCGCAGTCCCTGTTTGTCATTCGCGCCATTATATCGGATTTGCGCGTAAAACCCAGTCGTTCAGGGCAGGGATGTAAGCGCGGATGTAACCGCGGACGGCGAAGCCGTCCTGACACCTGCCGTTGACTTTAATGCGGAGTCCGTTGCGGCTCAATGTACTTGCGAATAACAGCAATCGGCGCACCGCCGCCGCTCCCAGCAAAGTAGCTGGGCGACCACAAAGCGCCACCCCATAGCCTCTTCTTGATACTGGGATAATCCTTCTTTCTGATAAGCAAGCTGGATATTCCCTTGAGGCTGTTCACCAATTTCGATACAGCCACTTTAGGCGGATAGTTCACCAGCAAGTGTACATGGTCATCCTCGCCATCGAACTCCACCAGTTCCGCCTCGAAGTCAATGCAGACAATGGAGAATATCGGGCGCAGGTCATCAAGAATCTCTTTTGTAAATACGCCGCGAGGGTATTTTGTCACAAAGACCAAATGGACATGCATCATGAAAACGCAATGCCTACCGTGTCTAACATCGTTGTTGTCATCGCGCATAGACCAGGATATGGTTGAATCATGCAACGACTTCAAGCCTTTAAATTCGAATTGATGCCAGACGGCGAACAGCAGCGCGACATGCGCCGTTTCGCTAGTTCGTGCTTGTTCGTGCTGGTTCGTCTATAACAAGGTGCTGGCGAAGCAGAAAGAGAACCGCGAAGCCGGAAACAAGTTCATCTGCTATGTGTCGATGGCGGCCAATCTCCCAATCTGGAAACGGGAGGCCGACCAAGCATGGCTCAAGGATGCGCCTTCACAGGCACTGCAACATGCCTTGAAGGACTTGGAGAAGGCCTACAAGAATTTCTTCGCCAAGCGCGCCGACCTCCCGCGTTTCAAACGCAAGGGCAGCGGTGATGCTTTCCGCTACCCCGACCCGAAACAGATCAAGCTCGATCAGACCAACAACTGCCTCTTTCTTCCCAAGTTGGACTGGCTGCGTTACCGCAACAGCCGGGACGTTCTCGGCGAACTGCGCAACGTCACCGTGAGCCAGTCTGGCGGCAAGTGGTTCGCGTCGATTCAGACGCAGCGCGAAGTCGAACAGTCGTTGCCCACGGCTACGACGGCCATCGGTATCGATGTCGGCGTGGCCCGATTCGCTACCATGAGCGATGGCAGCTTCATCACGCCGCTCAACAGCTTCAAGAAACACCAGCAACGCCTTGCGCGCTATCAGCGCCGCATGAGCCGCAAGGTCAAATTCAGCAACAACTGGAAAAAGGCAAAAGCCAAAGTCCAGAAGATTCACACCGGCATCGCCAACGCCCGCAAAGACTTCCTGCACAAAACCACAACAACGATCAGCCAAAACCACGCGCTCGTATGCATTGAGGATTTGCAGGTACGGAATAT
>JANYBL010000070.1 GCA_025360815.1 Burkholderiales bacterium
CAGCCCTGCGCCGAGCGGGGCGAGGCATTACCGACAGCGCGATTGACGTCAATTCTCAACGCCGAAACTGGCGCCTACCGCGAACGGCTATACCCACCGCTGACCACGCTGGGACTGTTCATTGAGCAGAGCTTGTCTACTGACGGTGCCTGCCAAGACGCGGTGGCGCGTTACCTCAGTGCGCGTCATGCAAGCGATGAGTCACCTTGCAGCCTCAACACAGGCCCCTATTGCAAAGCACGCCAGCGGTTGCCCGCCTCATAGGTGGAAGAGTTAGGGGCGGCAGTCGGCGAACGCCTAGAGCAATCTGCGCCAAGCCAATGGCGCTGGCGCGGCCGGCGCGTGAAGCTCCTAGACGGCACCACCGCCTCGATGCCAGACACTGTGGCCAATCAAGCCGCCTACCCACAAAGCGGCGAGCAAAAGCTAGGATTAGGATTCCCCGTTGCACAACTCGTTGGCCTCATTTCTCTGGCAACCGGTGCGGTATTGGGGGTTGCCATGGGATCAATCAAAGGCAAGGGCAGCGGTGAGCAGGCCTAGTTTCGCGAACTCATGTTACCGCTAGACAGCGGGGGCGTGATTCTGGTGGATTGCTATCACTGCACGTACTTCACCGTTGCCATGTTGATGGAGCGAGGCGTCGATATACTGATCCGTCAACATCAAAGGCGTCTCACATTTCCTGATTCGATCATCAAGGCTATCGGCAGTTATGACCATTTGGTGCGATGGCAGCGACCCAAACGCCCAACGTGGATGGATGCCAAACAGTACGCAGCCATGCCGGGAGAGATCATCGTTCGTCAGGCCACCGTCAGCGGTCGCGAGTTGGTGACAATGCTCACCGAGGCCAAGCGCGTTTCCGCTAACGATCTCGATCAGCTCTATCGCAAGCACTGGATGATCGAGGTGGATTTCCGCAGCATCAAATCCGAGATGGGTATGGATATCTTGCGCAGTAAGTCGCCAGAGATGGTCCGGAAAGAGGTTGCTGTCCATCTGCTCGCTTACAACCTGATCCGCTCCCTGATGGTGCGTGCAGCAACGCTGGCACATGTGCTGCCGCGTGCGTTGAGCTTCAAAGCGACGCTACAGCTTTGGCACGCATTCAGCCAACAGTGACGATGGCATCCAACCCAAAAGACGGATGCCGTCGTGCTAACCATGCTGCGCGCGATCTCCACAATGATCATTCCATACCGACCAGACCGCGTAGAGCCCCACGCCATCAAGCGACGGCCAACAACCCATGCCTACCTAACCGCGCCACGAGCCCAAGCACGTGCCGCGATTCTCAACGCTCGTCAAACGCTTAAGGTAGTGCCATCAGAGATAGCCCTGATTAAGGGTACGATGACAGGGTCCGATGGCATGGCAATAATGAAAACCTGTTGCGATTTATCAACAACACTTGGTGATCGGCAGAGCCCCCACGCATCACCACACTCGCGACGTTTTGCGAGTCCGCGACACACCATACAAGTGTTTGTACTTTCCCTTAGCAAAAAATTAATATGATGAAAACACGTATCACTGCACTGGATGGATTGCGCGGCTACGCGGTAGTACTCGTTTTTTTTGTGCATTTTTGGGGCAGTTATGCGTCCAAATTGGCGGCGACATCAGGTGTTGCTGTATTGGAAAAATTTGACTTTGGTTTTCAGGCGCCATTGCCAAGTAACCTGTATTTTTATTTATCGCATTCGCACTATGGCGTAGATATTTTTTTTGTGCTGAGTGGTTTTTTGATTGCATCCATTCTTCAAAGCCCGAGCGCACGGTTAGATAAATTCTTGCTCAACCGTTTATGGCGAATTTATCCGGCTTTTTTACTTTCAACCATTGCTGCTCTTGCGATGTGGTATTTCCTGTTGCGGCAGCCAATTGAAGCAACGGTCGTTCTCAAAAATCTTTTTTTCCTCAACGGCATCTTATTCCTGCAGATTCCTGCTATCAACGGCGTAACGTGGTCACTGTTTTATGAGGTGAGCTTCTACACTTTCATGGCGGCACTGGTTTTTATTGTTGATAGGGCAATTTTGCAAAGGCCTCTTGGATTGTTGTTCATTGGCCTTTTTGTTACCACGGCACTCGTTCTATTGTTTGGCACCTATCGGGGCGGGATGTCGTTGGGCTTGTTTTTCCACTTGTTTGTTGGCGCTACAATCGCCTCAGCAAATGTTAAAAGCCCAAAGTGGCAACGCGCCGTACAGCAGTTGCCAACGTGGCAATTGCTACTCATTTGGCTCACCTATACGACCTTATTTTCGACGGGTTTGATCAGTTACCCTGATTGGTACTACTACCCCGTCTCGGCGCTGTCGACAGGACTACTCCTGGCAAAGATTGTATGTTCCAACGGGCCATTGACGAAGATATTCCAATGGCGGCCAATGGTGTCTTTAGGCCGCATTTCGTACTCGTTTTATTTGTTTCACGCCATTGTCATTTCGGTCGTGTTCAATACTTTCTTGTCACAAGCAAATTGGTTGAGCCTGCTTACGATCACTTTTTTGAGTTCGACGGCTGTTGCAATTTTGTCTTATCTCATTGCGGAAAGGCCGTATTTTGCTGGGCGTCGTGCGTAGTGTTAAGCATGCACTGTTGTAATTGCCTGATTCAATAATATTTTTTTAATTTTTTAAAATGTTAAAATTCTAATGAATAAAAGCACCAGATTTTTATGCGGCTAACCGAAACCAATATTTTTAATCCGCGCCCGCAAGTTCAAACCATCATCATGCCAACCGGTCAAGCATGCATGATTGTTGATGATGCCTTGGTTGACCCAGAAGCGCTATTACAGCTTGCCGTGAGTGAGCTGGCACAATTTGAAAACGCGCTTTTCAATGCATATCCTGGCATTCAATTGTCCATGCCAGCCGCGTTTTCAAATAGTCTCAACGAATTTTTTTCCTTACACATACGTAGCAAGCTCAACGCGCGGCGCACCTTGCATATGCATTCGCGGCTGGCGATGGTGACACTGCCGCCCGAGCAGCTGCAGCCGCGACAATCGATTTGCCACCGCGATAGCGCATGGATCGAGCCAAACCAGTCGATTGCAGCATCGGTGCTCTATTTGTTTAAAGATTTAGGGTTGGGCGGCACAAGTTTTTTTGTGCCAAAAAAATCGTCGCAAATCACGAGCTTACTGGTGCACGACTCGGGCACGATGTCAGCAGAAATGTTCCAACAAAAATATGGAATCAAGCCCAGCTATTTCAGCGAATCAAACGACTATTTTGAAAAAATGTATACCGCGCCGCCAAAATGGAACCGGATGATTTTTTACGACGGCAGTATTTTTCACAGCGGCGATATTTTGCAAACCTCAGGTGCTAACCTAAGCGCAGATCCGCTCAAAGGAAGGCTGACGTTGAACGGATTTTTTACCTGTAGTCGCAGGGCATCATAACGATTTAACGCCGTCAATAAGCAATAAACGCGAAGACGAACTATAAAAGCCATAAAAAAATAAACAGCCAGATGACAATACCAACCAGCTGTTTATTTATTTGTACTTTGTTCTTTGTTCTTTGTACTTTGTACTTTGTACTTTGTTTTTTGTATTACTAGGTTCTGTATTACTACCTATTTTTATGACAGATCACGTCATTTATGGCGAGACTACCGCATCAATAGATTCGGCAGCCAAGTCGAGAGTGGTGGCCAGTAAGTTACGATCACTAAGAACCCAAGCATGGTTAGCAGCCACGGCCATACCGCCACTGTGAGCTCGGTTATACCCATCTTGGTAATGCCAGATGCCACATACAGGTTCAGTCCTACTGGTGGATGACACAGACCTACCTCCATGTTAACCGCCATGAGAATGCCGAAATGAACTGGGTCTACACCCATCTTCATGGCAACCGGGAATAAGATCGGAGCCATGATGAGTACGATGGCGGCCGGGTCCATAAAGTTACCGGCAGCCAGCAGAATGACGTTAACCAGGAGCAAGAAAACGATGAGGCCAAAACCTTGCCCGGTCATCCAAGCCGCCATGGCTTGCGGGATTTGCTCCGAAGTCATCAAAAACGAAAAGAGCACCGCATTGGTAATAATGTAGAGGAGCATCGAGCTCATCGCAGCCGCATTACGC
The DNA here is from genome assembly GCA_025360815.1 of Burkholderiales bacterium. GTDB lineage: Bacteria > Pseudomonadota > Gammaproteobacteria > Burkholderiales > Usitatibacteraceae > UKL13-2. The sequence goes on from JANYBL010000070.1 coordinate 4,112, forward strand.
AGCGACTTTGGTACATCGCGCAGTTTCAAATCCTTGTACACAAATACTGAGATGAAAAACGCATAAACCGCGGCCATGGCTGCGGCTTCAGTAGGGGTAAATTTACCGCTGTAGATGCCACCAATCACCACCACAATCAACAATAATCCCCATGCACTTTCCTTGAATGCAAGCCAACGCTCTTTCCAGCTAGCGCGAGGCATGCGTGGATAGTCAAATTTTTTCGCCCTATACCAAGTGGTCACGCCCAATAAAAATGACAGAGTCAAGCCAGGCACCACGCCCGCCAGAAATAACTGGCCAATGGATGCTGAGCCCACTTGTTCTCCGTTGGGGCCAGTTGCGTTCATGCCTGCGGTCGCAATGGCATAAATAACCAAATTTATGGATGGCGGGAACAAAATACCCAGTGCGCCAGACGTAGTGATAACGCCTGCACCAAAGCGCTTGGGGTAGCCCTGCTTGACCATGGCGGGCAACATGATTGAACCTACTGCGACTACAGTTGCAACGGACGATCCGGAAATCGCGGCGAACAGAGCACACGCCATCACCCCTGCCAACCCCATGCCGCCATACCAGTGGCCAATCATGGAAGTGCAAAAATTGATCATACGACGGGCTACACCGCCATGCGTTAAAAAATTGCCCGCCAAAATAAAAAACGGGATTGCCATAATCTCGAATTTTTCAATGCCGGTAAACAGCTTGAGCGCCACACTCTCTACTGGCACATCGGTCATCGTAAATAGGAAAGTCAGCACCGTCAAACCTAGTGAGATCGAAATCGGCATGCCCGTCAGCATCAGCAGCAATAGCAATACAAAAATGATCACGGTATTCATTTGCGCACCCCTTCGCTTGCCAGCATTTCATCGCTGGCATCATCGACGCCTTCAACATGGGCGTGTTCGTGGTGTGGTGCTTCACCGGTTTGCCAGAAGTGCCATGCAGTCTGCAAAAATCGGAAGCACATCAGATACGAGCCCAATGGCACGCAGGCGTAAGCGATCCAGGTGGGTATTTCCATATCAGGTGAGGTTGGTCCTTCGGGGGTATCGCCGAAATCAAATCCCCAAAAATGATACCAAGCGTAATGAAAGCCGTTGTCCCATACAAAGCTGGCACCAAGTGTGCCGACGATAACTGTGAATGTTGCGCCTGCTAGCATGCCAAACAGGATGAGCCATTTAGCTTTTGAAGGCGGCAGACTGCGCACCAGCACATCGACGCCAACGTGCGTGCCGTGTCTGACGCCGTAAGCCGCGCCAAATTTGGCCATCCAGACGAACATATAAATGCATAGTTCCTGCGCCCAACCCATATTGATGCGGATCGCGTAATCCTGAATCCAGGGTATACCGGATAAAGTGCGGTGGACGACTGCAAAAAATATGACAAGCGTGGCACTGCCAATCAAAAAGGTGATCAGCCATTCCTCCAGATGGTCGAGAATTTTGTTCAGCATGCTGTCTCCACTGTCTCCATTAACACGTTGCTATTTTGCAACAATACTTTTTCGCATTGCTCGGCGCGTCGTATGCACACTCCGCCTGTCATGCGTACGCACCAGATCGATTACACACAAATTAGGCCCGAGTCAAAATTCGACTATTGGGGTGCTACAAACCCCGCCGCTTTATATACAGCTTGAATGGTGTCCTTACCAACACGCGATTCCATCTCTGTGTGTACTTGCATAACTGCCTTTTTCCACTCCAGAATTTCAGCAGGCGTTGGAGTATAAATAATAGTTTTTCCGCTAGCCTTGATCTTTTCCAATGCGGCGACATTATCGCTTTTGGCGACGCTATTCGCGTAAATAGAGGCATCCTTGATGGCGTCTTCAAGAATGGTGCGAATATCAGCAGGTAACGCTTCCCAGAACTTTTTATTAACGATGACTGCGTAGGCTAGATGCCCATGGTTAGACAAAGAAATGTGTTTTTGTACTTCATAAATTTTTTGCGTGTAGAAGTTGGAAGGCACGCCCTCTGTGCCGTCCACCACCCCCGACTGTAGCGCCTGATACAGCTCCGAAAATGCCATCACTTGCGGAATTGCGCCCAGCGCACGCATTTGGGCATCTAGTACTTTTGATGACTGGATACGCATTTTCAGACCCTTGAAATCGGCCACTGAATGCAGTGGTTTATTCGCACTCATGATGTGAAAACCATTGTCCCAATAAGCAAGCCCCTTGACGCCTTTTGGCTCTAGCTTTTTGAACAGCGCTGCGCCAACCGGGCCGTCCGTCACGGCGTGAAATGCAGCGTCATCCTTGAAAATAAATGGCAGATCAAATACCTCGAACTCTTTGACTCCTAGTGGTCCGAATTTTGCGAGCGAAGGCGCCAGCATCTGTACGGAACCCAACTGCAATGCTTCGAGCTCTTCCTTATCTTTGTAGAGCTGGCTATTAGGATAAACCTCAACTTTTATGCGGCCTTTGCTGCGTTCTTCAACCAGTTGCTTAAATCGTTCTGAGCCCTTACCTTTAGGGGTATCTGTTGCGACAACATGACTGAATTTAATAACGATGGGCGTCTGGGCAATAGCGGATGTCGTACCGACCAACCCGAAGCTGATGGCCAGCAAGGAAGGCATCAATAGTAGTTTTGAAAATAGTCGTTTCATCATTTTCCCCAAGGAGTGGTGGCGTTGTAGTATTGCAGTAGCGTAAATTTTATAACACGTATCAAAATCATGCTGTCCGTCATTGTCGCGCCAGAAGTACATTAACGATATTGTGGATAACCACATTTTTTGGTGCGTCATCTCCATCAATAATTTGCGATAGCCACGCAAAACGCCACACTTTCAATATGATTTTGTTTACTAAAAATTCTGCGATGCATACCTTGGGTGATGTGCCAATGCTAGGGAGTAACGATGTTAAAAATCCCCGCAGAAGCGAAAATTATATAGAGCCTCAATTGGCGCAACATTTGTGGATATTGCCGATATTATTGTCGCTACTGTTTGTGGGAGCTGTGATTATTTGGCTACAGCGTGCTGATACAGTTGATCGCGAAGAACGGCGTCAAAATATGATCACAGACGCGCTGACACTGGAGACGCGTTTACGTGCTCAGCTTGATTTTGAATCTGTTCAGCTTGAAAATCTGGGTAAGTCCATTCAAGCTGGTCGTGTCACTGCGACGCAATTTACCGCTAGTAAAGAGGTGACTTCGGGGCTAAGTCAGCTTTGGCAATCGGTCACTTGGCTGGATCAAGATAATCGTGTGCATGGACATGCCACCTCACTGCTGGCCAGTCCTGGTGCATTATTGCCTGCGGTGGCCAATGCCGAAGGCATGCGTGGAATTTCATCCCACTTGGTGGTGTTTCTCTATAGCGCAACGGGCACTTTAGCAGGCAGTTTAGTTGCACGTTATTCACAGACTGCATTACTCAAACAGAGTGTACCGTGGTGGCTTGCGCGTAAATATCATGTCCGCCTTATCGACAGTCTGGAGCAGGAGCTTGCCTCAACTGAGGATTCGCGCCCGCGCGTCACGAGCCATAAACTGGGAATTGAATCTGCTACCTATCGCTTAAGTTTCGATCCGCCGATTCGCGATGCCTATCTTGAGCTCACCGAACACGATCTATTTGTACCATGGTATCGCGCACTCCCGTCAGCTTTGATGATCGGTTTCTTGATACTGATTTCGGTCGCGACATGGATGCTGCGCCGACAAATGCAGGGTGTGTCACGAGCGGAGGCCGCATGGCGCACAGAGGCGGCGTGGCGTAGCGCGATGGAAGATTCGATGGTGGTGGGTCTGCGTGCCCGTGATTTTGAGGGCCGCCTTGTTTATGTAAACCGTACCTTCGCCGAGATGGTGGGTTGGCCGCGGGCAACGCTGATCGGAATGCTGCCGCCGATGCCTTATTGGCTTCCCGACCAAATTGAGGAAACCATGCAGCGCCATCTGCGCAATATGGCCGGTGACGCGCCGCGCGAGGGCTATGAGGCTCGATGGCTACACGCAAACGGGCACAGCTTTGATGTAATGGTGTTTGAAACGCCGTTAGTCGATGCCAGCGGTAAGCAAATCGGTTGGATGGGTTCCATCCTTGATATCACCGAACGCAAGCAAATGGAAGAGCGTGACCGCAGGCAAGCCGATACGCTGGCGCATCATGCAAGGCTTACCATGCTTGGCGAAGTTGCCTCCACGTTGGCGCATGAGTTAAATCAGCCGCTTACTGCTATTGCCAGCTATAACGCAGGGGTCATCAATTCATTACAGCGCGACGGTTTTAGTGATGCCAGTGTCCACAACGCGCTACAACGTCTAGGTGAGCAGGCGGCACAGGCCGGGCGGATCGTACAGCGGATTCGAGAATTTTTAACCCGACGTGAGCCAGAACTGGAGTCCTGCAATATTCACGATGTAGTGGAGAATGCCATTACGTTGTTCCAGCGAGAGCTGACGAGGCATCACGTCAATATTAAATTTAACAATGACGACCATTCCATTCAAGTCATGGCTGATGCGGTGTTGATTGAGCAAGTGATCATCAATTTATTACGTAATGCTACCGATGCGCTCTCAGCAATGCCCGATCACACGCGGATGATTGAGATCACGATTCATCCGGCCGGTGAGTTTTTTTTACGGATTGATGTTGCTGATAACGGTCCCGGATTGGGCGGGCGCACCATTCGTGAGCTCTGCACCGCATTTTATTCCACTAAGCTCGAGGGCATGGGCATGGGATTGGCAATTTGTCGCTCTGTCATTGAGGCGCATGGCGGTGCGTTGGATGCTGCCGAATCGCCGCTGAGCTTTACGCCGCACGGTGCGCAGTTTTCGCTTACGTTGCCGGCCTTTCGACCGATTCAATCCGATGAAAATGCAGATTCGAACGCCAATGCTTACGATAACGGCGAAGGTAATGACAAGGCGGCAGCAACACACCATAAGGTCGCGGCATAGTGTTATCGGTTTATAAAAACGCTACCGTTTATCTCGTTGATGATGAAGATGCGGTGCGCGATGCACTGGCTTTTTTGCTGCGCTCTCGCGGCCTAACGGTCCGTGAATTCTGTAGCGGCAATGCCTTGCTAGCCGACCTGAGCGAGTCAGGCAATGAAGCGATATGCGGCTGTTTCCTCCTGGATATTCGAATGGAACCGATATCCGGTTTAATCTTGTTCGACGCTTTGATTGAACGGGGCATTCATAACCCCATACTTTTTTTAACCGGCCATGGTGATGTACCGATGGCGGTAGCGGCGCTTAAAAAAGGGGCGTTCGATTTTCTGCAAAAGCCGTATAGTGATAACGTTTTGGTAGATCGCGTCGAACAAGCGCTAGCAGTCGATGATGCTTCGCGCCAAAAAGATGCCAAAGTGAGCGAGCGCGCCGCACGTTTAGCAAGCCTGACAGAGCGTGAGCGTGAGGTGATGCAACGCGTTGCGGCGGGCAAAATGAATAAAATTATCGCGGATGAACTATCAATTTCATTGCGAACCGTGGAGGTTCACCGCGCCAGAGTTTTTGCCAAACTGGCTGTTCGCTCGGCGGCAGAAGTGGCTACCTTACTGAGCTTGTTGGTTTGATCGATTAACGTGATTCAAGTAGTTAAATCGCCAATTAATTTATCAACGTATGATTTTCGATAGGCTAACAAAGCCAAACTCTAGCTGTGGCGCGGTGTTCGGGGCAGTGTTGTGGGTTAATATGGTGCAAAGTTGAATAATAAAAGGCCCTCGAAAATATGCACCCTATGAGCACCACTGAGATTTTCTTGATCGCGATGGCGATTATTTTTACGGTTCCCTATTTGATTTGGCGATTGTGCCGTACCGACTATTTTGCGCCATTGGTGGTGGTGCAAATTATCACCGGCATATTGCTCGGCCCCGGAATTTTGGGGAAAATCTTCCCAGAGTATTACGCCTTTGTGTTCAGCCCAGCGGTGGTGCAAATGCTCAGTGGTGTCGCGTGGTGGGCAGTAATGCTGTTTGTCTGGATAGCGGGTATTGAGCTTGACCTCAAAAAGGCTTGGGAACATCGGGTCGAGAGTGGGATTACCGCTGGGTTGGCGCTGTCGGTACCGCTGTTGTTTGGCTGCGTCGTCGCGGCAGGTATGTTGATGTTTGACGGTTGGATTGGTGCCAAAGCGAGGTCATGGCAATTCGTCGCGGGCGTGGGTATGGCCAGCGCGGTGACGGCGTTACCAATTTTGATTTTGCTGATGGAAAAGCTAGAGATCTTGCGCCAGCCGATTGGCCAACGCATTTTGCGCTACGCCAGTATTGATGATGTCGCTATCTGGGGCGTACTGGCGTTGATTCTAATGGATTGGCATCGCATCGGCCAGCAGGTGATTTTCTTGTTGGCTTTTATGGGGTTCGCTTATGCGCTGCGGAAATTGATGGGGGCAATCCCCCAGCGTGACCGTTGGTATGTTGGTTTAATTTGGTTGGCGGTTGCCGCCTTCGGCGCGGACTGGTCAGGATTGCATTTCATGGTTGGCGCATTTTTGGCTGGCGTCGTGATGGATGCAGATTGGTTTGACCAGCAAGATATGGATAAGCTGCGCCACAATGTGCTGCTGGTAATGATGCCGGTATTTTTCCTCTCGACAGGGCTGCGAACCAACTGGAACGTTGGCGGCGCTGCCGTATTTTTGGCAGCGGGCGCGCTGTTGGTCGCGTCGGTGTCGGGCAAGCTGTTCGGGATTCAGCTCGCGGGCAAAATTCTTAAATGGGCGCCGGGCGAGGCATCGATCATCGGTTGGTTGTTGCAAACCAAGGCGCTCATCATGATTATTTTCGTCAATATACTATTGGACAAAGGTCTCATCACGAGCGAAACCTTTACGGCGCTGTTGCTAATGGCGGTGGCGAGTACGATGCTCACGATCCCGATCGTGTTGCCGAAACTCAAGTTGCTGAGCAGCGTAGTCTTTCGCCCCAAATAGACCGGATAGATTCGCCACTGACGATGCTAAAAAACGGCAATGCCATTCGCAGCACAATCACGGTCGGCAACTAAACCCGCGATGGCGCTCGCAGCGATTTTTGTAATGTTTCGAAGCGTGTCGTCAGTGCCGCAGGCATGTGATGTTGCAATTTGCTCAACAGCGCCTGATGAAACGTGAGTTCTTGCATCCATTGAACGGTGTTGACCGCGGTAATGGCGGTAAATTTTTCGCTCGGATAATCTAATCCTGTCCAGTCGAGATCGCTGTAGTTCGGAATATTGCCGAGCGCAGTGTTGCTTGCCGATGCGGTGCCTTCCACTCGCTCAACAATCCATTTCAACACGCGCATATTGTCGCCAAAACCGGGCCACTGAAATTTGCCGTGTTCATCTTTACGGAACCAATTGACGCAGTAAATTTTTGGTGTGTGGGTATTCTTTCCAAAATCTAGCCAATGGGCAAAGTAGTTCGCCATGTTGTAGCCGCAAAATGCGATCATCGCAAACGGGTCGCTGCGAACCACACCAGTTTGCCCGGTGATTGCGGCCGTGGTTTCAGAGCCCAGGGTGGCAGCCATATAAACGCCTTCCTCCCAATTCGTGGCCTCGGTGACGAGCGGCACGGTATCTGAGCGGCGGCCACCGAAAATCATCGCGGAAATTGGCACACCTTGGGGGTTGTCCCATTCGGCGTCGAGCGAGGGGCACTGGGTCGCGGCGACGGTGAAGCGGGCATTGGCGTGTGCCGCCAACCGACCACAACCTGGTGTCCACGGCTTGCCTTGCCAATCGGTCAGATGGGCAGGCGGTGTTTTGGTCATGCCTTCCCACCAGACGTCCCCATCTGGCGTTAGCGCAACGTTGGTGAAAATCGTGTTGGATTTAAGCGATTCCATGCAGTTCGGGTTCGTCTCATACGACGTTCCGGGCGCAACGCCAAAAAAGCCCGCCTCCGGATTGATCGCCACCATCTGGCCCGCAGCGTTAGGTTTGATCCACGCGATGTCATCACCCACTGTGGTGATTTCCCAGCCTTGCTGTTTGAACGACGCTGGCGGAATCAGCATTGCGAAATTGGTTTTGCCGCAGGCGGATGGGAACGCCGCGGTGATGTAGTGTTTGCGTCCTGCCGGTGTCTTCACGCCAAGGATCAACATGTGCTCGGCAAGCCAGCCTTGCTGCTTGCCCATCACGCTGGCGATACGCAGTGCGAAACATTTTTTGCCGAGCAAGGCATTGCCGCCGTAGCCCGAACCGTATGACCAAATTTCGTGCGTTTCGGGGAAGTGGACAATATATTTATGGTCCTTGTTGCAGGGCCATGTCACGTCTTTTTCGTCAGCATGCAATGGCGCACCGACCGAGTGCAAAGCCGGCACAAATGCGCCGTCCTCACCCAGCACCTCCAACACCTTGCGCCCCATCCGCGTCATCAATTTCATATTGACCGCAACGTAGGGCGAGTCGGAAAGTTCCACACCGATATGCGCGATATGCGAACCCAACGGTCCCATGCTAAACGGTACGACATACATGGTGCGGCCCCGCATGGCGCCGTCAAACAACTCCGTTAATTTGGCACGCATTTCAGCGGGCTCGACCCAATTATTGGTGGCGCCAGCATCTTCTTTTTGCGCCGAGCAAATAAAGGTGCGGTCTTCTACGCGCGCCACATCAGTTGGGTCGGACCATGCCAAATATGAGTTTGGGCGCAGCGTTTCATCGAGTTTACGAAAGGTGCCGGTGGCAACGAGTTCCCCGCAAAGATGGTTGTATTCTTCGTCAGAGCCATCGCACCAATAAATTCTATCCGGCTTCGTGAGTGCCGCTATTTCATCGACCCACGCGAGTAATTTACGGTTGCGCGTCGGCGCATTGTTGGTGAGAACGGGTTTGGTAACAGCGTGCAGTAGGGCATGCATAGAGCCTCCAAAAATCTTGAGCAGTGTGCGCGGTTAGATGTTGTGGCAGACCGGAAATATTAAATTTCACCCGCTTAAACTGCAGATCGCATTATTTTTAATTGAGGCCGCATTGTCCCACAACCTGACGGAATTGTTGCTGCCGGGCTGCAACAAAAACGCGACAAAAAAGGTCAAATTGTATGAAATCACAGAACGCATTTTTGCGATGTAGTTTTATTACTTTCCTGCTGATTTTATTCTGTAGTTTTAATTTGTTTTGTGCCAAATTACGATGATTGCTGCCCATAAGTCTTAAACCTTTCAACCACCGTTTTCATTTCATCGGCGGACAGTATCGGCGGCTGCGGATTGAGCTGCAATATTTGCCAATACATGCGTGCGAGGCTCTCGACTTCCACCGCAACAGCAAGCGCTTTTTCAAGCGATTCACCAACTGCAATCATGCCGTGCTGCGCCAACAAACAGGCGTTGCGATCATGCAATGCTGTCACAGCGTAATCAGATAGTTCTTGCGTGCCGAATGTCGCGTATGGCGCGCAGCGAATATCCTCGCCGCCCGCCATGGCAATCATGTAATGGAAAGCCGGTATTTCACGGCCCATGCAAGCCAGCGTAGTGGCGTAACTAGCGTGGGTGTGGACAATTGCATGCACATCAGGCCGCGAGGCGTAAATATCATGATGAAACCGCCATTCGGAAGAGGGCAAAATAGTGCCTTCGTACACGCCATTCATGTGCATCGCCACGATTTGCTCAGGTCTGGTTTCGGCGTAGGGAATGCCGGTTGGCGTGACTAAAAAACCATTTGCAATCCGTGCACTGACATTGCCTGATTTGCCCTGATTGATGCCGAGGCGATTCATATCGAGCGCGGTCGCAATGATTTTTCGGCGTTGATCTAAATCGGGCTGATGATTGAGATTTAAGAAGGTCATTTTTGTTTGCTTTCAACCGGAAACATTGCCGCCAAATCCTTGGGCGCGGCGATCCCGCGCTCGGTAATAATGCCTACCACCAGCCGTGCTGGCGTAACATCAAATCCTGGATTTGCCACCGGGCTGGCGTCAGCTAAAACCCGAAAATCGCGGGTGAAACCATCCGCGGATTGCCCGCGCAAATGGCGAATTTCATGGCCACCGCGATCTTCAATTTCAATTTCGGCGAGGGCGTCACCGACCTGCCAATCAATGCTCGACGACGGCGTTGCCGCGTAGAACGGCACATCGTTGTCATGGGCCGCCAATGCCTTGAGATACGTGCCGATCTTATTCGCGATATCGCCCCGGCGCGATGCACGATCGACGCCCACAATCACCAGATCGACCTTGCCATGCTGCATAAAGTATCCACCCGCATTATCGACAATGTAAGTGTGCGGTACGCCGTGCTCGCGTAGTTCCCAAGCGGTGAGCAAGCCTTGATTGCGTGGCCGTGTTTCGTCTACCCATACATGCACGGGAATACCGGCGTCATGCGCCATATAGATCGGCGCAGTGGCAGTGCCCAAATCCACACAGGCCAGCGCGCCTGCATTGCAATGCGTGAGCACATTGATGGGGCGATTATGCTTAACATAAAGCGCGTGAAGAAGCGCAAGTCCGTGGCGGCCGATCGCCGCATTAGTCGCTATATCTTCACGCAAAATGTGGCCGGCCTCTTGCCATGCGGCCTCGGCGCGATCCAGTTCATCGAGCGGTGACAACACCCGTTGCATCCGATCCAGCGCCCAAGCGAGATTCACTGCGGTCGGACGGGTCGCGCGGAGCGTGCGGTACGCGTTTTCCAAGGCGTGGTCGGTGCAATCGGTTTTCATTTGCAGCGCGACGGCATAGGCAGCGGTAACCCCAATCAGCGGCGCGCCCCGGACCCGCATCGCGCGAATTGCCTCAGCGGCTTGTTCCATCGACACCAGTTCGCGTTCCTCCAGCGTAAACGGCAACAGGGTTTGATCAAGAATATGCACTGTTCGGTGTTGATCGTCCGACCAAATACTGGTGCGGGATTTATGGTGGATTTTCATGTTGTTTGCACGCTGTTTTTTTGATGAACGGGCTGCGCGATGATCGGCTGCACGATTATAAGTTCTTCACTGCCGGAATATTAACCTGTGCGGTTGATCGGGGCGTAACGGTGATTTTTGTGACGCCGTCATTAATTAATCCCCATGGCAGTGGCAGATTGTCCGAAATCACAGAAAGCGTGTGCTCGCCCGCCCCAACGAACGGAAATGTAAATCGTCCCTGTTGATCGGTACGGGTCGAGTATTTGCCATCCAACACCACCGCCACGCTCGGCACGCCGCTCTCGTTGGCATCGCGAATACTGTTCGCGTTGGCATCAAAGTAAAGGTAGCCCGAGACATCGCCGCCGCCACTACCGACGCGTCCTCCCAGCGGTGCATTCGCGGTGCCTGCGCGGTCTTCATAGCGTAGCACCAGCAGGTAGGTGCGTTGGCTTGGACGGGTGATGGCCGGCAGCGGCGCAGCGAGCGGATCCAGCGACGCGATGCCGGTGTCATAGCGCCCGCTACCGGCAGTCGCGTCTGCCGAGACTGACCAAGCGCGGTTGAGCCGCCACATCAAACCCAACGTCGCATAGAGCGCGTTATCGACAATGCCGGCGGTGGTATAGCGCGATTGAATATTGGTATTGAGTGTAACGTTGTTAAATATTTCGCCGCTGGCGTTCACGGAAAGCACAACCGACTCCCGCTTGTTCGACGGCTGCGCTTGGCTAGTCGAAGTCAATGACGTTGCGGTGAACGGGCTCAATGGTGCGCTTTGCTGATGCGTGAAGTTTAGGCTGGTGTTCAGTCTGATCGACCCGATTTGATTCCAGCTTTGGTCAATCGTGATGCCTCGGTTGTGTTCGCCCGTGGTGGCATAACCAATATCAACTTGCCCGCGAGTAGTGCCAAGTTTGTTGACCAATTGCGCATAAGCAAATGTTTGCGAGCCGGTTCCGTTAAAGGTGCGAACCGAGGTGCCGCCGCCAAAACTGAGATCACGGCTGGATTGATAGCGCAAGTTGCCGCCGATGAATTGTCCGCCACTGCTTGCACCGGAAAGTGAGCGCAATGCCTCGATTGCGGCGTCCCCCGACCATCGCAGGCTTTGATATTGGTAGCGATAATAGGCTCCTTGCACATCGCTATTTACCGCCAAGCCGCCCCAATTAAGCCCGGTACCAAGCTGAAACAAACCGGCGTTATGGCGCGTGCGGCCCTGCTCGGTGGCGGCGTCTAGCCACCAGCCGTTGCCGTGCTCTTTGGCGGCCTGTGTTGCGCCGTGGGTGGTGCTGGACGAGTGAACCGCATTCGCCTGAATGGTCACGCCTTCAACCTCGGCACGCTGCGCAATAAAAAGCGAATCAAAATTCGCCATGGCCGCGGGTTGGTTCTCGACGGGGATAGCCGTGGGGATCCGGTTAGCCGAGCCGCCAACCCCGAGTAAATTCGGTGCGCCATGCGCACTGACGAAAGACACGGCGCTGGTCAAATCAGCGTTGCCCCAAAATATCCGGCTTTGGCCACCGATTTCAAGGAGTTGCCCACCCTGACGACGAAAGCCAGAGATTGGAAATCCTTCCATTTGTCCGATACTGCCTGCGCTGGCGTCAATAGAAATCCCCGGCGCGATTCCTTGCGAGGTGTTGGGCGCCGATAAAAGCTCGAAAGTTGCGCCTTCAATTGTGCGAGAAGGCAGGCTAAACCGCAGTTGCTGGCGTGTCAATCCTACTTGTGTCGGTGAAATAATGCCAAGCATGTTGTTTGCAAACCAGCCACCGGCAAGCGGTAGTCCGTATTGTTGCAGCGTGAATGTGATGGGCTGAACTTTGCCATTATTGCCCGGGCTTGCACCATTGAAGCCGCTATTAAAATTCTGATTCACACCGGTTTGCAAATCGAGTGACAACGCGCCAAAATTTAAGGTGTCGATCGCCGCACGAAGTCCGAACCCCGTGCCCCCATTGGTGGGGATGCCATTACTGATGGTGCGGGTTTGCTGTAGTTCCAACCGTATCGCCCGTGGCAGGCCACTGGCATCGGTTTCGCTTTCTGTATCATCATCCAACGCCAAGCCAGCCAACGGGGCGCCGCCCATGAGACGATCAATATAGGGGGCAGATTCATTGGTCTGGGGCATCTGTGCCACCCGTCCCTCCCGCGCCACCTCGACCACCTCAGAGATCTGACCTTCGTCCCCCGCGACAGGCGAAGCTGATTGTGGTGCAGCGACAGCACAGGGTAGCGGACTAGGCGCGGCTTCGATGGACGGTACTTGGGGCAGTGTTTGTGTCAGCTTTAACCGCAACGCCGGTAAGGGATTGTGATTTATTTTAGGCCAACGGACTGCTTTGGGGACCGAGGGTGTGACCGGTGGCTGTTGCGCCGCGCTTCCTGCCCCGCCAAGCGTGCTCGGGGAGGCTAGTGTGGCCAGCGGGATGGATAAAACGATCGCCAACGTCAATTTTTTAGGGCGGCATGATGCCAGCTGCAACTGCCTGCTGCAGATGCGGATTGAACGAGTGCTAATGCGCTCGGCTAGGTGCGGTTTCAACGGGCTTCGATGTTGGGGTCAGCGATTCGGTCAGCGGTACGGTCAGCGGTACGGGCGGTTGAGCAGGGGGTTGAAGGTTCACGGGTTTACCCGCCGCCGCCGGTTCTGTTAACGGCATATGGAACACTCGGTTCATCATCGTTTTTTTATCGGCCCATTCCAGATTGCCCTGAATCGTCAATGGATATTTCGCATTGGCAGCAATTTTGTCTTCCGGCGATGCGGTCAGCGTAATCTTGCGGGTTTCGTTGGGCATAATGGGCAGCGTTGAAGGTGATAGCTCAAACTTTGCACCCGATGAATCGGTTGCATCCAATATGCCACTCAAGCGGCCGTGCGCGTTTCCAGTATTCAGAATTTGCAGTACCGGCGTGGCCCTGCCTTCGATGGTTTCGACGAGCGATCCTACAATCTCTAGAACTGGCGCGCCTCTCCCGATGGTCGCATAGACAATCACACCGATACGCGCCGCCATCGGAAAGCTCACCGCATCGCTGGCTTTCACGGTTTGATCGCGGCCTTCAATCATGACGGCGAATCGGCATTCTCCCGCTACCGCATCGGGTGGCACTGCAATCTCAAAACGAAATCGGGTTTTGGCTTTTGACGCGAGGGTAATTTCGCGGCGCTCCAGCGACACCCACGGGCGGCAACTACCCACTTGTAATGGTTCATAAAACGATACCGTGCCGTCTTTTGCAAACGTCCAATCGGCGGTATAAATTCGATAGGGTGTCGTTTGCGCACCCAAATGGCTGATTTCGAGCACTTGTCGAGTTGTCTTGCCGGGCTCAATTTGCAGCTCATAGCGTGGTGGCGTAACCAAGGCGGCAAATTCTTGCGCATGGAGCGTGCCCAAACCTAGCAAGCAGACTGTGCCAATCCAGCTGCCGATTAGGACGACTGGGGCGATTCGGACGATGGGGACGATTAAGGCGCGACCGCTTAACTTGCTGGGTGCGGAATGGTTTTGAGCGGCTATCTTTAAGAAATGAGTCAATAGGTTGACGGTTGCAGAAAGGAAATTTTTCATCATTCGTAAAGTTCGATCTCGAAATAGAATTGTAAATTTGCAGAGGTTGAAATCAGCCTGCCGTCCACAGATATTTTTACATTCATGATGTCCTCTAATATGGCGGCGGTAATTGGGCCCTGGAAGACCAAGCCGCGTCCCCCCGACACCAAGCTGCCTGATTGAAGACGGCCCTGGGTTGTCCACGCAGCACGAAGCTGGCCGTTGGCGCTGGCAAGCGGTGGTAACGCCATGTAGATTCGTCCCATTTTGCCAATCCATGGCTGCGTATTGAGTTTGATATTGACGCGGGTTGAGGTTTCAGCTTCGTAGGCTTCGGCGCCTTTTGGAGCAGCCGATTTCCATTTTAATTGTGAGTGTGCCGTAATCGGCTGGCTGGCAGAATCATCCACCCGAAACGTGTTGCCGGCAAAAGCATTCGCGATCAGCAATACCCATAGTCCACCGAGCAGGCTGGCCCTGTTTTGCCATTGCCATTGTCGGTGCGTTTGTTTGCGAAATTGTTTGGGTTGCATAACTTATGGCGCAGTCATGGTGTAAACCACGCGTCCCGTGAACGTGCCCGCTGGAACGACCGCAGAATTGGCGTAGCTAAAAATATGGCAGTTTTCGAGCCAACGATTGGACGCAATATTTACCAAAAATTGAGTGCCGCCCGCAAAGGTTCCGGCTGGAATATCGCCAAAGGTATTGCCGTTCGCTGTGCTCGTCCAGCTAATACTATTGAACGGGATCGTGTCGGTCCCGCTGATAAGGTTTGCCGGCGCATTCAGTTGCACGGTGGCAACAGCCGCCGTCGTCGAGGGCTCACGAAAATAACCGCCAATATACAATTGCGCGGGTGGGTTACAAACATTGAAACCGTCAAAAAAGCTGTTGGCCTGCGTGCTATTGGTTGTCATCACCTGCGCTGCGCCGCTGCCGACGACGGCGGCAGGGACGATAACACTGACGAGATTGATTGTCCCGAGGTTGGCATTATTAGCGCCGTTACCCACTTGCAAAAAAATAGCGCGGGAGCCTGCCCCGATGGTCAACGACCATGCGCGAGCCGGTTCTACATAAAGAACAGATGCGAAAACAGAAGCGAACGTCCACAGAGCCATCACGACCCGAATCGAGAGGCTGAAACATCCTAGTGGTTTACGCTGATGAACCAACTCATAACTCCATAACAGATAACAAATTATGCACCAATAATATTGCCCGCAACGTACGACGGCATCGTCACTGCAATCACTGCGATCACTGCAATCACTGCATCTAACGCCGCGCCATCGTAACAGCCATCAAAAAATAGTAGTAAAAAATAAAGCGAGGACTAGCCTCGCTTTAAAACTTGCATCCGAGCGAGCTAAAAAACGTTTAAGGCATTGTCGCGGTATAAACAATACGACCACCGTTTAAACCCGCATTTGCAGGACTCGCACCGCCAGCGCCACCGTACGTGCCCGCTGCCGGCGGCACAGCCGGTGCATTGAACGTGAATGTCCAGTTAGCCGACAGATTGGTCACCTTGACTGCAGCAGAACCGTACGCAGTGGCTGCACCGGCCGCCGGGCCGTTCACCAATGCGGGGTGCGGAAACGCAGGCAATGATGTTGCCACCGCAATTTGCGACCATGAAATGGTTTCGCCTGCTACGCCGGTAGTCAGCGCCCCTGTCGTGGTGGCAGTGAGGTTGATCGTGCCACCGTTACCGATGAGCTGGGCTGCGCGAACGCCGTTAGTCGCGGCAGTAATACCAGCCGAACCGGCAGCGATTTGTGCGGAGGTTGGTGTGAACGTTACTAAATCAATTGTGGTGTTGTTGGCAGAAGCGGTGCCGGTTCCGACCTGCAAAAACAAAACGCGCGGTATCGTAATCTGGAAGTCTAGTCGCGCGGTTGCAGTCGCACCCGCAGCTGCCGGTCCGACGAAGTTCGATTCAGCCAAAGCCAGTATCGGCAGCGACGATAACAAAATCGCTGCAGATACTGATTTCAACAAGTGTTGCCGATAATTTTTCACCAAGATGCCCATAAGATAAATATCGTGCTTGAATTGTTGCCTAATTGATGATTGATCTGTTCTTCGCTGAGGGATTAAGGCATTAAGGCATTGTCGCAGTGTAAACGATGCGACCACCATTCAAACCAGCACCGGGACTCGCTGCGCCTGCGCCGCCGTACGTACCAGCCGCTGGAGGCGTTGCCGGGGCATTGAAGGTAAATGTCCAGTTAGCCGACAGATTGGTCACTTTGGCTGCCGCAGAGCCATAAACTGAAGCTGCACCAGCTGCCGGGCCATCGACCAACGCGGGGTGTGGGAATCCAGCCAACGATGTTGCCGCTGCAATTTGTGACCATGAAATGGTTTCGCCTGCTACGCCGGTGGTTAACGCGCCAGTCGTTGTCGCTGTCAGATTGATCGTTCCGCCGTTACCGATGAGCTGGGCTGCGCGGACACCGTTGGTGGCAGCAGCGATACCAGCTGTACCAGCAGCGATTTGCGCGGACGTTGGTGTGAACGTCACCAAATCAATCGTGGTGTTGTTGGCAGAA
>JANYBL010000072.1 GCA_025360815.1 Burkholderiales bacterium
CTATTCCAATAGCCGTCGGTGGTCATGATCGTGAAGTTCTGCTGGCAAGAATACTGCACTGGGTCGCCGGTCATGCCAGTATTAATGCCATCCTGTTTGCCACCGTAGTGGCGACCCACGCGAGCCAACGCTTCGCGAACCGGCGAGGCACCGGCAGAGGTCTGGGCGGCCACTTTGCTGAACCAAGCGGTACGCTGCACAGTATCAAAATCATTGATCGCGAGATAGTTGTTCGGGTTGACGGGGCTACCGGGATTTGTATTAATAAAACCGACCCGATAGTTATTGCTCAAACCAACGAAAGCTAAGCTAATCGCACTCTTGGTGAGCAGCATGCGGGTGCGGTAATAGCTGAACCAGATCGCAAAGTTTTGCCGTTCATCCAATGCACCGGGCCGGCCCGATGTTGCGCTCACCAATACTCGGGTAAATGTTCCGCCACCAGACGCTGCTTGAGTCGCATTTGAATCTACATCCATACAAGCCCCGGCCCCCGGGGTTAGCGTTTGCGAGCCGGTGTAAGTGTAGTAATACGCAGGCTGAGCAGGATCAACGGAAGATGACAACACGCGACGGGTTGTCGAATCGTGCGCTTGAAAGCTCGTCGACAAATTAACGGTTGTGACTTGGTTAATGAAGTAATTGTAATAAGCCCCTGTAAAACTTGGCGTCGGCAGCGGGGTGCCGTCGGACGCTTTCGGAACAAAATAGGTTTGCGCTGGGTTGTAGTACAACAAATTACATTGCGTATTTTTATATCCCACGGGTAATGGCCCAGTGGTTTGCGGCTCAACGCTATCCGGCATATGTGTAAATCCGGTGGTACCGGAGTTTTTCATCAGCAACATGATGTTGGGCTTGGCCTGCACCGAAAGCCCGGTCGCCACTGGCGAATTTGAAATGTCTGTCTGCGCCCAGATTGGGGCGCTCATGAGCAGCGCGAAAAGTGGCCAGAGCCCGGATTTCGTCGCGTTAAGTAAGTTTGCGTTTTTCATATAATTCCCAACATCAGATGGTAGGTTGAATCAATATTCCATTACTTGGACGAAAGTGGTCGAGCCGCGAACACCTTGCACGCGGGCGGTAATGCGGTAGAAAGGCTGGCCGTTTTTTACCAGCTCAACCGGCGACACCCCAACAATTCCCGCTGTGGAATCCTGAAGGACGCACTGGTTTGTGGGGAGAGTCCTTGAGCCGGCACTACTGCACATTCGATGCACAATATAGGACACGGTATTGCCGGTTGAGTCTGTCGGCAACGTGGTTGCATTGGCCCATATAGCAGGCTTCGTAAAATCTATCGGCGTCGAAGGCCAGCTGGCGTAGTAGCCAGGCAAATTATCTGACTCCAATACTGTCGGGTTTGACGTGGAAATCGTATTCAGGAACGAACGGCCGGACTCGATTCCCAGATCACTGGCCGTTAGCGCGTTTTGCCTAAAGCCAATATTGCCCGCAATACCTACGCCAGACGTAATTTGTCGAACCATGGCAATACCCGCCAGCGTCATAGCAACAAGCACAACAAGCGCAATCAACAACACGATCCCGTCTTGGCGGCCGATAGCTTTGAGACCATCTGCACGCCGATTCAGGGACGACGCTTGTCGTTGCTTAATAAAATTGGAGGATGAGGTAGCATTAGGCATGATCGTACAATCTCAAGTATTGGGCCAAATTACATTACGAAGTGGAATCACTTTTTCGTACACGCGGTAGCGATAAGTGCGCCAATCATTGGGATTACTATTCGTCGCACCCGTCGTGGCACCGAGGGAGTTATCCATATTAAACATAGTGAAACTTCCGCCCGCCCAAGTTGGAACAGGCGAAACGTAGTTTTTTTCAAATTGCTGGCTGCGGGCCAGCATTGCCACGCGAACGGCGCGTACTTTTGTCCAGTCGGTTGGTGTCGGCAGGGTGGATGTCCACTCGCCACTACTGATGATGTTGTTACCGTCGGTATCGTAGCCATACTGCGCTTGTATATTGACGATACCATCTGCGATTTCCCCTGCTGGCGTCGACGCATTCAATAAATTAACCTTCACCAGCCGCGACCCACCCTGAATACTCCACTGCATGAGTGCCGGACTAGGCCCCAAATTAAATAAATAACCATTGTTAATGGCCGCCGCCGCGCCTGACGGCGCGTTGTAATAGGAGGGTTGCGTGACACCGTAAACGGTCGTGTACGTTCCCGTTTGAGCATGACCGATGGTCAGCAAATCGGGGTCGTTGTTGGCAGTAACCTCAAACATCGCGCATTGAATCGGTGCCGCTGCCGTTTCCAGTGCCGTAGCGATCACCACATCGCCTAACTGGAATCCAGCGCGGCTGTTTGACAGCTGTTTGGTAGTGGCTGTTGAGCTCTTAAACGAAATGCCTGAGCCGAGGAAATCTGAGTTGCCGTAAAGGGTGGTGATGGTTACAGGTCCGCCACTAATCGCATTGGGTGTAATGCTGACCGGTAAGAGCGGGAAAGTGAACGCAGGCGTGGGTAAGCGTTGGTCATAGGCTGAAACAGAGCAGTTCATGAGGGCGGCCACCGAAACTTGGTAGGCCGTGACGGCACCAAACCCTGTGCCTGCGACTTTAAATTCACGCTCGAGCGCAAACAACCCAGTCGCGCCAGAAACTTGCGCATCACTACCGGCGCTAGTGGTGCGGCGACTGGAATCCCAGTTCGTAAGCATCTGGAAAATAACCACAATGCCGATCAAGCCAATGGCCATACCGACCAAAATTTCGATCAGGGAGAAACCGAGTTGACGACGTTGAGCGGCGCGGATAGGAGGCATTGGCTTGGCGTTCATAGCGATCATCAATTAATAAAAGAAATCAATGTGTGCTGGCGCATCGCCAAGTCCGAAGGCGCTTTCCAGCATACGGTGATCGTCGCTTGATTAAAGCCCGTGGCAGCTTGATTGATCGAAATCTGCAAATTGGCTGCGGTTGCGCCCGGCATCGGGTGCGAACCACTGGTAATGCTGTTCACCCACGCTGTTACAACCGGATTACTTGAGGCGCTGCCACCAAATGCACAAGAGCCAGCGGATGTCGGCGCACTCGCATAATGCGCAAATGTTGCCAGCGTGGCGGGATTTACAATAGTGGTCGTACCGGATGGAATGCGGTCAACATTAAGCAAAATTTGCCCCGCGATATCGCTTGCGTAGTTCGCCGCTTCAGTGCGGTATTGCGCGTCATTTTGCGCGCTGATCGCGACCGAACCCATCGCGACTAAGCCAAGAATACCAAGTGAGAAAATGAGGATGGCAACGAGTGCCTCCAGCATGAAAAAACCTTCATGGCTTGATGGTTTGATAATTAGTTGCATGAGCGAGTATCTCCAACTGCTGCGGTAGCCGCCGGATCACAAACCTTTGATCTGCCGCCGGGGAAAACAATGACATTCAAACAGCGAACTTTTCCACCCGCCTGCGCGCAAGTTTGCCCGCTTGCCGGAGTGGCGGTAAAACTGAATGTGGCCTGCGGGGGTACTACGCCGGCAGCCGCAGCAGGAAACGGAACGCGCGTGCTAAGGCCAGTGAAGGTCAAGCCCGCGAGAGGTCCGTTGATGTCAGAACCGCTCATTGCCACGCCAGTGCGCCCCGTTAGCGCGGCATCACCAGAGTTCGTTGCCCCATCAATAAATGTGTAGGCATTTGCCTGAATAAACGGGTTTCCGGTCACATTGGCATTGGGTTGCACTTGTATGATCCAATTGGGTCCGGTGGCGGAAACACTTCCAACCGGGATGACTGCGGTTGCTGGGCTGGCAGTCATCAGGATATCAACATTGGAATTGAGCAGTATGGCTTGCGTGCGTGCCTGCTGCACGCTGGCCTGAAACGACTGCGCCATGGCGAGGATGCGCGAGTTTGTCATGTAATCCATCAGACTGGGGATAGCCACTGCAAATAAAATGGCAATGATCACCACCCCCACCATCATCTCGATAAGGGAAAACCCGAATTGGCGACTTAGCTTTAACAATTTCCACCCATTTGCTGTATCCAGCAGGTTGCGCTCGCAACGCCCCAAGGTCCCGTGCTTGTTGTAGCGCGGACATTTTGTTCGTTAATCGTGTAAACGAAACCCGCCATGGGGCCGGCGCCTGTCGCGGTTACGGTATATGTGGTCAAACCCAAGTTGCTGCACGCAAAGTTAAAACTAGGATTGGTGGCGTTCGGGGCTGGGCCCGGTGTTGGTGCAACCGTCCCCGGTTGGCAGGCACCGATATAGGAACGATTGTCCTGGAAATATTGCTCCATTGAAACGCGCATCGCCGACAACACAGAGGTCGCAATCGTGACCCGACTTTGCCGAACGTAATTTTGGTACTGCGGCACAGCAAACGCCAGCAAAATACCAATGATGGCAATCACCATCATGATTTCAATTAACGTAAAACCTTGAGAACGACGCATGTTTCCTCCCAGAAGAAGTTGAATACTAAGTTGCCTAAATGGCAATGAATATATTGACCGATAAATGGCTGAAACACCACTATAAGCGGCTTATTGAAGAAGCCAACGGGCCGACAATGTGCGTTTTTTCACAGGTTTCGAACGCTCTTCTGGTTGTCGTTTTGGCGCAAGCTGCGGTTAAAGAAAAGGGGCGTATCAAGGCCCAATTGGGTGAACCAACTGGGCAATCGCAGAAATAGCCCATAAAAAAATGCCGTACTCGACGGGAGCACGGCATTTTTGATGTTTCGGCGTTATAGCGTGTTCGAGGACTCGTTGCAGACCGTCTATCAACCGTTTGCAGAATCCGTGTAGAAAGAATGCGCCTCAGACCCTACATTGACGGTCAAACCGGAGCGACTTCGTTACTTACACGCACCTTGCAATTTACCCGTCAGCGTTTGCTGAATTTTCTTGGTCTTGTCACTAGCTTTCGAGGCTTTGGCTTTTGGCTCGATCACGGTAGCGCCAGCAAATGAATCCGCAGCAAATTTCATCGAACCCTCGCCCACCATCGCGCCCGACTTTCCGCTGCACGTCACACGCCATTTGGCAGTATTACCTTTCAATGCATAGTCGTGAATATCGCATTTCAAGCCTGTATCAATTTGCGAGGGCACAAAGCGTTGGGTATTTTTCAGATCATTGCTGTTGAGGCAATTGGCGGCAGACATTGTGCGCTTAGCAGCAATGCCAATCGTTTCGACCGAGACCGAAGTTTCCCAAACACCCGGCTTCATGACCACATCTGGTACGGCTGCGGGGACGGGGGCGGGGGCTGGCGTTGCCGCCGCCGGTTTGGCGGCGGCGGCGGGCGGCGCCGCTTGAATAGGTAAACAGATGGCGGGGATTAAAGCCAATGCGCTCGCGAAGGTTGCCAAGGCTGCTTTTGCCAAGTTCGATGGGGAATAAGTTTTAGACATTGTGGTTCCTAATGGAGTTTGTGGTTTAGCGACCTGCTACGGAAATTGAGTCACCAGAAAATGGCTTGTGTATGGTATCGCTTCAACCTGACGATGCCGCGTGGACAGATCGCGTGCAGTAATGAATGCAGTAATGAATAGTATCAACTTCTATACCGTCTGCTGTGGCACTTGCCCCAACCCCTTCGGCAACGGAAACGTAATGGTCTCGGTGATGCCATCGAGTTCTCTCACGCTTTTCGCCCCCAGCGATTTCAACTTTGCGATCACATCACGCACCAGCACTTCCGGGGCGGATGCGCCTGAGGTTACACCGACGCGGGTTTTGTTGGCAATCCATTCTTCTTTTAGCTCGGCCGCGCTATCGACTTGATGAGTCTCACATCCAAGCAAATCAGCGAGTTCGCGCAGGCGGTTGGTGTTGGAGCTGGTGCGGGAGCCAACGACGATCACAACCTCCACCTGCGGCGCCATGAATTTCACCGCGTCTTGGCGGTTTTGTGTGGCGTAGCAGATGTCGTCTTGCTTTTGGCCGACAATATGCGGGAATTTTGCTTTCAATGCATTGATGACTTTTTGGCAATCATCAACCGACAAAGTGGTCTGTGAAACATAGGTCAGCTTGTCGCCGACAATATTAAGCTTTGCGACATCATCTACGGTTTCGACCAGATACATCCCGGTTTCGGACTGCCCTAAAGTGCCTTCGACTTCGGGATGGCCGTCGTGGCCGATCATGACGATTTCAAAATCTTCGGCGCGCCGTTTGGCGACCTCAACGTGGACTTTTTTTACCAGCGGGCAGGTCGCATCGAAGACTTGAAAACCACGCTGGTCCGCCTCCATTCGAACGGCTTTGGAGACACCGTGCGCACTGAAAATCAGCGTCGCACCTTTTGGCACATCGGCCAAATCTTCAATGAAAATCGCGCCTTTGCTGCGCAAATCATCAACCACAAATTTGTTGTGGACAATCTCATGGCGCACATAAATCGGCGCACCGTGAAGCTGCAACGCACGCTCGACAATCTCAATCGCACGATCCACGCCAGCGCAAAATCCGCGCGGGTTGGCTAATAAAACTTCAGAATCGGTGACGATATTCATGATGCGCTTTCAACAAATTTGCGATAACAATTTAAATCTAAACACTACTATTGGCGAGTGTTTTCAGGCATTTTTGCCTCAAGATCGCCTATGGCACTAGAGTTTGTTAATTTGTTAATTTTTTACTATATCCCTTCAGGATACCCAAACCGCTCTTCTTTCCACGGATCGGCGTCGTTATGATACCCGCGAACTTCCCAAAACCCGGGGCGATCTTGTTCGTGGAACTCAATTCCCGATATCCATTTTGCGCCCTTCCAAGCATAGCGTTTGGGCACGACTAGGCGGGCGGGCCAACCGTGTTCCATCGACAGCGGCTCGCCAAAGACAGAATGCGCAATGAGCACATCATCATCGAGTAACGCAGCTAACGGCAAATTGGTGGTGTAGCCGTCAAAGCCATGCAGCGTCACGAACTGTGCAGCCTCCGTTGGTTTGGCCAGTGCGATCAAATCCCGCGCCGCGACGCCTTCCCAATCCATATCGAGTTGCGACCAGCGTGTCACGCAATGCATATCTGCCACCACTTTGGTTTGCGGCAGCGCCTTAAATTGTTTCCAACCGAGCGTGATTTCATTGGCTACCAAGCCAAACATTTTCAACGACCACGTGGGGGTATCAATCGACGGCCGAACGCCCATATCGAGTACCGGGAAATTGGTGACGCGTGATTGGCCTTGCGGAATCCGAGCGTCGGCCGATAATTTGCCAGGCTTCATGCCGGTTTCGATATTTTTCTGTGCAAGATTGGTTTTACTTGCGATGATTTTTTGCCAGTTGCTCATGATGATTTTTTGGGGCCAGTTGGCGCATTGGGCTTGCGGAAGGAATCCCAGATCAGTAACGCGGCACCGATACAAATCGCAGAATCCGCAATATTGAATGCGGGCCATGGCGGTAAATTCCAAAGACCCATCGCATGAATTTGGATAAAGTCTGTCACTTGGCCGTGCATCACGCGGTCGTATAGATTACCGACTGCGCCACCAATCACGAGTGAAAGCGCGGTTAACAGCAAACGATTTTGTTTGTTCGATTTCATCATCCACAACAACGCTGCGGTAATGATGATCGTAATCGCGATAAAAAATTCCCGCTGCCAACCGCTCGCGCTGTGCAAAAAACTAAACGCCGCACCTTTGTTGTAGGTAAGGACTAGGTTAAAAAACGGCAGAATGGTTTTGGATTCGTAGTCGGCGAAGTTTGTCGTGATGAGATATTTTGTGAATTGGTCGAGGACGAACACGATCCCGCTAATCCCAAGCCATTTTGTCCACACTGCTGATTGTGTATTAAGCATAATCGCGAACTTCATCTTTCTGATTGACGACCACATCCACGCAGCGTGTGCAAAGTGTTGCGTGTTCAACATGAGACCCCACATCCGCGCGATAGTGCCAACAGCGTTCACATTTTTGATGAGGAATGAGTTCAACCAAAATCTGTATCAGCGGATTGTTTGGTGCCATTGAGCTCGATATAGCAAGCAAATTTTGTCCGTTTACAAACGAAGCTTCGGACGTACCCATAACAAACTTCAAATTATCACCAAGCTGAAATTCCTCAAGGTATTCGGCATGAGTTGTATAAAAAGTAACTTTGCAAGCGAGTGCTGAGCCCACTTTTTTCGCTTCCCTAAGAATTTCAATTTGCTTCTGCACATCAGAGCGCAATTGTTTCAACCTTTTCCACTTATCGTCGATAGCATTAAAGTCAACTTTCCCCGCAAGCTTGAGATGAATATTGTCGAAAAATTCATACCATGTTTCATAAAAAATACTTTTGTCGTCATCAGGATAGATTGTTGACCAAACTTCTTCTGCTGTAAAACTTAACACCGGAGCGATTAGTCTTATCAAGCCTTGTGTAATGTGATGCAGCGCTGTTTGTGCTGATCGGCGTGCCCTTTGGTCGGATGCACAGGTATAAAGTCGATCTTTCAACACATCTAAATAGAACCCGCCCAAATCTTGAGAGCAGTACTCATTGATTTTCCTCATAGCCAAATCAAAGTCGTAGCTACCGTAAAGGCCGTAGCGCTCTCCAGTGCCTGTAAGGATATCGGGTGCGCCTGCTATTTCGCTTTGCAGCGATGCAAATTGCCAAATTGCGAACTGATCAATTTCCAACATCTCTTCAACGTGTACCAATTGGGTTGTCGCATCAAAATCAGACGTATTCGCCAGCAAAAAACGCACGGTATTGCGGATGCGCCGATAGCTTTCGACCACGCGTTTCAGGATTTCGTCCGAGATCGAGAGTTCACCCGTGTAGTCGGTTGAGCCGACCCACAATCGTAAAATTTCAGCACCCAAGGTATCCGAAATCTTCTGCGGCGCAACCACGTTGCCGAGCGACTTCGACATTTTTTTACCTTGCCCATCAACCGCAAAACCATGCGTGAGCAAATTCTGATACGGCGCGCGACCATTGAGCGCACAGCTCACCAGCAACGACGAATGGAACCAGCCGCGATGCTGATCCGAGCCTTCCAAATACAAGTCCGATTGTCCTGGCTTGCCATCGGTTTCAGGCTTCACCAGCGCGGGTGTATTCGCGACCACAGTATTGAAGGTAGAGCCGGAATCGAGCCACACGTCCAGCGTATCGCCGATTTTGTCGTAATGCTTCGCTTCATCACCCAGCAGCTCTTCAGCGGTCATACGCTGCCAGGCTTCAATGCCTTCTTTCGCCACGCGTGCGGCGACAACTTCCAGCAACGCCTGCGTGCGTGGATGCAATTCGCCGGTTTCTTTGTGCAGAAAAAACGGGATCGGCGTCCCCCAATTTCGTTGGCGCGAAATACACCAGTCGGGCCGATTGGCGATCATGCCGTGCAGACGTGCTTTGCCCCAATCCGGGAAGAATGATGTTGCGTCGATTGCCTTTAGTGCTAACTCGCGCAAGGTTTCAGTCTCGCCTTTCGCGGCGAGGTCCATCCCAACAAACCACTGCGCCGTTGCACGAAACACGGTCGGCGTTTTATGTCGCCAGCAATGCGGATACGAGTGTTTAAAATCATTCGAATGAAAAAGCGCACCGGCGGCTTCAATCTTTTTAACAATCTCGGCCTGCGCTTTCCAGATGTACATGCCGCCGAACAACGGCAGCGTGGACGCATACACACCGTTGCCCATCACAGGGTTGAGAATGTCCTCGGTTTTCATGCCGTATTTTTTGCAGGTGGCGAAGTCATCCACGCCGTATGCGGGCGAGGAATGCACGATGCCCGTGCCGGTATCGAGCGTGACGTAATCGGCTAAAAAGATCGGCGAAACGCGATCATAGAAAGGGTGCTTGAACGTGATGCGTTCCAGCGCTTGACCTTTTGCGGTCGCTAAAACCTTCCCTTCAAGGGCATAAGTTTTGAGGCATTCTTCCACCCGTGATGCCGCCAGGATCAAGCATCCACGCGGGGTTTCGACCAG
>JANYBL010000087.1 GCA_025360815.1 Burkholderiales bacterium
CAGCTTCGCCGAACATCGGGCGCTGAAATGCGGCCCCTGATTGCGACCGTGATGGCCTGCATCGCCACGCTGCGATTGCCCCAGCGACCCGACCGGATCGAACCCCGTGCGAAGAAGCGACGACCGAAAAACCTTCCGCTATTGACCGTGCCGCGTCAGCTCGCGCGTGACCTGATTCTTGCGCAGAGAAACGTTAACCGAGTGACATGAGAGTCTGACCCAAATTTCTGCTCGGCGAAATAATTCAGCTTGGTTCCGACGGTTACTTCGGAAGATGCTTATCCCTGATTTTTTTTAAGGCGTTCATTCTTGCGTCAGTGATAGACGGCGGATAAGAGTAGGTCGTGATTTGCTCATGACCCGATATCCGGTTATGCACCCTTCTCGATACAACGCCATATGGCGCTATTTCTATAGTTGCGCGATACGCAGACCCTGCGTCGCCGCCACTAATTGCGACAAGCAGATTGCTTCCCTTCTGTTCGATACTTGCAATAACTGGCAAATGGAGATCAGTAAAAGCAGAGTCAGCGAGATAGATGGGGGGTAGCTCACCCCATTCCAATCGAGCGCTCGTAATGACGCGATCACTAGTCCCGTCCAACCCAAAATGGACGGATGCGGCGGCCATGTAGGCATCAAGATCCATGGCGGCTATGGGCTGCCTAGGGCGGACGTCAAATATCAACCTAACTTTTTCAAACGAGAGATATTCTATGGATGTGAATCGCTCCGCAGAAAATATTTTCTCTTGCGCATAAATTGCATGCGCCCATCCCAGAAGGATGCACAAAAGCAATAGCGGTTTTATGCGGATCATTGACATGTTCCGGACACCCTCAATTCTCGATCAGTGCTTCCGGCGATCAGCGCGAGCGATGATGGCAACTGAATGCACCCGATAAAGCCAATAGTACAGTGTAACCAAAGTGCAGAGCGGCCGCACATTTTGTTCGAGGGACTTGGCGTGAGTCGCATCGCGTTTGTACCGTAGCCAGCCGCATCGCTAACCGGGCCGATGGTGTAAGTCCCAGCAGGGGGCGGGCCGGAGTTGCCCGCAGAATTGCTCGAGACTGCAACACATTGCATGCCGGGATTGTTGACGCCTGTACCAGAGCCGGCCAAGCCGCCACCTGAAACGAACGAACGATCCCCGCCGCTATTGATGTAATAGAGGTTTCCCGCACCGGAGCAGTACTTCCAATACAGGCCATGGGAATCCGTGTAGCTGATCGGATTTCCGTGAACATAAGCATAGGTGTTGGAGCCACCTTCCAGTCCAATGGGGTCGCTCTCAACGTAGCGTCCAAGCCTCGGATCATAGTCGCGATACCAATTCTGATGCAGCCCCGTCTCAGCGTCTCGATACTGCCCCGGAAACCGAAGATTGAACGTCATCACCCCAAGGTTGCTCGGGTTTTGATTGGGTAATGTTTCCCCAAACGGCAAACTATCCCACTTCCAAATCGACGCATGCTGGTTGCGCTTCTCTCTTAATAAATCACTTCTCTCGGCGAAACAATTCAGCCTGGTTTCTTGGAGCTTGAGTCCAACTTCTCGGTGACAGAGCGAATGCGCTTCGGCGTATGCTGGTAGTCGGTCGTTTCCACATACCCTGACGTGCGATGGCGAACGCGTCGCGTAATAGCTCCATATGGGGCTAACTCAATTTCCGCCTCGTAACCAACGGCGCCATCGCCGCCGCTGATATGCAGCAGGACACGATCACCCTTCTTGCTAACCCTTGCACTATTTGGGGAATAGAGATCGGACGAAGCAGAGGCGCTTAGCATGTATGGCGCCAAGCCACCCCACTCCACACGAATTCCAGCGATGACAGTGTCGGGCATGTCCTGTCGCCCAAACAATATTCCAATTGATTGAAGATAGGCATTCTCATCTTTGGCATCTGGCTGCACTGCTGCGATTGTGATGATTTCCAAACGCATATTTTCGTTGGCGCCGTAATTGAAGCTGACCTTCGTTCTGCCGATGTTCTTTATCTCCACATCAATGTGCTCATCGGCAGAGTGCGCCACATTGAAAAAACAGATTAGCGCGCCCACAAGAATGATGAGAATTTTTTTCATTGGCAGGTTCCTATCACCCTAAGCTCCGTATCGCCGGCTCTAACGCCGGCCGCAACCTGCGCGAGTGCATCGGCGGAAAACAGATCGATGCAGCCATCGGATGCGCCCTGGCCGGCATGCATCCAAAAGCTATTTCTGCCGCACATTTTGCTTTTGTCCTTTGGTGTCAACTTGAGTGCGTTTGCACCATAGTCAGCATTTGGGACATTTTTCATGGTGTAGGTAGTCGCCGGCAGTGGCCCTGCGCCACCCCCGCCTCCCGGAGCATTTTTTGTACACTGCTGCGCAACGTTGTTTGTGCCTGTGCCATTGCCTGCAAATCCAGATCCGATAAAGCTCCTCGCACCAGTCTGGTTGTCTACATGATAAAGCTTGCCGGCACGGGCGCGAACAACCCAGTTGCTGTAGGTCTGCGAGGATAGCCCTAGTTTGTGAGCAGCCGCGCTCTGCGTCATGCCTTGCTCAGTCACTAACTTGACCGCTTCTGCGCGGTATTCACGTGTGTATGTTCGCTTCGGTGTTCCTGACATTTTGTTCTCCATGGTCGACTTAGAATAATAATTCCATGGTGTCCGTTTTGGCGAACCCAGTCCACTTCCTTCATCCGGCGAAACAATTCAGCCAGGACCCTTGGAGTTGGTGATTTTTTTCAAGCGCCTTCATGTGACTTGCGTAGCAGGCCTGCACAAAATCATCTCGCTTCAAAATCACGCGCCACTCCTTAACAATCCCCCATGCGCCGTTCTTTTCTTTTGGAATCGCAAAAAGCGCGCGCCTAGCCTCGACCTTGATTAGTTTTATTTTCCCCCGCCCAATCAAGTCATCAATTTCAATTCGATGGCTATATCCATCTGGATCGCACGCGACAATCCCTCTACGCTTTGTGCTCTTATCGATTTGCCCCAAGACATACTCATCAATTCCAAACCGCTCCGAGGCCATTGGTGCCACGCTCGCGCTGGCAATATTCCCGCAAAGCGACAGTGCTACCAGTAATGTAGAAATTCTCGGCATTACGTAATTGGTTTTCATGAGCAGGCCTTTGCTTTCGGCGGCGGAGCCTTCGCACGACATGCCCCTGCGCTTCCATCTCCGTTCAGCACTTGAAGATCGCCATTAGGTCCCATGAGGTACAGCGGCACCATGCTACTTTTTACAAAACCGATGTCTTTGTCGCTGAACTGATTTTGACCAGTGGCGCTGCTAAACGCGCCTGGATGAGTGTGCCATGCCGCGACAGCATTCTCTGGTTTCGTTCCAATGCTGACGGCATCAGGCGCTCCGCTCACAATTGACGCGATGAAGTTCCCGCTGCCGGACCTTGCAATCCATCCCCCATATTCCAGGAAGTTCTTTCCTTCGCCATGGGCATACTTCGATGCATCTCGCGCTGCGTTTTCTGCGGAACCAAAACACTCACCTGGTTTCAGCCCGGTGACATCTGTCCTCTGGGCAGGATCATTAAAAGCGTAAGCGTAGGTATTAAGCCCGCCGGCCAACCCAACGGGATCGCTGGTGACATACCGCCCAATCTTCGCATCATAGTCTCGGTTCCAATTCTGATTGAGCCCCGTCTCTTTGTCGTAATACTGCCCAGGGAAACGATGGTTGAATGCCATAGTGCCCAAGTTCGATGGGTTGGCATTGGGCTCGGTTTCTCCAAACTGCAGTGAATCCCACTTCCAGAGGCTGGTATAACTGCTCGCGTTGTAGCTGTTGGCTGCACTGGCGCCTATCCGCACGATTTCCCTCGGTGTGTTCAAATGATCGGTGAAGATTAGCGCGGTTGCGTTCTCGGTGCAAGTGG
>JANYBL010000012.1 GCA_025360815.1 Burkholderiales bacterium
AAATGGTGATGCCAGGCGACAACGTCAAGATCGTGGTGCAGCTGATCGCCCCGATTGCGATGGAAGACGGCCTCCGCTTCGCGATTCGTGAAGGTGGCCGTACTGTTGGTGCCGGTGTCGTTTCTAAGATTGTGAAGTAAAGAAAAAACTGTGGGCATGTAAGTCATCACTTACATGTCTGCCAAGTAACAGGCAAATAGCTAAATCAGCAAACGCTGGTTAAAAGGATCAACAATGGCAACTGCACAACCATCAAAACAAAAAATTCGGATTCGTCTAAAGGCGTTTGATTATCGTCTCATTGATCAATCCGCATTGGAAATCGTCGAAACTGCAAAACGTACTGGTGCCGTTGTCAAGGGCCCGGTGCCGCTGCCAACTAAAATCGAGCGTTTCGACGTGTTGCGTTCCCCGCATGTCAATAAAACCTCACGCGATCAGTTTGAAATTCGCACGCATCTGCGCTTGATGGACATTATCGATCCAACTGATAAAACCGTTGATGCCTTGATGAAGCTTGATTTGCCAGCTGGTGTGGACGTTGAAATCAAGCTGTAATCGACTTAAAATACAACTTTGCGAATAAGTTGTTAAATCAGTTCAGTTTTTCTTGTTTTTTTGAGTCGGCGCGGCTATAATCGCGCCTCTTGAGTAAGAGTGGTTACGCAGTAAAACAGCGCAAAGACGCTATTGCCATGCCTAATGTAGTACGCAACATGAATAATCCCGCTAGCCAATTGTAGCTAGCACCTTGTAAGTGGTTGTTTTGACGACGATTACCTGCAAGGCAAACTAGAAAGGAATCAAGATGAGTCTTGGTCTTGTCGGCCGGAAGGTCGGTATGACTCGCATTTTTGCGGATGATGGCACAGCCATTCCCGTAACCGTGCTTGATGTATCGAACAACCGCATCACCCAAATCAAAACCCCCGTAACAGACGGCTACTCAGCCGTTCAAGTTACATTTGGCACACGCCGTGCAACGCGCGTGACCAAGGCAATCGCCGGTCACTTTGCTAAAGCTGCCGTTGAAGCCGGGTCCGTCATCAACGAATTCACTGCAACGCCAGAAAAGCTTGCCGACCTTAAAGTTGGCGAGAAATTATCTGTTGAAATGTTTGCGGCCGGTCAATTGGTTGACGTTACAGGCACCACCAAAGGCAAAGGCTTTTCGGGTGTCATTAAACGCCATCACTTCTCATCTAACCGCGCATCGCACGGTAACTCGAAATCCCATAACGTGCCGGGCTCGATCGGCATGGCGCAGGATCCAGGCCGCGTGTTTCCCGGTAAGCGTATGGCAGGTCACTTAGGTGACGTGCAGCGCACACAGCAATTGCTTGAGGTTGCCCGTATTGATGTTGCTCGCCAATTAGTATTGGTCAAGGGCTCGGTACCCGGTGCTACTAACGGCATTATTGTGTTGCATCCTGCCAGCAAAACGCCTCTGAAGAAAGGGGCCAAATAATGGAACTTAAATTAATTAATGCAACTGGCGCCGCCGCAGGCACCGTTGATGCTTCCGCCGACTTGTTCGGTCGTGAGTACAACGAAGCCCTGGTGCACCAAGTTGTAACTGCCTACCAAGCGAATGCTCGGTCTGGTAATCGCGCACAAAAAGGTCGTAGCGACGTTCAAAAGTCGACTAAGAAACCATGGCGTCAAAAAGGTACGGGCCGTGCCCGTGCTGGTATGGCTTCCTCACCACTGTGGCGTGGCGGCGGTAAGATTTTCCCAAATTCACCTGACGAGAACTTCTCGCAAAAGGTGAACAAGAAAATGTACCGTGCAGGCATGGCCGCGATTTTGTCGCAGTTGGTGCGCGAAGATCGTTTGACGATTATCGATTCGATGACGCTCGAAGCGCCAAAAACAAAACTGCTTGCAACCAAGTTGAAAGCAATGGGCCTTGAGAACGTTTTGATTATTACCGATGTGATGGACGAGAATTTGTTGCTGTCCTCGCGCAACTTGCCACACGTGCTCGTGCTCGAAGCCAGACATGCTGATCCCGTTAACTTGGTGCGCTTTCCTAAAATCGTTGTGACTAAGGCTGCTCTCAAACAATTCGAAGAGGTGCTGGCATGAACGCTGAACGCCTAATGACGGTCGTACTTCGCCCGGTCATCTCCGAAAAAGCCACGATGGTGGCTGATAAGCAAAAACAGGTCGTGTTTGAAGTGCTGCGTGATGCTACCAAGGCTGAAATTAAAGCCGCGGTTGAGCTTCTGTTTAAAGACCAGAAGATTGAAGTTGCCAGCGTCAATATCGTTAATCAAAAAGGCAAAGCAAAACGCCACGGGCGTTTTGAAGGCCGTCGCAATCACGTCAAGAAGGCATATGTTTGCCTCAAGGGCGAGGGCGATATCAACTTTGCCGAAGGAGCCGCATAATGGCACTCGTCAAAACAAAACCGACCTCACCTGGTCGTCGTAGCATGATCAAGGTTGTCAACGCGGACTTGCACAAAGGTGCACCGGTTGCAGCCCTGCTTGAGCCACAACACAAACACGCTGGTCGTAACCATCATGGTCACATCACCACGCGTCACCAAGGTGGTGGCCACAAGCAACACTATCGTTTGATCGATTTTAAACGCAACGACAAAGACGGTATTCCGGCTAAAGTTGAGCGTTTAGAATACGACCCAAACCGTAGCGCCAACATTGCGCTGCTTTGTTACGCAGATGGCGAGCGACGCTACATCATCGCGCCAAAGGGTATTGCTGCCGATATGCAAGTGATCTCCGGTGCGGAAGCGCCGATCAAAGTCGGTAACACTTTGCCAATCCGCAATATTCCGATTGGCTCGACTATTCACTGTATAGAATTGCAACCCGGCAAAGGCGCGCAGTTAGCCCGTTCAGCTGGTGCTTCGGTTCAATTGCTGGCGCGCGAAGGTATCTATGCGCAGTTGCGTATGCGCTCTGGCGAGATCCGCAAAGTTCACGTTGACTGCCGCGCTACTTTGGGCGAAGTCGGTAACGGCGAACACAGCCTGCGCGTCATCGGTAAAGCCGGCGCCAATCGCTGGCGTGGATGGCGTCCTACGGTTCGTGGTATTTGTATGAACCCGGTCGATCACCCGCACGGTGGCCGTTCTAACGGTGGCGGACATCCGCGTTCACCTTGGGGCCAGCCTGCCAAGGGCCTTAAAACCCGCACAAACAAACGCACACAGAACATGATTGTTCGTGATCGTCGTAAAGCATAACGGCGCCTGAGAGGAACATCTAAATGACACGTTCAGTAAAAAAAGGCCCGTTTGTTGACGGCCACTTAATGAAAAAAGTGGAAGCAGCCAATGCGATCCGTGATCGCAAGCCAATTAAAACTTGGTCACGCCGCTCCACTATCCTGCCTGATTTTGTCGGCTTAACCATTGCGGTACACAACGGGAAGCAACACATTCCAGTGCACGTCAGCGAAAATATGGTTGGTCATAAATTAGGTGAATTCGCGCTTACCCGCACCTTCAAAGGCCATCCGGCCGACAAGAAGGCTGCGGCGGCTTCGAAGAAATAAGAGGAGCCACTAAAATGCAAGTTTCAGCCAATTTATTCGGTGTTCGGCTTTCCGCCCAAAAAGGTCGCTTAGTTGCTGATCTTATTCGCGGCAAAAAAGTTGACCACGCGTTGAACATTCTCCAGTTCACCCCTAAAAAAGGTGCCACCATCATCAAGAAGGTGCTGGAATCCGCCATCGCCAATGCTGAGCACAATAACGGTGCCGACATTGACGAGTTGAAAGTCGCTGTAATCATGGTCGAAAAAGGCCCTGTGTTGAAGCGCTTCACAGCTCGTGCTAAAGGCCGTGGTAACCGCATCATCAAACCGACTTGCCACGTCTTTTTGACGGTCGGCGACGGCAAGCAATAGGAGCGGCACGATGGGTCAAAAAATATCCCCAACCGGGTTTCGCCTCGCAGTTCACAAGAACTTCGCGTCGAAGTGGTACGCCAATAGCAAAAACTTTCCGATCATGTTGCTGGAAGATATCAAAGTCCGCACCTATCTGAAGAAAAAGCTCGCTGGCGCAAGTGTCGGCAAGATTGTGATCGAGCGTCCAACCAAGAACGCTAAAATCACTATCTACTCATCGCGCCCAGGCGTGGTGATTGGTAAAAAAGGCGAAGACATCGAAAACTTGCGCATTGAGTTGTCGAAGTTGATGGGCGTTCCTGTCCACGTCAATATCGAAGAAATTCGCAAGCCCGAAACCGACGCGCAATTGATCGCTGATGGCATCACTGCCCAGCTTGAAAAGCGCGTCATGTTCCGTCGCGCAATGAAGCGTTCGATGCAAAATGCGATGCGTTTGGGTGCGCAAGGTATCAAAATTACGTCCGCTGGCCGTTTGAATGGTATCGAAATCGCCCGTACCGAATGGTATCGCGAAGGCCGTGTGCCATTGCATACCTTGCGTGCCGATATCGATTATGGCTTTTCCGAAGCCCGTACAACATACGGCGTTATCGGTGTAAAAGTTCTCGTATTCAAAGGCGAAGTGTTGGGTAAGGGCGAGCAGCCTGTCGCCGCACCAGAGCCACAAGCTGAGCCGCGTAAACCACGTCGTCCATCAGCAGGAGCTAAAAATGCTGCAACCAGCTAGAAGAAAATATCGTAAAGAACAAAAAGGTCGCAACAAAGGTATCGCCACCACTGGCGCTACCGTTGCATTCGGCGAATTTGGTTTGAAGGCCGTGGGTCGTGGTCGTCTAACAGCCCGCCAGATCGAAGCAGCACGTCGCGCGATGACACGTCACATTAAGCGTGGTGGCCGTATCTGGATCCGTATTTTCCCTGACAAGCCTATTTCCAAAAAGCCAGCTGAAGTTCGCATGGGTAACGGTAAAGGTTCCCCGGAGTACTTCGTCGCTGAAATTCAACCTGGCAAAGTGTTGTATGAAATGGACGGCGTTGATGAAGCCTTGGCGCGTGAGGCATTTACGCTCGCCGCGGCCAAGTTGCCGATCCGCTGCACATTTGTGCATCGCATGCTCGGCGCATAATTAAGGGGATTGAACATGAATACCAAAGAAATGCGGGCGAAATCCCCGGAAGACTTAAACAAAGAATTGCTTAATTTGCGTAAAACGCAGTTTTCATTGCGTATGCAAGTCGCCACACAGCAGCTCACCAACACCACGCAAATCTCGCGTGTGAAACGTGAAGTCGCGCAAATCAAAACAATTCTGACTGAGAAAGCGAGCGCCAAATGAACACCGTCAATCAGGCCGCCGATCAAGCTACCAACAAAAGCAAACGCACCTTAACCGGCGTTATTACCAGCGATAAAATGGATAAAACCGTTACAGTCTTGGTCGAGCGTCGCGTGATGCACCCAGTGCTAGGTAAAGTGGTACGTCGCTCGAAGAAATACCACGCACACAGTGAAAACAACGAATTCAAAACCGGCGACACCGTCATGATCGAAGAAACCCGTCCGGTTTCCAAGACCAAAGCTTGGGCTGTCACCAAGCTGCTTGAAAAGGCACGTGTGGAATAAGTTTTGAGCAAGTT
>JANYBL010000122.1 GCA_025360815.1 Burkholderiales bacterium
AGATTGAGCTTGGCAACATTCAAATTTGTGCCTGTTGATTTTTGCGCGGCCACGAAGTTCATGTGGGCGCAAAAAATAAACGATAGCAATACAGTGAAAGGCTTTTTTCATTTGTTATATCCATAATATCTAGCAGAGGGCGCAACGTATTAGCGCCAAAGCAGTTGTGAATACGCACTGAAGGATTATAGCAACGCGGTTAATCAGTGGTTTATACAGGGAGATTTCTGATTAAAAGTGCTTAACGGTGTGGTGAAGAAATTGTTTCTAAGAAGAACGAGACGAGAATGCAAGATGGGATACCTGACCCTTTTGTTGCGCAGCTGGTGGGGAGTGCCTGTCTTAAAAAACGAGCGTAAAAATTCTGTTACTTTTTTGTACAGGTGAAATAATTTTTGCCATTTGCGTCAAATGAGCCATTGCGCACACTAACGAAGAAATTATGCTCGGTGAAATAACAAAATTGCAGTGTTTGTCAAAACTCTTTTTTGGGCTTTGGCGTCCTAGGTGTAGGTGGCGGCCTATTCCCATCGTTCTGTTTCGAGTCGTACCCGATAAGTTTAAGCACAAAAACTCCGGCCCCCATGACACAGGTTGCCAACAACCATTTCCAATTTCCTAGAGCATCAGCATTAGTGGCCCCAAAAGCCAATATACAAAATAAAAAAAACCAGCCCCCACGCAAGACGTTCTTGTTTCGATGAGTTTGGTATTCCCAAAAGAGGCCACCAACCCACAAGAGCCAAACGATAAAAACAGCGAGCCACGGATAATGGTCAATAAAATCGTCGATAAAAGTTTTCATTGGCGACGCTTTCCATCTAATGGATCTATACAGCGTAAACGGGCCATCCAAAGTGTCGTCGTTGCGAATGGTGTTAAAAACGCCTCTAACAATTCTAAAACGCCGTAAGACAAACCAGCGTATACCGTCAACCCAATTCCGACCCGGCCAGCAGTATAGCTCGTTGCTTTGCTAAGAATAACGTTACCGACAGAAGGCGTTCTGGGGTGCATCAGTAGATGGCGCTTCTCAAGAACTCTTTGCGCGCGCGGCCATTCTTGACCGCCGAAGTTCGGCTTGTCAAACGCCGCGTCCATGCGCTTTTGGGGTGTCAGAGTCGTAATAATCACGGCACTTCGTGTAACTTACAGCGCAAAACTTGCAATATAAAAATATCGTACCCGTATACATTCATTTCATAAAGCTTCTGAAAGTGGCGTGAATATTGGTTGGGAGCGTAGTGTTCACATCATCATATAGCCGCTCTCTGCTTTGAAACGCCCGACCTGAAAGCTGCTATCCAACTTCTACAGTTTGCCTAACTTCGCTTGGAGAGCACGTTTGCCAGAAGCCCCAGTGCAGTGACGCTCGCCAGGATGGCCATGTTGTACCAAGCCACCGGTGCGCCGGTCTGCTCCGCCAAGCGAATGGCTGTCTGTCCTGCTACCGCAAACGCGATCCAGTAGGCTACTGCGACTGCCAGCGCCGCCCATGGCGCGCCTCGACGCATCGGCACCAGTGCCACATACGCCCCAAGCACGCCCAGCCCAATCGAAGCGCCGCCAATCAGTTTCATCAGGGCAAAATACAAGGGGCGCACTTTGGCTATGGCGTCCGGCGGCACTGCTGCAGCATGAAATGGAAGCAAATCATTCACGTTTGAATACAGAAGCCCGAACAGAATGAGAAATACGCTGACAGCGCAAAAAAAGAAAACACTCGCTCGTCGATACACGGTTGTCGTCATCTCGAATACTCCATTTTGTGAAGGCCGACAACGCGGCCTCCAAGGTTGGTGGCGGGCGACACCGATGCCGAACGGGATCAGATCGCTGCACGGCCGAAGTCGGGACCTCAAGCCTCATAGGATTGGTCGTGCGTCGGGCGAAAGTCTTACACCGGTCGTCCTGGCCCGTCAGACACCCAGCCGACAAAGCCGCAACGCCATATCACGCTGAATCGCACCCCGTGGACTTAGGGAGCATCGGTTGCGATCCGACCGCAGCCGCCCATTTTGCACCGACCTTTTGACCCATCGTGGAACGATGGGCCTGCAAGTCCGGCACCATCTGGCCTCGCTGGGGTCGATTTTGGCTGCGCCGCTCTTCGAGAGCGTCATCGATGCCCCAAGTCCGACAGCCGTGCGCCGGGAGACCGGCAAGGCGGAAAGGGTGAAAGTCCCAAACAATGAAGAAATAGTAAATCACATTGTCCCCGAGTCATGTGCGGCGTACCGTGAGGTGCGACGTGAGGCGTTGACAGGCCGCGCTTCTGAAGTAAGCCGAAGACGAGCGCTTGTGGGGGCGGGGGCGCTTCAAATCGGCAACTGCACGAATTTCTGCTTGGCACGACCGGATTGAGCGCAGCAGCGATCGCGCTGGATCGAATCCGCGCCGACCGACGACCAACCATCGCCACGCGAAGCCGACGCGGATTGCAATCTTTGGGGCCGATGACTCGCACCGTACGCCTCCAGGGATCAGTCATGCATCGGAACGGACTCGCCGACGCAGGTCTGAATGGAGTAACGCCAGCGGTAATTTGTCCGGCCGGATGCGCCCGCCTTGAGCGCTGAAGCGCCAGTCAGCCCATCTTGTGATACAGCCCCTCCCGCCAAGGTAAAAAGCCTGCATCTTCGTCGATGCAGGCTTTTTTATTTTGCGCTTTCCTTGCATTCGCCGATCGACAATTGGAATTGCGAAATCGAAATGAAACTCTAGGCTAGATGGGCGTCTTGAGGTGAAAATAGCTGTAAAGCTTTGCCAGAGCTTGTGTTTCTTGCTTTGCGCCCGAAAAACTTTGCGGATTGCCAGCCAGCCTATCGCGCGTTACGTTATCTGCTCAGCCTTTCTTCAAATATTTATCCAAAAATTCTAAAATTTTTCGATTTGCTTCCATTTGATTTTGCTTCTTGGAAAAGCCATGCCCCTCGTCGGGAAAGACAACGTATTCAACAGGCACGCCGTTCTTCTTCACTGCGTCGACAATCTCGTCGCTCTCTGGTTTGATCACGCGCGGGTCATTGGCGCCTTGCACTACAAAGAGCGGTTTCACAATTTCTTTTGCGTGGAACAAAGGTGAGGCGGCGATCAGCATGGTTTTATCTTTAACCGGATCGCCGATTTCTTCATAGAGCGATAGGCGGAAAGATTCCCAGTAAGGCGGGATGGATTCTAGTGTGCGCAGCCAGTTGCTTACGCCAAATAGGTCTACGCCTACCTTGAACGCTTCAGGACGGAACGCGAGAGCAGCCAAGGTCATGTAGCCACCGTAGCTGCCACCCATGATGCCGATGCGCTCCGAGTCGATGTAACCAAGGCTTGCTAGGTACGTTTTTGCCTCTACGCAATCCCACAATGGCTCGCGGCCAT
Source organism: Burkholderiales bacterium (assembly GCA_025360815.1). Classification (GTDB taxonomy): domain Bacteria; phylum Pseudomonadota; class Gammaproteobacteria; order Burkholderiales; family Usitatibacteraceae; genus UKL13-2. The sequence continues at coordinate 3,376 of JANYBL010000122.1, forward strand.
GCTTTCGGTCATCGGCAGCGAAAAATGTTTTGCCGTATCCACTGCTGCCGCGATTATTGATGCCCAGCACAGCATAACCGTGGTTGACCAAATACTGAATTTGCGCGCTATAGCCGCGTGTGGTTTGTCCGCCGGGGCCGCCGTGGACGAATACAATGGCGGGCACTTTGTTGTTAACCGTTGCACCTTTCGGTTTGTAGTAGATCGACGGAATCACCATGCCATCAAACGATTTGAAGCGCACCACCTCGGCTTCCACCAAATCCGCAGCATCGATCTCCTTGCTGAGGGATTGCGTGAGCTGATTCACTTTTTTGCTGGCAAAATCGTACACAAACAGGTTGCTGGGCGAGCGATCACCGTTTACATAAAACGCCATACGCGAGCTGGTTTTTGAAAACGTGACACCGCGAATTTCGCCGCCCGGCAGCGTTGGTAAAGCAACTGGCTTTTCTGCTGCATCAACAATACGAATCACCGTGCTGCCGTCCTCGTTCACGCCGGTCACACGGTAGCGGCCATCGCGCGAGAAATAGGTGTAGGCAATATCCCAGTTTGCCTTTTCATGGTCTTTAACGATGCCTGTAACGAGATCGTAGGTACGTAAGCCGGTGAATTCGCTGCCTTCGTTACTGAGGAAAAACAGTTTGGTCGATGCGGGGTCAAAGGTCGCCGCGCTGAAAGTGATTGCGCCTTTGTGCGGGGTTAAATGCGTTGTCTCATTTTTGGCAACATTGAATAAATAAATATCGCTATCGAGCGAGGTGTTGGTTTTATTGAGTGCGATCCATTTTTCATCGCGACTAATTGCGCCCAACGCATAAGCCTGTTCGTTTTTGTAAATCATGGTGCGTGCGTAAGTGGTGGCATCAACACGGTAGAGATCAAAAAACTTCGCATCGCGCTCGTTGGTTGATAGATAAAAAGCGCTGCCGTCCGGTTTCCACGCGAAAAAACTGGCTTTGGTTTTTTCGCCCGGCGTTAAATCTTTTTCACTACCGTTCAGCTCCCGAACAAAGAGATGGCTGTTTTCATCGCCACCTTTGTCGTGCGTAAACAGGACACGATCATCGTTTGGAAAAAAGCTGACGGCATAGGTCGAATCCGTTGTCGATTTAGTCAACGCAACAGGCGCGCCACCGGCAACCGGGACCACGGGCAAGGTGTAAGCGTTGAAAATGCCGGTCACATTGCTATGAAAAAGGACTCGCTTTTCGTCTGCGCTCAACGAAGCGCCGCCCAACGTCGTGGTCGCCATAAATTGTTCGATGGTGTAACGCCTCGTGCCTAACGCATCCTTCGACTTTACCTTCGTCGTCGCCTTCCCCGTCATCGCCATCGTTGTCGTCACCTTCGCTGCCGCATTGGCACTGGCGGCTGGCGTGATGGTGGCGATGGTAGTGATGGCGGTGGTGACGGTGATGAGGCTGGTAATCAGTGCAGTTAGCGATGCAAGCAATGCGCGTGGCGACATTTGAATCTCCCTGTTTTTAAAAATGATTTGCGTCAGAATTGTAGCAGCCGCTGCGCAATGATGCGTTTCGGATTGTCAGATGCGTGAGGTATGCAAGCGTTTGGCGATGGGCCCATTCAGGATTCCGATTTGTCCACCGTATAATCACGCCATTCAGGCTTACTTATTTCTCAGGAGTTCAGCATGACCATTTCATTAATCGTACACGGCGGCGCCGGTAGCTGGCGGCCGGGTTCTGAGTCCGAAGCGGTTGCCAGCATGTCGGCGGCAGTTGAGGTCGGCCGTAAAATGTTGGCGGCAGGCGGATCCGCGCTGGATGCGGCGCTTGCGTCGGCGGTTGCGCTCGAAGATAACCCGATCTTCAATGCGGGAACCGGTGCGGTGTTGAACCTTGATGGTTTTGTCGAGATGGATGCCTGCATCATGGTTTCACCCGGGGAATGCGCCGGAGAAGCGTTCTCGACGGCGAGAATCGGCGCTGTCACTGGCTTGCAGCGCGTGAAAAATCCGATCATCGTCGCCAAACAAGTGATGGAAGAAACCGATCATGTGATGCTAACCGGTGATGGCGCACAACGCTTTGCGCGCGTGATGGGGCATGCGGATTACGATCCGATCACGGCCGATCGTCGTGCTGATTGGCAAGATAAACGTGCGAAATTGGAGTCGGAATTGGAATTGCGGGGGCAGCCAGAGACAGAATCACGGCAATTTAAGTTGCGCAGCTTTCTAAAAACGCATCCCGAATTTGCCGGCGGCACGATTGGCGTGGTGGCGCGTGACGCGCAGGGGGTGATTTGTGCGGCGACGTCCACGGGTGGCTACACCATGAAGCTGCCGGGGCGTGTGGGCGACACACCCCTGCCAGGTTGCGGTACGTATGCATCGCTGTTCGCAGGCTCGAGCGCGACGGGCACCGGCGAGTATGTGATTCGCTCACTTGCCTGCAGGCAAATATCGGATAACGTCGAGCGCGGTATGACGCTGGCTCAAGCCGTTGAGGCGATGCTCGATCAGCTTGGTCGCGATTTTGATGCCGATGTTGGCTTCATTGCGATTGATGCCAACGGCGTTCCTTATGGCAATCATCGTACCCGCGATATGCCGCATGCTTATTTCAGCGGTACGTCAGCGATTGTGGCGAAGATGCGAGTTGAAAAATAAACGGGTCAGCTATTTTTTTTCGCACGGTTTGAAAATGCCTGTTGTACCGTCTGATGTAACGCTTGATAGGCTCCCGACGACAAAAATACGCCAAGCGTGACCGCCGCGATGCCCAAATAGTCAGCCGGTTTCGGTACTTCGCCGAGCAACGGAATCGCGGCCAGCATCGCCAATGCCGGCACGAGCGAGGCAAAGCTTGCGCCGAGCGACGCGCCTAAAATGGACACCGCACGTGCAAACGCAAACAAGGATACAAAGCTCACAAAAATTCCTTGGTAAATAGTTTGAATCACAATCGCGCTCATCGGTGCATCCGCAATTCGATGCGGTAGCCAGAATATATAAACTGGCACGTAAAGAATCGCCGAAACGACCGACACCACCGATGCCGCATGCAGCGCCGTAAAGCCCGCATCCGAGGCTTTACGCATCGCCACCGTGAAGCTCGCCCAGCACATTGCGGCGGTCAGAAACAGCAAATGTCCGCGCCAGTAGCCGGTCTCGAAGTGGGTCAACCCAGCGCCGACAAAAATAACGATGCCAATCGGGATCAGCGTCAAGCCCAATTTACGCATACCGCTAATGTTCTCCTTCAAGAAATACATCGCCAGCAAAGCTGCCCAAAGCGGCATTGTTCCAGGAATGAGTGCGCCCGCGTGTGCCGCAGGCGCGAATTGCAAACCGCTCGATGCAATCATCACATACGGGACGCCCGCGCCAAAACAGATGATTGCCCAGAGGCGAAAGCCGATCTTGCGGAGTCCAAAGCCTTCGCGGACCACAATCGGTAACAGAATAAGCCCAGCACAGCCAAAGCGCAGCGCGGTGATGTCGTAAGGCGAAAGTGAAGTCGTCACCCCATAGCGCGTCAACAAAATCCAGCCGGCCCAAATAGAAATAGCGAACAATCCCCACGCTGCGCCGGTCAGATATTTCTTGCGCGAGAGGGGTACGTGTTGGCGGCTAATGTCGGCGGCGTGGGCGATGAATTGTGTTGCTTGATGTTCGATAGGCATAAAATGGCGGCTGCTGGTGATGGCAACTGAATGCCGGTAGGATTAACCGGCCATGAAGCACCTGCAATGAGAGATAGCGGCGCGCCGGTACTGGTCGAACCGCCAACAACATGAAATCAATTTTACAGATATAGCCGAGCCGATTCATCGTTCACTCATGAATTGGTTTCACAAAGCTGTTTCGGTCGGAGCCATTACAATCCGGCTATGAACTCAATCCCTACCAACTCAATACCCGTCAACGCAATGAGTAACGTGCCAACCAAACCCTATAAAATTCCCCGTTCCACGTTGATCGTGATTTATACCCCTGCGTTAGAGGTGTTACTCATCGAGCGCGCCGATCGCCGCGGCTACTGGCAATCGGTCACTGGCAGCCAAGACGAAGGTGAAACACTGGAACAAACTGCAATCCGCGAGCTGCATGAAGAAACCGGGCTGGTTGCGGCCGCGCATCGCTTACGCAATTGGCAGCAGCAAAACACCTATGAAATCTATAAAATTTGGGCGCATCGCTATGCACCCGGCGTGACGCATAACGTCGAGCATGTGTTTGGCTTGCAGGTGCCGGATCGTGTGTCGATCAAACTCGCGCCGCGTGAGCATTTGCAGCATGTGTGGCTGTCCTATGAGGCGGCGGCGGCACTCTGTTTTTCAGCGACGAATCGCGATGCGATTTTGGCGTTACCGGCTAGGTTGCTGGTAGGGGCTTAGCCGATTCATTGTTAATAGGTAATTGCTTCGACCTGCGGAAATGACTGTTTCGCGGCAAGGCGCTGAAGTTGTCGCGCGAATTGCGCCGCCCGCGTTATTCGGCGTCGGGAACCAAATCAATTGTAAACTGGTTCCAACACACTCCCCGCAAGCGCAGAGCGCTCCTGGCCGGTTCATTTTTTTTCAGCTTCCAAATCGATATGCATCCAATCACCTTAGCCACCTACAATATCCATAAAGGATTAAGCCCGCTTAACCGCAAGCTGGTGATACACGAGGTGCGCGAGAAATTGCATGCGCTGGATGCCGACATCATTTACCTCCAAGAAGTCCAGGGTGCGCACGCTAAAAACGCGGCAAAATTTGATGATTGGCCGACGCTATCGCAGCACGATCATATTGCCGAAGGGCGGTATCAAGATATTGTCTATGGTGTTAACGCTGAACATCATCACGGGCATCATGGCAACGCGATTCTTTCGGCCTATCCGGTACTGCATTGGACGAATCTGGATGTTTCGCACCACCGTTTTGAAAGCCGTGGCCACTTGTTGGCACGCATCGGCGTGACAGGATGGCAGGAACCACTGACTTGCGTGTGCGTGCATTTGGGCTTGTTGCAAAAAAGCCGCAACGCGCAAATCAAGCAGCTTATCGGCTACTTGCAGGCGGCGGCACCCGGCAATTCGCCGCTGGTTGTGGCAGGGGACTTCAATGATTGGCGCTCAAAACGCGGCGGCATCTCTAAAGTGCTCGCTGCTGAGCTTGGTTTGGCTGAGGTGTTTGAAGAAATCAATGGCAAACCCGCACGGACCTTCCCGGCTATATTTCCGATGCTCACCTTGGACCGCATCTATGCGCGCGGCTTAAAGATTGACGAGGTGTTTCGCTTGCACGGCGATGTGGATGGTGTGGAATGGAAAAGTTTGTCGGATCATGTTGGCTTGGCTGTAAAGCTATCGCCGCTTGCGAGCGCATAACTTGAGGCGCATTTTTAGCTAACCAATGCCCATCATTCCACCTGATTTATTGAACCGTTTACCATTGCTGTCGCGAACGGCTGTGCCGCCAAGCACGATCGAAGTTTCGCGCGGTAACGCCATCACCTTGCTAAAAAACGGTGGCGAACTCTTCCCCGCATTGGTCGCGGCGATCGATTCGGCAACCCACGATGTTTGCATTGAGACCTATATTTTTTGTGACGACACAGCCGGTGAATTGATCGCGAATGCGCTCAAGAGCGCCGCCAGGCGGGGCGTTTCAGTGCGGGTCGTGGTTGACGGGGTCGGCATGGGCGCAACGTCGCCACTTTTTTTGGATGCGCTCAAACAGGCCGGGGTTGAGCTGGCGATTTTTCGACCGGAGCGGGAATTTTTTAGTTTGCGGCGCAGCCGCTTGCGGCGAATGCATCGTAAAATTTCGCTAATCGATGGGCGAATCGGCTTTGTCGGCGGCATCAATTTGCTCGACGATATGACTGACGCATTATCAACCACGCATCCGCGCTATGACTACGCGGTCAAAATTGAAGGCCCGCTACTGGCCGATATTTATCTCGCGGTAAACCGTCTTTGGCGAGTGCTGTCACGGGCAAAGTTGCAGCGAAAAGAACGCCAATTCAATCAATCCCAGCCTGCGCATGCGCTTTACGTGCCGGGCAATATTGCCGCAGCGGGGACGATGAACGCCAAGTTTTTGGTGCGCGATAATTTTCGCTTTCGCCGCGCGATCGAACAGGAATACTTGGCAGCGATTTCAGCCGCGCAAAAAAATATTCTGATGGTGAGTCCTTATTTTTTGCCTGGCCGCGCGATGCGCCATGCCTTGCGCGATGCCGCCAAACGCGGGGTTGGGGTCACGCTGCTGTTACAAGGCCGCGCCGACCATCCGCTGATGCAGCTTGCCACCCGTGCCTTGTACGATCAATTACTTGTTGCTGGCGTTCAGCTCTATGAGTACGGCGTTTCAATGTTGCACGGTAAAGTGGCGGTGATTGACGATGAATGGGCGACCGTTGGTTCGAGCAATCTTGACCCCTTTAGTTTGTTGCTGAATCGCGAAGCCAATGTGATTGTGCTCAATAGCAAATTTGCCTTGGAACTACGCGATTCCGTATTCGCTGAGATCGCTGCCAATGCGGGGCAAATGAAAGTGACTGATTGGCAACACCGCAGCCGATGGGCCCGAATTCAGTCATGGAGCGCTTACGGTCTGGCAAAATTTATTGCTGGCTGGATAGGTTTTAAAAACGAATGGCGTGGATAGATAAATGTGATGCAGAAAATGCGGCCCAGCAGTACGGGCGCAAAAAAACGGTCAACAATTATTCAACATGATCTGCGGTCGGGCAGCTGTTACCAGTTCACTTTCGCGAACAAATAGCCGAGTGGCCGGACCGTACGGATGCGCGCCGCTACTTCAGGCGAATTGCCCAAACGCTTGCGCAACCGATAGAGCCGTGCATCGATAAAACGATGCGAATCGTCGCTCGCAAAACCGCGCAGGGCAATTTGTACTGCATCGCGTTTCAGCACCTCGCCCGCACTTGATGCCAGAAGCCACAGTAAATCAAACTCGGCCGATGACATCTCAATGTCCATGTCCCCCAGCGTGACCCGGCGCGCTGCTGCGTCAATCGTTAGCCGGCCAAATTGCAGCGATTGTGCGGGTTCGCTGCTGACCGGTAAATGCATACGGCGCAGCAGCGCGCGCAGTCGTGATGCAAGCAGGCGCGGTTCGATCGCATGATCGCCAACGCAATCCGCGCCCAATTCAAGTAGTAAGGCTTCATCAAACGACGTATACATCGGCAAAATGACGTGAACCGGCAGGGTCATCTGATGAAGGCGAAATGCACGACACCATTGGCTGGCGTTATAGGCGTTATCCGCGGCGAGAACTACCACGTCAGGCTTGCTTTGGCGAATACGGTCGGGCGTTGCCTGAAAATCGAGTTCGGTGATGCGGAAGCCATTACCTTCGAGTTCGCCCTGCAACAACGCATCCATTGACTCATCGGCAACAACAAGAATATGAAATTTGGCGAGCGGCGCAGACGCAGCTGAATGGGTTAACTGTCGAGGATAAACAAGGCTCGGGGTGATACTTGTGAATGATGATTTTCGTAATGTACTCAGCATGGTTGGTTCCCTTTATTGCGTACTGGCTCGTGTTTGCTGCAAGTTGTCAGGCGCAGGGCGCCGAGCGCCAAGCACCGAACGGATCGTGACTTGCTGGCAGCAAGAGTACTCAATAGCGCACTGCAGCCTGCGTTTTTATGCTTTGTTTCAATTTTCAGATTATGTGTCGCCATCGCTTAAAAGACACGCCACTTACGACGAAATGCGTTTTTGGCAGGACAGGTCGTTCATGAGCGCTGCAAGCGGACCGGTATTTTGCTCAAATCGGGGTCTCATTGGACGCGGCCGCTGATCTCATTGGATTTAAGCTAACCCGCAATCGGGCAAACGAAATGGGCGATGCGGGGTTGGATGCGTGATTGGATGCGTGGTTGGATGCGTGATGCGCACACGAAATCTGCCGGAATTTTCGGCAAATGGGCAGCCGTTTGGCTACGTGAATTTGTAACGACGACGGGTACAAAAAATGAAGGCGCCGCTCTAGGCGCGCTTTCTGGGACATAAATGTCTGGAAACACCCGATTAAAGCCGACTTTATCGCCAGGTTACCGTGGCCGGACCCAGGGCCCCCGGCCATCCCGAATTGCCGCTGACTTTTTGCGTGGCTGTCGTCTATATTTTTATGGCGGCAGGAGCAGCTTCATTTTTTGGCGGTCGCGACGAACCCGTATCAACAATATGGCGGGATCGACCACCGTTGCCAATTAGGTGGAATGTCAAACGCCATTGATGCCAAGTAGACATTGAAGTAATAAATCGCTAATCTGTTCTTTAGCTTGCAACAATAAGAAAAATTTTTAACCAATGTTTAGGGGGAACTCTGTCAACAGAATTCATTTCGGCAATTGGCCTAGTTGAAGATCGCGGTTCCTCAGGCGAGCTGGATAGCGCCTTCGCCGCGTACTATCCAGACTTGAAGCGGATTGCCCATGCCAGGCTGGCTGGCACGCGCCTTGATGGCGGCCTTTCCACGACCGCGCTGGTGCACGAAAGTTACCTTAAGCTAGCTGGCGGTGAAGGGGCAAGCTTTGAAAACCGGATTCGCTTTCTGGCCTACGCCTCACGCGTGATACGCAGTATCGTCATCGATGTGATCCGCCAGCAGCGTGCCGACAAGCGCGGCGGGGACATTGATATCGTCACGCTCAATACTGACATTATCGAGGCGGTTGGCGAGGCGCTTGATGTCGAGACAGTTGACCATGCTCTGGATGAATTGATGGCGATTGATCCTGGGTTGGCACGTTTGGTCGAGCTGCGTTTTTTTGCCGGACTCACGGAAGCGGAAATTGCTTCCGTAACGGGCTCGTCCGAACGCACCGTGCGGCGTGAATGGCAAAAAGCACGTGTACTACTATTAACGATGATCCGAGAATAAATGCCGGTGACGCCGACAAGTCTGGCCGTTCGTTTGCCTCAATTACGTTTATTAGTTAAGTCGATTATTTGTTTTCTTGTTTATTTTCAATGCGCAATCATTCGTTAAGCGAGCAGCAAAAAAGCCCCTAAGCCATTCGCAACCTCTTAAGCCATGCGCGTCAAACGCATGGAATCCCAAATTGAAAATTACCAAACCACAATGGCAACTCATCGAACCGCTCTTGACCGTTGCGCTCGAGATGGAGCCTGCAGTCCGCGCGCAATGGTTAGCCGAAATCGAGCGAACCAACAGCGAGATTGCCCCCTTGCTGAAAAAACTGCTTGCGACGCACGATGCGGCCGAACGTGCCGGCGAGCTTGAGACGGTTCCAAAGCTCGCGCCGCCCCCGCCCTCATCTGCGTTTCAGTCCGGTGAAATGGTTGGTGCTTATCGCTTGTTGAGACCGCTCGGGCGCGGTGGCATGGGCGAAGTATGGCTGGCCGATCAGGCTGACGGTCGCGTCATTCGGCAGGTCGCGCTCAAACTGCCTACGCAAGTACAGCATTTAGAATTGTGGCGCCGTCGTTTTCAGCTGGAGCGAGATATTTTAGCCAAGCTCGCGCATCCAAATATCGCCCACTTGTTCGATGCCGGCGTCGACGATACATTAAGTCGTATCGGTATTGGTCAGCCTTATCTGGCGTTGGAGTATGTTGAGGGACAGCCGCTCAACGAATATGTCGATGCGAAATCGTTGCCACTCCGTGCGCGCCTTGAACTTTTTCAGCAGGTGCTCGCCGCTGCCGCCCATGCCCATCAACATCTGGTCGTGCATCGGGATTTAAAACCCAGCAATATAATGGTCACTGCTGATGGTGATGTGAAATTGCTTGATTTTGGTATTGCCAAGCTGCTTGGTCATACCAACGGGGAGAATGCCACACCGGACCTCACGCAGTTCGGCAGTCGCATGATGACGCTCCGTTACGCTGCGCCCGAGCAGCTTACCGACGGGATGATTAGTACCGCCACCGATACCTACGCGCTTGGCGTGATCTTGCACGAATTGGTGACCGGTCTCTCACCGTATCGGGCGGTGCGTGAACAAACAACGCTCACCGAAACCGCAATGCTGAGCGATGCGATCAGTGTGCCCTCATCACTCCTGCTCACTGCCAGCGCCGCCACGGCACGCGGGTTTGGTGCGCCGAAACTGCTCGCGCGCGCCATTACGGGTGATCTTGATGCCATCATCTTAAAAGCGCTCCGGCGTAACCCAGCAGATCGCTATACCGCCATGGCGCAGTTCGATGACGATATTCAACGCCATTTGGAAAGCCGCCCGGTGAAAGCGCGCGAAGGTACGTGGCGATATCTTACCAGTCGTTTTATGGCGCGGTACAAATTGCCGATCGCGGCGGCGGCGGCGGTATTTTTCACCATGGTTGTCGGCGTGGTGATGGTGGAGCAGCAACGGCACGTCGCGTTAGCTGAAAAGGCGCGTGCCGAGAAACATTTTGCGAGCGTGCGCAAGTTGGCAAACTCGTTTATGTTCGATGTGCATGGCGAAATTATTGATTTGCCCGGTTCATTAAAGGCGCGTGAATTGCTCATTAAAACATCGCTGCAATATTTAGACGTTCTTGCGAACGAAGCTACCATTGACCAAGGCTTGGCCGCTGAACTGGCCGCCGCATATCAGAAGATCGCCACGATCCAGGGTGCGCCTGGCCAAGCGAATCTGGGCATGGTCGCCGAGTCACTCGCCAATTATGAAAAAAGCAAGCGGCTATTTGTTGGCTTAGGCGATTACAAAATTGACGACATCGCCGTCCAGCGCGAGCATTTGAATCTACGCTATCTGCTCGCGCGGGCGTACGCACAGAAAAGGGATTCGCGCTGGCAGGAAAATATTGCGGCTGCGGTAGCGCTTTCGGAGCGCGTGGCATCCATGCGTGCCGCCACCCCGGCGGATCGGGTTCGTATGGCCATTATGCTGGGCGAACAGGCGTCTTTAACGAATATCCTTATCGGCGCATCGCCCAGGGTCGAGGCGACGATGATGAGGGCGATCACAATACTCGAATCGTTACTGCAGGAAACGCCTGATTTGACCCTAGCTCGCGAAAGCCTTGCCGGGCTTTATGATAGAGCCGCTGCTATCTTTACAAATTACAATGGGACGCCGCAGCGATTTGCGCAGGCAATTGAGTTGCGGCGAAAGGCGATATTGATATTTTCGTCGATGGCGATAGCGAATCCGAATGTTCAGAAATACGCCTCAAGTGAAACGGAAACTTTGTCCAGTCTTGCGCAAGATCTGACGCGCGTACGCCGGTTCGGTGAGGCGCAACAAACGATAGCCCGCGCGTTGCAACTCAACCGCGCAATGGTGGCCAAAGATCCAAAGAATATGGACCACGAAGTCGCGGTCGTGGCCAATCTCGCCGCTGCCACCGAGATTTCCTACGGGCTTGGCAATTATGCGAATGCGATCAGCCTTGGACGCGAAGGGCTTGCCAGCTACCGTGCTTTGCCCAAAGAAGTGCAGCAGCTCCTCGCGGTCCGAGTTGAATTATCGGGTGTCAATGCGTATCTTGGCCTAGCGTTAAACGCCGCATCGCGCAATGTTGGTCGTCCGCAAAATCGTCGTGCGGTGCATAGAGAGGCCTGCGCAATGCTGGCTGACAGCGTTAAAGTCATTGATGAGCTGCGCGCTGCGAAGATCGTATTCCATGAAGCTGATGCTGCCGAACGTATCGACGGCAATCTACGTTGCCAGTCAGAATTGGCAACGTCTAGCGGCCGGTAACGTCATTTCCGTCGCCGCTCTTGGGCAGACTGCGGCCGACAAAATCGTTAAGAAACCGGAAAACACGTTCGTCTTGTGCCCGATGAATTCAGCATCATCGAAAGCGCCGGTCATTGCCTTAAACGTGAACACACGATGAGTGGGGTTCCTGACTATTGCTCCCCC
>JANYBL010000067.1 GCA_025360815.1 Burkholderiales bacterium
AATCAAATCAAGCTTCAGCGATTTTTTTTTGGTGTTGAAAATAACGAGCGTTATCAAAGGGCCCAACACAACATCTACCCCCACCAGCAGCAGAAGCAGGTCCGCTCCCCCCATGGCATAAAAATAGGGAGTCGGGTACCAAAGCAGCAGCATCGCAGCTACGACAGCCACCGCGATAAACAAGCTAATCGCTAGGTGAATACTAGCGGCTTTCCAGCGGGAGAAACTCCGCTTTATTTCTGGCATTTCAAGATTAGTGTAGTTTTTTTCGGTATCCATTCTCAGCAATCCTCGGAAATGAATGAAAGGGATTCGGCCGTAGAACATGTTGTAAAATTTCTATTAAATTTTACAACACAACGAAAATTAAGGGCAACCCACTATTTTGTATTTCGCGGGGACGTTAGGGGATGAACATGACCAATTTCCTCCACTAGTACGCGTCCAAACGATCTGGCCTGCTGGCGCAGCTTGGAGTGTACTCGACGCACTGTTGCCGAAAGTCGCTGTAATGGTCGGGGTTTGGCCAATCGTCGGCGGTGCAATAAAAGGCACACCGGTGTTCAATGGAATCGGGCCGCCTTGCGAGGCGCCGGCCATTAGGTCCGAACCTGTGGCCTGGGGATCACAATCAGTCGCCGCCAAGCCGATGGCTGTGCGGCCTTCGTAAATGCAAATATCAACAATCCGCTTCAAATAGCTGGACTCGCCAACCACGCGCGTCACCTGGGTTTTGACAACATAGGTTTGATACTGGGGGATCGCAATCGCGGCCAAAATGCCGATGATCGCAATGACGATCATTAATTCGATAAGCGTAAATCCTTGCTGAGGTCGCATGACAATTTCCTCCGTTTCCAATGAAAACAATCTTCAGCAATCACAACTGTATTTCTGTGAAAATCCAGCCGATCCATAGATACAAAATAAAAAGCGCGGCCTTGGCCGCGCTTTCTATACATACGCGAAACTATATGCGAGCAATTAGCAAGCTGTAGGTTTGTATTTTTGCGCAACAGTTGATGTGCAAGTCCATGTACCAGATGCGCCACGAGTCCAGACAACGGTTTGTCCTGAAAGCGTTGCAGCTGCGGAGCTTCCGAAAGTCGCTGTAATTGTATCGCCAGTGCCAGTAAGTGGAGTGGAAACGACTGGATAACCATTCGTACCAGCAACTGCGGCTACTGCACCCGCTTGTGCCGCGCCAGTCAAAATCGACGACGCTGATGCTTGTGGATCACATTCGGTGGCAGCAGACGGTGCGGCGACTGGAACAGTCAACTTACCGGACAAAATACAAGTTTCGATTGCGGTCTTGAGCGAACCAGATTCACCCATTGCACGGGTTACCTGTGATTTAGCGATGTATGTTTGATACTGTGGGATGGCGATCGCTGCCAAAATACCGATAATCGCAATAACGATCATCAATTCGATAAGGGTAAAACCTTGTTGGATGCGTTTCATTGTGTTCTCCTGTTGGGGGTGATTTAAAGCTACTACAAAAAAGGGTTATTACGGTTTAGGGCTACTACTGCACTTCTTTATATGCAACCGCTGTGCCAACCCTAAAAATAATCGGCTTGGCGCAGGCCAATTTGATCGGCCAAATTGAAAACAAATGTTACTGAAAATTTTATATGTTTATTTTCAAACACTTGCGACAATTCGACAGCAACTGTTGGTTGTGCCGGTTATTTTTTAGCATGCTGATTTTGTGCGGTAGTATACATTGTCGTCTTATTGCGACAGACACCCTATATTTACGGCAACTTTTACCTTCCTAGAAACGTTGCCACTCTGAAAAGCCAACGCAGCTAAAGCGCACTTAGTGACAATTTTCGGCAACTTTGACGATCTTAAATTGCGTTTTCGGGCTGCGGTTTTGGCCAATTGGGTCAAACAGACCCATAACCGGGAATATTCGCGTGATCCACCGCATCGACCTGCGCCGCATCCAAAAACTGCTCGGCATATTTTAGGTACACTTTTTCACGTACAAAAACATCAAACAAATCAGGATCAATGTGCCCGTTGAGTTTGAACTTGCCGAGAATATGCAGTGATTCACTGAGTGTCTTGCCAGGCTTGTAGGGGCGGTCTTTGGCGGTGAGCGCTTCAAAGATGTCAGCGATGCCCATGATGCGGGCCTGAACGCTCATTTGCTCGCCGGTGAGGCCTCGCGGGTAACCCTTGCCATCCATGCGTTCGTGGTGGCCGCCTGCGTATTCGGGAACGTTTTTGAGATGCTTGGGCCACGGTAGCGCCTCCAGCATATTGATGGTCGCCATAATATGGTGGTTAATGATTTCACGCTCGTCGGGCATCAATGTCCCGTAGGGGATATTGAGATTGTCCTTTTCTTCATCACTGAGGAATGTTGTTAACGCACCGCTCTCGCCCCGAAATGGAAAAGCCGCGATGCGATTGACGCGGCCTTGGTCTTCAGCGCTCATGCGTTCACCGCCGATATTCATGCGTTTGAGAAACGCCCGATCATCATCAAGCTGGCGAAGCTTAGCCTCATAGTCGCGCTGGGCGCTTTGCATAATGGCTTCATGCCCTGCACCAGCGCCCGCGGCGGATGACGCAGCCATCGTGCGCAACATGCTGACTTCGGCGTCGCGCTTCAGAATCTCAAACCGCTGCCCGATAAACTGAATACGATCAAAAATTGTTTCCAACTTGGTGGCTTTATCAACCACATGCACCGGGGTGGTGATCTTGCCGCAATCATGTAACAGACCCGCGATTTTTAGCTCGTACCGGTCCTTGTCGGTCATCTTAAAATCAGCCAGCGGCCCAGTCTTAGCCCTCGCGGCGGCTTCAGCGAGCATCATGGTCAGCGTAGGTACGCGCTCGCAGTGGCCCCCGGTATAGGGCGATTTTTCATCGATGGCGGTGTTGATGAGTTCAATCAATGATTCAAACAGCATTTCGAGTTGGGTGATCAACATCCGGTTGGTCAATGCAATCGCTGCCTGAGAAGCGAGTGATTCGGCTAACCGCTGATCTTCCAGCGTGAATGGCACAACCTTATTGCTGTCGGTTTGGGCGTTGAGCAATTGCAACACGCCGATTATTTCACCCTCGTGATTCTTCATTGGAATCGTCAAAAACGACGTCGAGCGATAGCCAGTTTTATGATCGAAATTTCTGGTGCCAGAAAAATCAAAGCCTTCTGCTGTGTAAGCGTCGGCGATGTTGACAGCCTCATCGTTGATGGCCGCGTAGGCAGCGACCATCGAGGTGTTCTTTTCGCCGTCGTCCTGATGCAGCGGAATGGGATAAAACGGAATCTCATTGCCGGACGTACCGCCCATCTTGATGCCAAGACTGTCGTTTAAGACAATTTCAAATTTGAGCGCGTCGTCTACTAAACGGTATAGCGTACCGCCGTCGGCATGGGTGATGTTTTTAGCAGCAACAAGGATCGTTTCAAGCAAGCGGTTAATGTCCCGCTCCTGCGAAAGGGCTATTCCCACCTCGTTAAGATATTGCAGTGATGTAACAAGCCGGCCGTGAATAATCGGCGCGGCGCGCGAGCCACTGGTCGTGCTGCCGACACTACCCTCCGTTGCACCCACTTTGGGGAGCGCACCAGCATGTGCGGTGGGCGGAGTGAGAGCCATTATTTAATGGCAACCGCCCTAACCTGCTTCATGTCAGTCACGCCCATCATGACTTTTTCCATACCGTCCATTTTCAGAGTGGACATGCCTTCTTCAACGGACTTGACGAAAATATCCGCAACACGGGCACGCTCTTGTACTTGTTTTTTGACCGCTTCACTAGCCACCATCAGCTCATGCAAACCAACCCGTCCTTTATAACCTGTGTTACCACAGGTATCGCAGCCCTTGGCGCGGAAGAAGGTCAGCTTGCCATCTTTGCCATATTCTTTGAGCCAATAATCGTAGAGCTTCTTCGCTTCGCCCTGCGGGTCTTTTTTCCAAGGCTCTGTCTGCCGCAAATCGCTGGTGTACTCATTCATGAAGTTCTTTAACTCTTCAGAATCGGGCGTGTAGGCTTCTTTACATTTGCAGAGACGTTTGGCGAGGCGCTGCGCCAGGATGCCGATCAGCGCATCGGCAAAGTTGAACGGGTCCATCCCCATATCGAGTAACCGGGTAATCGCTTCCGGTGCCGAGTTGGTATGCAAGGTGGCGAACACCAAGTGGCCGGTCAGGGACGCTTCAATACCGATGTGCGTGGTCTCGGCATCGCGCATCTCACCGACCATGATGATGTCCGGATCAGCGCGCAAAAATGCCTTCATCACTGTTGGGAAATCAATCACCTTCTTATTCACCTGCACCTGACGCAAGCCCTTTTGGGTAATCTCAACCGGATCTTCAGCCGTCCAAATTTTGGTGTCCGGCGTGTTCAAGCTACCCAGTACCGAGTGCAGCGTAGTGGTTTTACCAGAGCCGGTGGGCCCGCAGACGAAGAACAGTCCATAGGGTTTGGAAACAGCCTTAACCAGATTATTTTTGTTATTCGTAGTCAAGCCCAGCTTTTCCAACGGAATCGGCTCGCCCGCAGCCAAAATACGCATAACCACATCCTCAACGCCGCCGGCGGTGGGGATGGTCGCGACGCGCAGCTCGATATCGAGCGGGCCGTATTTTTTGAATTTGATCTTTCCGTCTTGCGGCTTGCGCTTCTCTGAAATATCCAAGTCACACATAATTTTTAGACGTGCCGTTAGCGCATTACGGTAGCTCGAGGGAACCTCAATGTAGGTTGCCAAGGTGCCGTCCTTGCGGAAACGCACACCGGTTTTACCTTTACCGGGCATCGGTTCGATGTGGATATCCGACGCGCCTTGGTTATAAGCATCGACAATAATTTTATTAACGAGCTTTACCAATTCATTGTCGGCTGCGGCCGATACATCATCGCCGCCAATATCACCCGCTTCGCTTTCATCATCGAGATTGGATAGTAAGTCGCCAATATCATCTGAGCCGCCCCCATCCGCCCCAAAAAACTGCGATAGGGTGAGCGTTAAATCGCGCGATGTACAAACCTTAAAGACTGGTTTCAAGCGCGGGAAAATGTTTTCCACCATCCTCGAGCTTTTAACGCGCTCAGGATCTGTCGTCATCACAATCAAACCTGCTTTACTATCCTCAATCGGCAGCCAGTTATTGACTTCAACGTAGTCTTTTTTAAGGTTTTTAAGTAAATCAATCGGTTTAATACGTTCCGCCTTATAGGGCTCGTATTCCACGCCAAAAAATTTAGCGAGCGCCGCGCCGATCGCCGCGGGCTGCACCTGGAATTCATCGGTCAGAATGTCTTCAACATTCTTATTTTTGCGGCGAGCTGTGCGGGTTGCAAGCTCTAGTTCGCCCTCCGAAATCACATTGTCAACGACCAAATATTCGAATTTGGATTTGATCTGGCCGGGGACCTGCTGGCGGACGCGAAAAGCAATCGCCAGCGTTTTAGCCAGCTCGTTGAGGCCTTCTTCGGCTAGCTGCGGGAACGGCGTACCAGGCAAGTGGTTGATCACCTGGATCACGCCCAATAAATCATTGCCGCTCTCGCCGCCCAAGATGGTCGCAACCATCATTTGCTTGGTGCGATAGCCGGTCCGCTGGTCAACGGCCTTTAAGAATGCAAGATTGGGCGAATAACTTTTTAGCTCTGCATCGTCATAAACATCGTTGATGTTCATGAACCGCTTGTTGAGCGCGCAACAACCGGCTATAGAGCTTTCTGATAACGGGAGCTTTATATCTTTAAATGAGTTGAGGCCCGATTTTACTTTAGAAACAATCGATAGTCCGTCTTCGGAAAGCGTGTAAATGGTCAGCCGATCCGCGTCAAACAACTGGCAAACATCACGCGTCACATCCAACATAATCTCGTCGATATTGGATGTGGAGTGAATTCGGTTCGTTACTGCCTGCAGCTTCTTCGAAAACGCCAGCTTCGAAGACATCTCCGAATCTTTAGCCGAATTGCCTACTTTGGAATCCAAAACTGCACTCATAACGCACTCACTCAATTGGCAACACTAAATGGCGCTCAAGCAGGTCAACATTCAAACAACGACACCTGACGAGCGTGTTTATTTAACTTTAATCGCTAACAACAATAAAGCCCTATTCTACAACTTGAACTCTTGTCCGTTTTCCAACATTTGTGCCATCCATCTTGCCGCTGCAAATTCAATCTCACTCATCGTTAACTGCACCTCACCCGGCTTCAAATGGCTGATGAAAATTTCGACCGGTTTGGTTAAATTTGCCAACTCGCTAGCAAGCATATCAGGACACAAATGTTTGGAAACCACCGCCAGATCGCGCTCTTTATTTGAAAATGCGGTTTCGATCACGATATATTTTAAGTTGTCCGTCGAATTGGCAATATCCCACAGCGCTTGGTTAACGGTTGTGTCGCCGCTAAACAACAAACTGCTCTCTCCACTATCCACAAGATATCCCACGGCCGGCACAACATGGTTTGCCGGAATCGCCGTAATTTTCCGCCCGTCAATATCGACTTCAACGTTGACCATTAGTTCGCGAAAAATCATGAACGGCCTATCGGGAGTCGGGATTTGCGAAAAATCTGGCCATATTTTCCAATTGAAAATATGATCTTTTAAAATCTGCAACGTTTCAGCGGTGGCGTGGACGGTGACGGGTTTATCGCGCATCCAGCAAACCGTGTCGACTAAAAACGGAATGCAGGCAATGTGATCGAGATGGGAATGAGTGACAAATATATGGTCAATCGCCGCCAATTGCTCGATGGAAAGATCGCCAACTCCTGTTCCAGCATCAATGAGAATATCGTCATCAACCAAAAAGGCGGTTGTCCGCAGTGCCCCGCCAATACCGCCACTACATCCGAGCACTTTAATTAGCATAGCGAGCTAACCGGGGCTGGGTCGGGGTAGTGTTGAACGGATTGGCGTTTAAAATACGCGGCGATTGTGCATCTATGGCTTATAAAAGAATTCCATTTTTACGCCCGCGATTTCGATCAAATCATGATCGGCGAGCTGCTGTGCCTGGCCACCTAGTTGCTTGCCGTTGATGGTCGGAAAATTTGTGCCTTCGACATGGGTAATAAAGAATCCATTGGGACGACGCGTAATCACAGCCACCTGAACACCGGGTTTACCAATCGTTGTCAGGTTCTTCGTCAGATCAAGTGATCGACCCGCTGCTGCACCGGACAGCACTTGGATCGCAGCCTCTTTAGTACCGGGCTGCCCCAATGCCATTGCTGGTGGTGCCGCCGACGGTGCTGGTGCTGAAGGCATTACGAGCGGCTTCATATTTGTTTGCGTATCCGCCGCCGTGCTTGGCGGATGGGAAGTCGCTGGGGTTGGTGCCGATGACATCATCGGTGCCGGTGACGGTGCTGGCGTCGGTGCAGGATTGGACATCGCTGGTTGCGACGGCGCCTTGCGAATGATCATCGTTTTTTCGAAGTCCTGTTCACTCGCTTGGACGGGCGCATCATTAAAGTACTTCAGCTTATGCTTGCCAACTTCAATCACATCGTTGTTCTGCAAGAAATGCTTTTTGATCGGCTTGCCGTTTACGAGCGTGCCATTGGTGGAATTTAAATCTTCGATAAATGAATCGTTGAGAATGGTGATGATCGCGGCGTGCTCGCCCGAGACCGCAAGATTATCCACTTGGATATCGTTATGCGGTTTGCGTCCAAGGGTAGTTCGCTCTTTGTTGAGCGAAATTTCCTTTAACACGGTTCCATCAACACTCAAGATAAGTTTTGCCATGGCTATAGCCCTAAAAAATTGCTGTCGTACATGATGTACAAATTGTTTGCTGCTATTTTTAGCAGAAGAGAGTCTATTAAAACCAAGATTTGACCCGTGCCCAAAAGCCGCGCTCAACACCAAACCCGCCCACCACTTTAATCAACATAACCGAAATATTGTCGCGTCCGCCTGCATCGTTGGCCGCTTGCACCAATTGTTGCGCGGTCAAATCGAGATTTGAGCGAAGCGCGATTAGGGTCATTTGAATTTCCTCATCCTCGATCATGTCATTTAAGCCATCTGAGCAAAGCAAATAAATGTCGCCTTCCAGCACTTCATAACTGCCTACCTCAGTTTCGACTTCCGGATCAATCCCAACCGCACGTGTCACCAAATTCTTATTATGGGATGAACGCGCGTCTTCTTTGCTGATCAAACCGGAGTCAATTTGCTCTTGCAACAACGAATGGTCTCTGGTGACTTGCTCCAATGCGTCATTGCGCATGCGATAGAGCCTCGAGTCGCCAATATGCCCGACCGTCAAGAAATTATCGTAAAACAAACATGCTACCAGCGTTGTTCCCATGCCGGCACATTGCGGATCTTTTTGCGAGGCTTCGAAAATGGCGTGATTCGCCTTTGCAACCTCTTCCTTCAGCAACTGCTGCGAGTAGGCTGTCGCTTGTTCGCGATTTTTTCCTTTGAGCAATGGCTTAGTCCAACCATTAGCCAGTCCCGCAGCAATCAACGATGTCGCCATACCACTGGCAACTTCTCCCGCGTTATATCCGCCCATGCCGTCGGCCAGCACGACAACGCCAATTTCGGGGCGGGATTCTACACAGTCTTCATTGTGCCCTCTGACCCGGCCCGGGTCAGTGACGCTAACAATTTGTAGGGCATTTATAATTGCCACGCTGCCTCCCGCAACCTGTTTTGTTTTAATCGCATCAGCTTCACATCTCTTTGGGCTACGCGCAAGACCTTGTTTAAGGTATTCACTGAACCGACTAACCCGTAAACACTTCTCAACGCTTGCTAACGCTCATCAAATGACTATCACCATCGTGCCGCTTTCCTGCAGGCGTCTCGCGGGCATGTCGCTACTTTGAAAACTATAAAACCTCGTATTTATAATAACTTAAAATGCACTTTTAAGAAACCTTTCCGAAACTTGAGCAAAGTCTATGATTTTTCAGCAAATAAATCAATTAAGTGCCATTTAAAGTTATTGCGCAGAAGCCAAACTTTAATGAGTTTGACGGAAAATTACTCAAAAATGTAGCTAACGGCGATGTTTTCTTTTTAATTTTCAGTTCAGTTCATTCCGACCTGACTTTTACTGCATTTTTACCATCTCTGGTCGCTTTAAAACCTGCGTTTTAGATGCTCCCGCAACAAATGCGATGCACATGCATTCAACGTCTTTGGGTTGTGAACACGGGTACCTGCCATTTTTGAGCTTGGTTTGCTCGCACTCGCGGCATATCTGAAAGCGTTCTTGCGCTAAAATGAGAATGGGCAATTCGGGCAGCGTGCTTTACAACATTTAACAATTTTTCGCGCCGAAGTTGGACTGAGTTTAAATTTCACACCTGCGCATTTACGTATTTCAGGAGAAACAATATGTCAATGTCTGATCGCGATGGCCTGATTTGGTATGACGGCAAAATGGTGCCTTGGCGCGATGCCAATACCCACGTATTAACCCATTCGCTTCACTACGGCTTGGCCGTTTTTGAAGGTGTTCGCGCCTACAAAACCGAAGCGCCAAGCTTGGGAACTGCTATTTTTCGCTTAAAAGAGCACACCACGCGTCTCTTTAATTCCGCCAAAATTTACCAGATGGCGATGCCATATACCAAAGACGAGATCATGGCGGCACAGTGCCAAGTGGTGCGTGAAAATAATTTAGAGAGCTGCTACCTGCGCCCCCTTGCGTTTTACGGCTCGGAGAAAATGGGCATATCGCCCAAAGGCAGCAAAGTCCACATTGCGATTGCCGCATGGCCGTGGGGTGCCTACCTCGGTGAAGATGGTTTGCGAAAAGGGATTCGCGTTAAAACTTCTTCATATGCACGGCACCACGTGAACGTCACCATGCCGCGCGCAAAGGTGGCATCAACTTATGCGAATTCGATTTTGGCCAATAACGAAGCCGTTGATCACGGCTACGATGAAGCACTGCTGCTGGATACCGACGGCTATGTCGCCGAAGGTGCGGGCGAAAATTTATTCATCGTGCGTGATGGCAAAGTCGCCACGCCGGAGCTCACCTCGGCGTTGGACGGCATCACTTGGCGCTCGATCCAACTGCTGTGCGAAGAACATGGCATACCATTGGAAACCCGCAAGATCACGCGCGATGATGTGTATATCGCCGATGAGGCGTTTTTCACCGGCACGGCGGCTGAAGTGACCCCGATCCGCGAACTCGACGGCCGCGTGATCGGTGAAGGATCACGTGGGCCGATTACCGAAAAATTGCAGAGTGCGTTTTTTGATATCGTCAACGGTCGCAATCCAAAATATCATCACTGGTTGACACCGGTGAAATGAGCAATGCCCCCCAATCATGATCGAAAGTACTGAAATGACTCAGCCCCGAGAATTAAGCCAGCAGCAAATCACCGTCACCGCCGCCGACATACCACTGCATTGCCCGATGCCGTCGATGAAGCTTTGGAACACGCATCCGCGCGTATTTCTGGACGTGGCCGTCACGGGAGAGGCGAAGTGTGCCTACTGCGGAACGGTTTATAAATTGATAGGCCCTGTGAAGAGCGGGCATTGATTTATTTTACAAACACTAGAGCTGGAGCGGCGTTTGAGGCAAAAATTGCTAAGAAACCGCTACTAGACTAGTGTTTAGACAATTTTAATGCATATTTTAGTCATAGCACCTTCATGGATTGGTGACGCCGTTCTTTCGCAGCCAATGTTGCAACGCATTCATGCGGCGCAGTCAAATGCCACCATCGACGTCATGGCGCCACCTTGGGTCATGCCCGTTTACGCACGCATGGATGATGTCGCCAACGTCATCGAAAATCCTTTTGCGCACGGTGATTTGCGGCTGGCGGCACGGCGTGCACTGGGTCAATCGTTACGCGATAAAAAATACGATCACGCTTACGTTCTGCCCAATTCGTTCAAATCAGCGCTCTTGCCATGGTTCGCCAATATCCCCCGGATCACCGGCTATCGCGGCGAAAAACGCGGCTGGATCCTAAGCGATTGTCGTGATTTGGATGAAGTCGCACTCCCACTGATGGTCGAGCGTTTTGCGCAGCTGGCGCAGCCGGATCAGCCCTTGTTGCGGCCATTATTAGCGCCAACGCTGCGCGTTGATGTAGCGCATCGCGCTCAAACCCTGCAACGCTTGGGTCTAACACTTGATAAACCCGTCATCGCATTTTGCCCAGGTGCCGAGTACGGTCCCGCGAAACGCTGGCCGAGCAGACATGTTGCCGCACTCGTTACACAACTGATCGAGCAAGGCAAAAAAATCTGGCTATTCGGCTCAAAAAAAGATCGGGTTATCACCGACGAAATTAATTCAATTGTTGGCGGGCAATGCGTCAACCTCGCCGGCGAAACTGGTTTGGATGAGGCGATTGATTTGCTGAGCCTCGCCTTGCAAGTCGTCACCAATGATTCTGGCCTCATGCATATCGCTGCTGCCGTCGGTGTGCCCGTCGCAGCACTTTACGGATCCAGCTCGCCCCAATTCACGCCACCGCTGTCGGCCAACGCAACCATCATTTCACTCAACCTTGAATGTAGCCCTTGCTTCAAGCGTGAATGCCCGTTGGGACATTTCAAATGCATGAACGATTTATCGCCTGAGTTGGTTGCAATAAAAATAAAGCTGTAGAGGACGATGATGAAAGCAACGACTAAAAATGGCGCATAATTTCTGTTGAGTAATCAATTTTTTGTACCCCTAATTCGTCATTGCACTCATCTTCTTACAACCCCGTGCCTCATGCTCCACCGTGCATTTACACCCATGCGCTTTCGACTTTCGTAAACTCAACATAGCTGGAGAACCCCATGAATAGCCATTCCGCTGCGGCCGCACGCACTTTCGCGGCCTCCATCATTGCCGCCTTGCTCGGACTCGTCGCAGCGCACGCGTCCCCATCCGATGCGTCTGCAGCACCCCAATCATTGACTAAGCAGGACACAGGTTCACCTAAGGAAAAATCAACCAGCCAAAAAGCAGCCCGCCAAAAAGCAGAACTGCCACTCGAATACATTGCCGACATTGAAGCGTGGCATGAAAAAATGGAAACCAGTTTGCGTCGCGATAACGGCTGGCTTACCCTCGCGGGGCGCTTCACCATGAAGCCGGGCATTAACACCTTCGGGACGGGCAAAAACAACGATATTGTCTTCCCACCAGAGCTTGCCGGGGTCGGTCCCGAGCGGCTGGGCACGCTCACCGTCGCCAACGGCAAAGTCACGCTCAATCTCGATATCGGCATCGCCATGAAAAGCGACGGCAAGCTTTTCACCGGCGAACGATCAATGGGCACCGACAGCGGAAAACGCGACTGGGTATCGCTAGACTATCTCGCCATGCATATCATTGAGCGCAACGGTACATTTGTGTTGCGGCTTGCCGATAACCAATCCACCGTGCGCAAAAATTTTCCGGGTCGCATTTGGTATCCCACCAATCGCAAATTTTTAGTCGATGCCAAATACGTGCCTTACCCCGAAGGCCGCACGATTTCAATTGTCAACATCATCGATGAAGTCTCCGACGAACCCTGCCCCGGCTATGTCGAATTCAAACTGAACGGCAAAAAATACAAACTCGATGTGATCGGCGAAGACGATGGTTTATTCTTTGTCATCCGCGACGGCACAGCAGGCAAAACCACCTACCGCCCTTCCCGTTTTTTATTCGTCGACAAAAAACCCGCGCCCAACACAACCTTCAAACTGGATTTCAACAAAGCCTACAACCCACCGTGTGCCTTCTCCGATTTCACCACCTGCCCGTTGCCACCGACGCAAAATATAATGCAGGTGAAAATTGAAGCGGGTGAGTTATATCGAAAGCACTGAGCGTGGCCGCAATGAAACAGTCAATCGACGGTAAAAACATAAGATCGCTAACAGCGATCTGCATGTCAATGCAATCCAGCACACAAGCGCAGTGCTATATTTAGGGAACGTAAACTGTTTGTTACGTTCATTTTCCGATCTGATTGCGAGTTTTTTTGTACACACCTCCTCCCAGCCCACCCGCACCAACACCACCCAGCCCGCCTGCCTCACCGCAGCCATTCAGCCAAGAGGTTGAAAAGGTTTATAGCGAGCTGAAGCGGCTCGCCGGCTCGCATATCCGCCGCGAGCGTGTGGATCACACTTTGTCGGCCACGGGGTTGGTACATGAAGCTTATTTGCGCTTGGCTGAATCCAGCCCACAATGGGAATCACGCGGTCATTTTTTCGGCATTGCGGCGAAGGCGATGCGGCAGGTGCTGGTGGAAGCAGAAATAGTGCCGGTGCGGATGTTAGCATCGACCTCACCGCGTGGATTAATTGGATTTCCCCTGCCAATTTCCAGAATTCCCCAGCAGCACAGTTGGCTCAAGTCTTCCTGAACGGCCAACGTTGCGCAGCAATGCATGCTGACGCGATACGTGACAACTGCATCAAATAGATTGAGAGGAGAACTTTATGAATACCAATGAACTAAATAGAAGCCCCAAAAAATGGATACTCATCCTCGTCGCAGCAGTTACCGTAGTTGCGCTAGGTTGGATCGCAAACAGGATTGGCTCGGCTGAGGATGCCGCTGTTTCGAAAACCGCCGTCGCGAAGCAGGGCACGCCCAATCGGGCAACGTCTGGTGCAAGCAAAT
>JANYBL010000088.1 GCA_025360815.1 Burkholderiales bacterium
CTGGATCTTGAGGTTTTTAAAAGTTCCCGACCGGCGCGCCCCGCCCACCAAAAAGCAGTGCGCCAGCGTCGCGTCAATTACTTTATGGACGGCGGGCAAACTGCCGAAACCGTTCAATCTCAGCGTCCAGCGCTGCCCGAAACCCCGCGCCAGTGCTCGTGCTTGGCCTTTTTACTGCATAGCCGATGGTAACATCGAGCCCGCTATTATTGATCGCCACGTTTGCCCAGCCAATCACGCTCTCCCGCCAGAGCATCGGTAACGCGTAGTAACCGAGCTTGCGTTTGGCAAACGGCGTATAGGCCTCAAAGCGGTATGCCCAGCCCCATAAATGCTCGAAGCGGCGACGATCCCACACGATGGGATCAAATGGCGCGAGCAGCCTCACCTCGTCGCTAACATCTTGTGGCGGCCGCTCGACACTGGGCCACACGTAAATCAAACCATCAACGATCTCATGCCTCAATTCATCGCGTTTCACCATTGCGTCAATACGCTTGTCGTAATCAAGCGCTGGTTTGTAGTGCCGCATCATGTTGATTAGCTGCGTGAGCGAGCGCAATGGCAGCGGCGCGTAAAGATTGACCATCATGCGGATTAAGCCGTCAGCGCGTTGCGTCGAAGACCATTTCTGCTCGGCATTGACTGGTAACGCAACGCTATAGACACGAATGCCCGAATCGCGCCGCACCACGCGGGCGCCCTTCGCGGTGCAGACATTCGAGCATGAGCGTCGTGGCCGACGAACTGCTGCCCCAACCGTTTTCACGATTGCCCGCACCCAGCGCCTGTCCCAGATCGCGCGGATGCGCCGTGGCGTTTTCGTTCAGATAGTTCCACACTTTTCGGCGCAGCGCTTTGTGCTCAGCCACAAACGCTTGCCATCTGGGTGATAGCTTTCGCGGATACAGGAGTGGCAGATGGCGGTGGGGGAAGAAGCCGTAGTTGTGCAGCATGTCCTCTGTCACGTCGAGCTTCGGATATTTTTTTTCCAAATCGTCGATGTGATAATTTTTGACGCGATGCCGCAAAATTAAATCTTGCGCCCGCGCAGGTGCGCGAATCGGATCAGCTTGCACATAGCCCAACGTATCAACCGCAGCCTGTAGTGTCGTTGGCTTGAACAACGACCGCGCAACGGCGTATTGCGCGAGCTGTTTTTTGGTAATTCCTAGCATGACGAGATTGGTAACGTTACGGCTGCTTTTACGATTGCCGCTACTTAATCACGCTTTTATCCTGCCCAAACAAAATTTTGCGCGAGGCTTCGTCGTTCACGCTGGGCGTTAAATTCGGATTTACTTCTTTTGATCTGGCGTATGCGCGCGTGGTGGCTGGTCGGGCCTTGATGGCGGCATACCAGCGCGCAAGATGCGGGAAATCAGCTTCATGTTGGCTTTGCCGCTCCCATAAAATCCATGGATAACAGGCCAAGTCGGCAATCGTGTATTGATTGCCGCAAATGAATTTTTTATTGGCTAGGCGCTTGTTCAGCACGCCATATAGACGTGATGTTTCTTTGACGTAGCGATCGATTGCGTACGGTATCTTTTCCGGTGCATATTGGCTGAAATGATGGTTCTGCCCCAGCATCGGACCAAGGCCTCCCATTTGCCAGAACAGCCATTCGGTACACTCCACCTGCCCGCGCAAATCGTTGGGAATGAGCTTGCCGGTCTTGCCCGCGAGGTAGAGCAAAATCGCGCCAGATTCAAACACACTGATCGGCTTTTTGCCGTCTGTTGGCGCGTCATCAATAATGGCCGGCATGCGATTGTTGGGCGAGAACTTTAAAAATTCCGGCGCGAATTGCTCACCTTTGCCAATGTTGATACCGTGCAGATTGTAGGCAATTTTTGCCTCTTCCAAGAACATCGTAATTTTGTGGCCATTAGGGGTGGGCCAGTAGTAAAGATCGATCATAAATACTCCGTTTAAAAATAGTCAATTTAGCGTCAGCGTTTATTTGCCAAACGCATTTACACCGGCCCGCTTGTATTGGTTTGGCCACATTGCGGTTGCAACACCCGCGCCTAATTCATGCGCGGCGTGAATCGGCCAATAAGGATCGCGCAACAATGCGCGCGCCAAGAATACACAATCTGCATCACCGTTGACACCACCATCGCCGATGATTTGTTCGGCCTGCACCGCATCGGTAATCAATCCCACCGCGCCGGTTGGCATGCCGGCACCTTCGCGAATGGCGCGAGCGAACGGCAATTGGTAGCCGGGGCGAATCGTCATTTTGGCATCGGCCACATTGCCGCCCGATGAGACATCGATCAGATCAATGCCCAGGGCTTTGGCGCGTTTGCAGAATTCGATGGATTGATGAATATCCCAGCCGCCTTCTTTCCAATCGCTCGCCGAAATTCGCAAAAAAACCGGCAAATGTTTCGGCCATGTTTCGCGGACCGCCGCGCACAGTTCCAACGGAAAGCGCATCCGGTTTTCGAGGGAGCCGCCATATTCGTCCTGGCGCAGATTCGATAACGGTGATAAAAATTCATGCGCCAAATAGCCGTGCGCGGCATGAATTTCCGGGACTTCAAATCCAGCTTGCAATGATCGTTTGGCTGCTTCGGCAAAGGCATCAACATTGGCGCGAATATCGGCTGCGGTCATCTCGTGCGGGGTCGGATAATTATCCGAAAACGCAACGTCCGATGGCCCCAAGACCGGCCACCCGCCTTGTTCTTCAGCCACTTTGCCATGCCCGCGCCAGGGTGCAAACGTCGATGCCTTACGGCCTGCGTGTGCCAATTGAATACTCGGCACGGCGCCCTGCGCTTTGATAAATGCCGCAATCGGCTTCCACCCGGCCATTTGCGCATCATTCCAAATGCCCGCATCTTCCGGAGAAATACGCCCGGCCGCGGTGACCGACGCTGCTTCGGTCATGACCAACGCCGCGCCGCCAACCGCACGCGAACCTAAATGCACCAGATGCCATTCGTTGGGCATGCCATCAACGCAACTGTATTGGCACATCGGTGAGACAAAAATGCGATTTTTGAAGGTCAGTTCGCGGAGGGTCAGAGGAGAAAATAATTGGGACATGATCGTCTTATAAAGTGAGCGCGGTTGAAATCTAAAGCGTGGAAGTGATGAAAGCTAAAGACGTTAAGAATGTTAAGGAAGCTAAAGCAGTTAAAGCAGTTAAAGCGGTTAAAGCAGTTAAGGCAGTTAAAGCAGTTAAAGCAGTCAAGGAAACTAAGGAAGTCTAGGAAATGAGGAATATGCAATAAGCGATTGTAATTCGCATCCCATCGGGAATGCGTCAGAATAGCGTCTAATTCAGAATAAGTGCCTTGACCAACAGCACGCACCTATGAGCGGACGCACTTCTCTAACAGAACTTGATGATTGGCAGCAGCGTGGGCAGCGATTCTTGTATCGCGGTCATGCTATCTTTTTCGCGCAATCGAATGCGTCGCTTCCTGGCGAATTCGGCACGCAGCGCGAAACGGTTTTGCTAATCCACGGCTTCCCAACTGCATCTTGGGATTGGTCATCGATCTGGCCGATGCTTGCAACGCGTTTTAATTTAATCGCGCCCGATTTAATAGGATTTGGTTTTTCGGCGAAGCCCGCCGATTATGATTACTGCATCCACGATCAGGCAACGATGTGCGAGGCGCTGTTGACGCATGCCGGCATATCCGAGTGTCACATCCTCGCTCACGATGTCGGCGACACGGTGGCGCAAGAATTATTGGCACGCAACACGGAGCGCGAAAGTGGTTTGCGCCCGCGGCTCAAAAGTGTGTGCTTTTTGAATGGTGGACTGTTCCCCGAAACCCATCGCCCGCGCATGGTGCAGCGGTTATTGTTAAGCCCGATTGGCAAATGGATGGCAGGTAAGACCACCAAAGAAAAATTTGCCGCCAATATGCTCGCTATTTCAGGCGCAGCTTCCCCACCCACCGCTGCTGAGATTGATGGCTTTTGGCAGCTCATTATGCATAACGATGGCTTACAGATTTTTCATAAGCTGATCCGTTATATGCGCGAGCGGCGCATCTTCCGTGATCGCTGGGTTGGCGCGCTCGAACAAACTGACGCCGCCAACACTATCCCGATGCGCCTCATTAATGGGGCTGCCGATCCAATCTCAGGCGCGCATATGGCTGCTCGCTATCGCGAGCTGGTACCAGCCGCAGACTGCATTTTGCTGAACGGCATTGGCCATTATCCGCAGGTTGAAGCGCCTGCGTTGGTCGCCGATTTGTTTTTGAATTTTCACGATACGCGGGTTGCGGTACCGGACTCAAGAGAACTCAAGAGTAGCCGACGGGCTAGCCCGTGATTGACGGATGAATAACATCGAACTCCGCGCCGGGCCGCGGGCTATCGCCCATATTCGTGAGCACGGTCTGCGCCCGCAGGACATCGATATCGTTCCCGGTGCCGCTGGTGGGCCGAAGGGTTTGGGATTGGCCCGCCTCGATGAATGGCTGTTTGCGGATTGGCTGCCGCAGGGATTTGCTGAACGGCAATGTGAACAAAAATCGCCGACGCAACTCATCGGCGCTTCTATCGGCGCGTGGCGGTTTGCGGCGGTGTGTCGCGGACATTCGCCCGACGGCGTGCGGAAAGCGCTCAATGAATTGGCGGCCGCTTATTGCCACCAAAATTATCCGCGTGGCGTGAGCGCGAAAGCTGTTTCAAAAGCGGCGAGTGATTTGTTAAACGATATGTTCGTAGGTCGCGAGCATGAGGTGCTGACTAACCCGAACTATCAGCTGCATGTGCTGGCGGTGCGTGGCAAAGGATTACTGCGCCGCGAAGCGCCGGGCCGCACACACGCCGGATTCACGCTTGCCGCGTTTGCCAACGCGGCCGGGCGACAACATTTGCGGCATTTTTTGGACCGCACGTGGCTTTATGCCTATCAACAAAGCGAGTCGGCAGCGCCGAATGAAACACCATTACTGGCGGGTGATTGCGGGCAAAAATGGCTTGAAACGTCCGCCCCGCCTAGTGCGCTGTCAATGAAATTGTTTTTTAACGCGCTGGAAGCTGATCCGTTTCATACCGAATACGCGGCGCTCACCGTTAACAATTTTCGCAATGCGTTGATTGCTTCGGGCTCCATCCCGTTGGTTCTTGAAGGCGTGTCTGCGATAGATGGCGCATCGCCCGGCACGTTCTGGGACGGCGGTTTAATCGACTATCATTTGCACCTTCCTTACGCCGAAACCAGCGGCTTGGTTCTTTATCCGCACTTCACGAATAAGATCGTACCGGGCTGGCTGGACAAGATGTGGCCATGGCGAAAAGCAAAAGGCGCGTGGCTTGACAATGTGGTGTTGATATCACCAACGCGTGAATATCTGGATCGATTGCCCCTGAAAAAACTACCCGATCGCAGCGACTTCAAACGCTATTTAAACAACTTCGATGGCCGCTTGACATACTGGCAATTTGCAATGGGCGAAAGTGCGCGTCTACGTGATGAATTGGCGGCGCTAATCGAAAGTGGCGAAATTGTTAATCGCTTAAGAGCCATATAAAGCGTGATATGGCGGCAGTTACGGCCGCCCATGTTATGGCGCATATAACGAGGCGCAAATAACGGCTAATTTAATTCAAAGGCCCATATGAGCGCACTAAAAAGCCAACCTCGCTGCGAGGCTTAATGGTGATGGTGGCAACAGCGGTACTAACGAACGCAACGCTAAGTAAAAATTATTCCCCTGCTGCGTCTTCCGCAATGACCGCACCGGCTACTGTTTTCGCCAACCGATAACCCTGCCCGCGCACCGCTTTGAGGGCGTAGCCGTGGCGGCCATCAAGTTCTAATTTCACGCGGAGCCGATAAGCATGCGTATCGATGGTTCGAGTCGAGATGCCAAACGGGATCGTGGTCCAAATATGTTCGTGAATTTCGCGGCGCGATAATTCCTGCGCTGATGGCTGCGCACCTGCTTGGGTAGCGCCGGCAGCAATTTTTTCGCTGTGTTCGAATAGCATGGTGGCGAACTGAAATTCTTTATCGCGCAAGACCACTTTTTGTTGATTGAAGGACACCGAGCGGTTCGCCAACTCAAATTGATAGGCGCTATAAGTTGTGATGGATTGCAGGCTGGATATTTCAAGATCCCGGACCTTCACGCGGCGGATGGCTGACTCCGCTCGTGCGATTACCTCCGCATGGCGTAGCGGCTTCACCACATAATCATCGGCACCGGCGTTGAGCCCTTCGACAATATCTTCCTCAAGATTGCGCGAGGTGGCGATAATAATCGCCACCACCAAATTCAACTCTTCGCGCAGCACGCGTACGACTTCAACACCCGGCATATCCGGCAACTGCCAATCCACGATGGCTAGATCAACGGTTTCTTTTTTTAGGAAATCGATCAACACACGGCCACCGGCAAACGCAACCGGCTCAAAGCCAGCTTCGCGAAACCATTTGCACAACACGAACGACTGATCCTCATCGTCTTCCAAAATCGCAACGCGGCGTATGGCAGTCATGTTTTTTGCGTTTTCACGTTATTCGGCTGTTTTAATTCGGTTGATCTGATCTGCTTTCGGATGCGCTGGAAGTACTAGACTGCCTGGCGCGCAGTCTTACGCGCAGTCCCACCTTATTCATCTGCGAAAAACGGTCAAACGCGGTGTGTTAAAACCTTGAGAGACTTAGAAAACGATACCTGATTTTACAGCGGTTGAAAGAAACCCATAATATCATCGCGTGGTTGTTGGGCTATCCGCGACGCTATTGCGGATAGAAGGCCCGTAAACCATAGCCAGACGCGACTGGCTTGTTGCTTGATTCAATATTTAAATTAATCAGCAATTCCGTGCCTGGCGCAATGCCATCCTCGCGCTGCACCGCGCGGCCCAAATAGTCCGACGGTTGCAACACACGACTGACCAGCACCTGATTGGCGGCATCGGTCAGGCGCAATTCGAGTGACGGTAAATCTTGTTTCATGGTGGCACGATTGGCGAGCGTGGCCGTGACTAAAATACGCCCCGGTTTGCCGGACGGTTCGATCAAATCGGACTCAACAATTTTGATCATATTGCTGTCGCGCCCCCAAGTAATCGTGCAGCCCAGCACACCGCAAACATCGACAAAATAGAGCCGTGTTTGCGGCGCGGCTTCGATGATGGCAACGCGAAAAATATATCCCAGTTGAGCCGCCAATGCGACCAACATTAATAGGCAACCCAATAGCCAAAGCTTTGTACGCGACGGCTTGACGGTCTTGGGCCGCAGCCATGGCGGGTCGTTGTTGGACATGGCATTTGACTGCGCTGCGTCGCCCTCCTCAGCGATTGCGTCATTTGCTGTGTCGGTAGTTGTGCCGAAGCTGCTGTTGCGATCCGCGCGTTTTTCAGAACGCAATGGCTCCGGCTCCAACAAACTCTTGGTACCGGGCAGATTTTCTGCGGCGTCGGGTATGTTATCGACGCCTTGCGTCGCGATGGACCAAGCGATCGTTGCATCGCCTGGTGAATCCGATGTGGGCCTATGCAGCGCGACAGCGGGCAATTCTGCGGACACCTGTAGCGGCAAATAAGCGCCCGAACTCACATCTTTAAAACCAATAAAACCAGTCGAAGGCGAACCGGCCGTTGCCGGCTCGCCTTCGCCGGAATCGATCTCACGGTTCTCTTCGGGCTCTCGTTCACGATCATCCGTTCGTGAATTTCTGACCGCTGATTCAGCAGCATACTCGTCGCGAAAGCCGGCATCTTCCGCTTCGTCAATCGCCATAATCTCATCAGACATCGTTTGCGTTGGCGCGCCTGCTGGCTGCGCAGGTTCATCAGCACCGGGGACGAGATAGTCATCTTCAACACGTTTTAGTGATTCGAAGGCATTGAATACCTGGCGGCAACGGCCGCACATCACTCGACCTTGGCGGATGTTGAGTTGTTCGGGTTGTACTTTAAATTGCGCGGCGCAATTGGAGCAGGTCGTTAACAGCATAGGGCGATTTTAACCGAGTGGCGCACGAAACTACCATGGCAGTTTCTGGCTACTTCTTGGACAACATGGTTTGCGACCGATTGGCGGACAAGATCACGCCTCGGTGATTATTTACGGACACCCGCAATGCACGACCAACCTTCATCGCGCCGCCAAACATGCAGATCAAACCAAGGCTGATAAATCGCAATAATTTCATCAGCCTGATGGTCCAGGATGCCGGCCAGTGCTAGCTTCCCACCGGATTTCGTGCGGCTGGCGAGGAGTGGCGCCAATACTTTTAACGGGTTCGCTAAAATATTGGCGACGGTGATGTCAGCGACGTAATCGAGAACGGTGTCGGTGGTCGAAAATTCGATGCTCACACCATTTTGCGCGGCATTGTAGCGGGCGGCTTCAATCGCTTGCGAATCAATATCCACACCCACCGAATGCGTAGCACCGAACTTCATTGCAGCAATGGCCAAAATGCCGGAGCCGGTTCCGTAGTCAAGCATCGTAGATGGCGACTCGGGTGAAATGTGGGTTTCTAACCACTTGAGGCAAAGCCGCGTGGTGGGATGGCTTCCGGTACCAAAAGCAGCGCCGGGATCGAGCGAAATATTGACGGCATCTTGGTTAGGTGCGCTGTGCCATGTCGGCACAATCCAAACGCGATCTGAAATTTTAATCGGCTGAAATTGATCGCGGTTTTGTTGCACCCAATCGACATCTTCCAGCGTTTCGACGTCCAGCGCAGGTAGCTCAAAGCCGAGTACGGACGCGGCTTTCCGGGCGACTGCCTCGGGGTTTGCGTCGGGATGAAACAATGCGGTCAGCTTACACATTTCCCACAAGCCACTGCTGGCACCGGGTTCGCCGAAGATCGGTTTTTCGTCCACGGTGCCTTCTGCGGAATCTTCGACATTGATCGAGATTGCGCCGTCATTCATCAGTGCATCGCCAAACGCATCGGCGTGGTCACGCGGCAGGTGGAGTTTTAAATTTAACCAGCTCATGCGGTTCTTCGTGCGACCGTAGTCGGGTGAATTATCCCGGGTAACCAAGCCATCAATCAGCTTCCCCACCGGCGATTTTCTTCAACTTGGCCATGCGCTCCTCCAAGAAGTGGATAGAGGTCGCGCCACGAATAAAGGCGGCATCGTTCATTAATTCTTGATGCAGCGGCAAATTGGTGTGAATACCCTCTACAACCATCTCAGACAATGCGGTTCGCATCCGCGCCATCGCCTGTTCGCGGGTGTCACCGTGCGCAATCACTTTGGCGATCAGCGAATCGTAATAGGGTGGCACAAAATAATCGGCATACACATGCGAATCTACTCGAATGCCAGGCCCGCCGGGCACATGGAAGCGCGTGATGCGGCCGGGTGAGGGCACGAATGTCACCGGGTTTTCGGCATTGATGCGGCACTCCAGGGCGTGGCCGCGGAGCTGAATGTCCTTCTGCCGGTAACGCAAGCGCTGGCCCGCCGCGACGCGAATTTGCTCTTGTACGATATCGACGCCGGTAATCATTTCCGAGACCGGATGCTCGACTTGCACGCGGGTATTCATTTCAATGAAATAGAATTCATCGTTTTCAAACAAAAATTCAAAGGTACCGGCGCCGCGGTAGCCCATTTTGGCGCACGCATCCGCACACCGTTCGCCGATGCGGTCGCGCAGTTTCGGCTTTAGCTCAGGCGCTGGCGCTTCTTCGATAATTTTTTGATGGCGGCGCTGCATTGAGCAATCGCGCTCCCATAAAAAAATCGCGTTTTTGAACTCGTCTGCTAAAATTTGAATTTCGATATGGCGCGGGTTTTCTAAAAATTTTTCGAGATAAACCATCGGGTTGCCAAATGCTGATTGCGCTTCGGTTTTGGTCATCTGCACCGCGTTTACCAACGCGGCCTCGGTATGAACTACGCGCATGCCGCGCCCACCGCCACCGCCCGCCGCTTTGATAATGACCGGATAGCCCACCGCGGCTGCGATTTTGCGCACCTCTTTGGCATCATCCGGCAACGCGCCGTCGGAGCCCGGCACGCAAGGGATGCCTAAACGCTTCATGGCCGCCTTGGCGGCAACCTTGTCGCCCATCATGCGGATATTTTCGGGCTTGGGACCGATAAAGACAAAGCCCGAATTTTCAACGCGTTCGGCAAAATCGGCGTTCTCTGATAAAAAACCATACCCCGGATGGATAGCCTGCGCATCAGTCACCTCCGCTGCACTAATAATAGCGGGGATATTTAGGTAGCTGTCCTTCGACGGCGCGGGCCCGATACAAACCGATTCGTCCGCCAAAATTACATATTTGGCATCGGCGTCTGCCTCGGAATGCACTGCCACGGTTTTAATGCCCAGCTCGCGGCAGGCGCGTTGCACACGCAGCGCGATTTCGCCACGGTTGGCAATCAAGATTTTTTCAAACATTGCTCCAGAGCGAGCAACAACAGGGCTAGAGCCAAATACCGCCATAGTGGGTACTCGCCTATTCAATAATAAAGAGAGGTTGACCGTACTCAACCGGCTGGCCGTTCTCAGTCAAAATCGCTTTTACGACACCGGCAGCATCGGATTCAATTTCATTGAGCAGCTTCATAGCTTCAATAATACAAAGCGTTTGTCCTTTGGTCACGGTTTGGCCGATCTCAACAAATGACGGCGATCCAGGCGACGGTGAACGGTAAAACGTCCCTACCATCGGCGACTTGAGCGTGTGGCCTGTCGGCTCCGCGGCAACGGCTGGGGCTGCAACGGATGCGACAGCCGCATGGGCGTTCATGTAATCAGCCGGCAGATTCATTGACGTCGGCATCATCGGCTGCATGAACGGCTGGTTATTGCCGTTGCGACTGATTCGAACCTTTTCTTCGCCTTCAGTAATTTCTAACTCTGCGATGCCCGACTGCTGTACCAAATCAATCAATGTTTTGATCTTGCGTAAGTCCATGTTCTCCACCTCATTTAGTGCTGATGCACTATTTATAGCTTGTAGGCGACGCCCCAAACGGTAGTTATGTTTTTTGCCTCATTTTTGCGGCTGCGGTTGTAGCCGTTTGCTTAACGTTGCGCCACGGGTTGAACAAAACTGGGGTTTATTTTCAGTGACTGTCTTCCAGTTTAACCGTGATCACGAAGGCCCGAAATTTCAAGCATAAGGTTCAGTTTGCCTCAAATTCATGCAGATTGTCCAGCTTATCGACGAAGTTGCCGTTTTGCGTTACCTCGCCACGATGATAAAGTAGTTAGTGGCGCAGTGAAAAATTTGCGTCCTTACATGCGGGGACGACACACGTCAACAAAAAATCGTAAATTTTAAACGGAATTTACGAGAATATTGACTAAAGACCCGACCAAGCTGCTGCCCAAGTAGTGATCAAATAAGCTCGCATCAGTATTATTTGATTATTTTATTTTATGCTCTGATGTGTAATTTTAAATGAACTTAGCCCTATTTAGGTAAATTTTGGCGGATTATTGCTTCAAATCCCGCTTTATCAATGATTCCAATTTGGGTATGCATGACTTCCCCACCCGGCCGCACGATGACGGTATGCGGCAACAAGCCCAGCCGGTTTCCCAGCCGTCGGGAAAACTCAATCGCACGGGTTTCATCTGACAACAAGGGATAGCTCACTCGCAAGCTCTTTTCAAATTTGGCAATATTTAGCGCATTATCAGCGGCAATACCAATAATTTGCAGGCCGTTAGCGGCATATTTTTGTTGTAGCTTGTCAAAAATGGGCATCTCTTCTTTACACGGCCCGCACCATGTCGCCCAGAAATTGATAACCAATAGTTTGTGTTGCCATTGTCCCAACGATTGCGGGCGACCTTGCGGATCGGGGAAACTGCTGGCGTAAATACTGCCTGCGTTGACATCGATGGCGGTTCTATCGAGGACGGACGATGGTGTGTCAGCCCGGCCAATCACTAGCGCGACCCCTGCGAGAGTCAGCATAAAGAGGGCAGCGCAAACCACCATTAATTTTGGCGTCAATACGCTTGCGGGAATATCCCGAGCTTGGGGCAATGTCGTTTTATCGTTTTGGTCATTCATGGGGGCAGTACTGGGTTTTGCCAGCAGTAGCTTCAAACTAGCGTCAAATTAGCTTCAAGGACTTTTACGAATCAAATCCGATACCGATCCGGTCGGTCTCAAAATGCTTGCTGCGGGCAGCATCTTCGGGAGCAGCGTGTTGCCGATCAGATCGTTCACCGGGTCAGTCCTCACCAACCGTACCGGGCTGACGGTTTCTTGGGAACCTAAGTGAATCGCCAATTGATGCGTCAGCGGCGGGTAGCAAACGCCTACATCTGCGCAGCCTTGGGAAATGGCGCTGAGCTCAACCAGACCTCCGTCAACGATTAGGTCGGTGGTTTTCCCTCGGCCCGCCGCGCTCGCGGCGAGGGGTAGTAGAACACGAACTGTCCGACGATAGGTTTCCACCCGTCCAAAGGTGGCGTCCTGTTTCACGCTACCTTTGGGCAAAATTGCTTTTTTAAGCACGGCAGCGTCAGAATCGGCGCCAAACTTAAAACGCTTGCGGTACATATAGTAACCATCGGCGATCGTGTAGTTCAGTTCGATGGTGTTGGCATCTTTCATTTTAGCGGTAACTTGGAAAGCGGATTCTGCATCCAACAGTTCGGGCGCGTTCAAGAGCGCGCCGTCCGCCGCAAAGGCGACAGAAGTGAACGCTAACATAGTGAGCAATCCAAGTTTGACAACTACTTTAAAAAATACATTCATACCAACTCTTTCCAATTGATCACATGCACCTGTCGCAATGACAGCAACCATAAAATTCAACAAAACGGAAAGCGGCCCGCTAACAATGTGTAAGGTGCTGCTGCCGCAAACCGCCCCGAATAAATTTAAAAACCAGCATTCACACACTTAGCATCGCAGATTGTGCATCGCAAGCAACCGCTTCCGACTTGCACAAATTTGCCGTTACCTCACGTCGGTTTGAGGCCACTTTACAGCAAGGCCCACGTGGGGTAGTGTGATAACGCTGTGTAGCGTATTTTTGGTATCTCTTTTAAATCTGGCTTACGCCCTCACTTTAACTTTACAAGCATCAGTCAGACAACATTCGTCCAGCGTGGTTCGATTTGTGGCTAAACTGAAGTTAAACCTATCGCGCAAGCGTTTTATCGATTAATCAACTCATGGAGCAAGGAAGCATCGTGCGATATCTCGTCATTGCTATTTTAATCGGATTCCCGCTCGCGGAAGGTGCGGTTCTCTATCACCTCGCCGCCGGCGCCAACGGCCATGGTGGATGGGTTCTAGCTTGGCTAATATTTGCGGCGATTGCCGGCATGGCTCTGATTAAACAAGCGCGCTTTTCGTTGATCTCGCGGCTCAAGTTTGCGTTTTCACAAGGCCAGTTCTCGCTTTCCGCTTTCATTGACAGTTTCCGCACGGTGCTAGCAGGGCTTTTGTTGATTTTTCCCGGCGTCATTTCGGATGTAATGGCGCTGACCTTACTGTTGATTCCAATCCGCGAACCGGTTTTTGAGCACGGCATTCGGCCTGACGCAGCACGGACCATGCATCAATACAAGGCTGGCAATCCCCAGCCAAAGGCGGCAACAGACGGTGTTATTGAAGGCGAGTTCCGCCGCGAGTAATCCGACTTGGGATCAATTGGTGGGTAGCTTAAAGTTAAGTTGCGTCATTTTAAGCCCGCCAAAAACGCTCCAACCGTTTGGTATTTGAAGCGAAATCCCAGCTCATTCTTTAGCCTCTGGTTGCCAATTCGCCTTGATTCGCCCATGAACGAAAGCATGGCTGCGGAAATTTTTGTACTTGTCGTTGCCCGACTAAGTCTCGGTGCGCGCGGCAGCTTGAAGTGATCGGCAACAAGATCAAAATAGTCGCCCATTTTCAAATCGGTGTCATCGACGACGTTATATGTTCGATTCGGTGCGCCACGTGTTGTCGCTACCCACGCCGCCCTCGCCAAATCACTGGCATGAATATGATTGGTATAGACATCGTCGTCGGCAACCAATGCAGGCGTGCCTTTTTGCAATCGTTCAATCGGCAAGCGATCAGCCGCATAAATCCCTGGCGCGCGCAAGATCGACACTGAAACATCGTTATCCGTTCCCCAACGAAACAACCGAGACTCGGCATCGACGCGGCGTTTTGCGCGATCTGTGCGCGGGTTAAGCCGCCTTGTTTCATCAATCACCGCGCCGCCGCAATCGCCATAAACGCCGGTGGTACTGATGTAGACAAGCCGTTCTGGCAGCTTTCTTTTGCCAAGTGCCGAGAGCAAATTTTGCGTATGAACGTCGTAAAATCCGTGAGACGGCGGCGGCGCAAAATGAAAAATGGTATCGCTGATGCCCGCTATTTGGGATAATGTAGGTCGCTCGGATAAATCGCCTATAAACGGTGTTACGCCGAGCGAGCGAGCCACTTCAGCTCGTTCGGGTTGTCGGATCAACGCAAACATCCGTACTTGCTTAGATGCCAATTGCGCGCGAAGGGTTTTGGCAAGACGTTCGCCGACATCGCCAAAACCGATGATTAAGATTTTTTTTGCACCCTTCATGTAACGAGTATAAACGCAACTTCAGACGCAACTTCAGACGCAACATCAGACGTAGCATCGGATGCAATATTGAAATTGACATCCAGTTCACCGCCCGATACGGCTGTAAATGCGACAAGCCGAACAACAGAAAGCACCTCGTAAAAATGCATAACGAATCAAATCAAGCTGAATTCCAAATCACATTAAAACCTTCCGGCAACACCTTCAAAGCATTCGGTGATGAAACCATTCTGGAAGCCGCGCTGCGCCAGGGCATTGGCATGCCCTACGGCTGCCGCAACGGTGCTTGTGGTTCGTGTAAAGGGACCTTGGTATCGGGCGAGCTGGACTACGGCGCGTACCAAGAACGCACCTTAAAGCCGGAAGAAAAA
The DNA here is from genome assembly GCA_025360815.1 of Burkholderiales bacterium. Taxonomy (GTDB): domain Bacteria; phylum Pseudomonadota; class Gammaproteobacteria; order Burkholderiales; family Usitatibacteraceae; genus UKL13-2. The sequence goes on from JANYBL010000088.1 coordinate 14,895, forward strand.
GCGGCGGGCAAAGCGCTGTTTTGCGTCGGCAAAGCCTGCTCCGACTTAACGCTCGACATTAAAGAAATCGGCGGGACCGGCGACATCCAAATCCGCACGCTGCCTTGTCGCGTTGAGAAAAAAGAATTGCTGGCACCCGATGTTGCAGTGCTATCGCTCAAACTGCCCGCGCAAGAACGCCTGCAATTTTTGGCAGGGCAATACATTGATATTTTGTTGAAAGACGGCAAACGGCGTAGCTACTCTATGGCCAATGCACCGCATGATGATGCTTATGTGCAACTTCATGTGCGTCATGTACCGGATGGATTTTTTTCTGACTTTGTTTTTAACGAGATGCGCGACCGCGCGATTTTGCGTTTTGAGGGCCCGCATGGCACATTTTTCCTGCGGGAGGATTCTGATAAACCGATTATCTTTATGGCCGGCGGCACGGGGTTTGCGCCAATCAAAGCGGTAGTCGAGCATGCCTTCTTTTCGCACGTGGATCGCGAAATGGTGCTCTATTGGGGATGCCGATCATTGCAAGATCTATATATGGGTCAGCTTGCTGCGCAATGGGCGCATGAGCATCCACATTTCACTTTTATTCCGGTGCTATCGGACCCAAAGCCAGAGGATAATTGGCAGGGACGTACTGGTCTGGTTCACCAGGCAATTTTGGATGATTTTGAATCGCTCGCTGGTTATCAAGTCTATGCTTGCGGCGCACCGATTATGATCGAATCCGGTCAAGCTGCTTTTGCCGAGCGCGGGTTGCCGGAAGATGAATTCTTTGCCGATTCTTTTGCCTACGCAGCACCTCCCGTAACTTCCCCCACCACCCTATAACTTAGGAGAAACACCATGATTAAAGTTGGCGATAATGTACCCGATGGCGTATTGAGCGAATTCATCGACGTTGAAACCGAAGGCTGCGCGCTCGGCCCGAATAAATTCAATGTTGCTGAGCTGGCCAAAGGCAAAAAAATTGCTGTGTTTGGTTTACCCGGCGCGTTCACACCAACCTGCTCGGCCAAACATGTGCCCGGCTATCGTGATCATGTTGCAGATTTCAAAGCCAAAGGCGTTGATGAAATTTGGTGTGTGTCTGTGAACGACGCGTTTGTCATGGGCGCGTGGGCAAAAGATCAAAAGACGGCTGGTAAAGTTCGCATGTTCGGCGACGGCTCCGCGGTCTGGGCGAAAGCGCTCGGCCTGGATGCTGATTTTTCCGCATTCGGTATGGGCATTCGCATGCAGCGCTTCTCGATGGTGCTTGATAACGGCATGGTGAAAAACCTGAACATCGAAGCGCCGGGCAAGTTTGAAGTGTCCAACGCTGAAACAATGTTGGCACAGGTTTAAACGCTTTCTCAGATCAGGGATTTCGAATGTCCAAGCCAACTATTTTCATCGACGGCGAGCATGGCACCACCGGCTTGCTCATCCGCGAACTATTGCGGGAACGCAATGATGTGGAAGTCGTTAGCATTGCAGCCGACAAGCGCAAAGATTTGGGCGAGCGCAAACGCTTGCTGAATGCAGTTGATTTGGCCGTGCTGTGCCTGCCTGATGACGCCGCACGTGAATCGGTCACGATGATTGAAAATTCAACAACCCGCGTGATTGACGCCAGTACAGCGCATCGTATTGCGGACGGCTGGACATTCGGTTTCCCCGAGCTAACCAAGCAACAGCCGGATTTGATCCGCGCCTCGAAACGCGTAGCGAATCCGGGCTGTTGGTCTACTTGTTTCATCGCATTGACGCGCCCGCTGGTCGATGCAGGCTTGATGCCGCGCGATTTTCCGTTCACGACTTGGGGCGTCTCCGGCTATTCAGGCGGTGGACGGCAAATGGTCGAAGCATTTGAAGAGCCGAACGGTGCCAATTCCCAAACCAAATTCATCGCCTATGGCCTGAAATTAGCGCACAAACATTTACCCGAAATGCAGCACTACACCGGCATCCGACACGAACCCGTATTCACACCATCGGTGGGCGCGTTTCGCCAAGGGATGTTGGTCGAGGTGCCACTCGCGTTGTGGTCGTTACCAATACCAGTAACAGGCTTGCAATTGCACGAAGCACTAAGCGCACACTACGCGGGCTGCGAGTATGTGACGGTAAAACCTTACGCCACTGAGCCACCCGCAGACCTAAACCCCGAAGCAATGAACAACACCAACGGTCTCGAATTATTTGTGTTCGATAATCCTAAAAACCAGCAAGCTGTTTTAGTTGCCCGACATGATAATTTGGGCAAGGGCGCTGGGCGGGCAGCGGTGCAGAATATGGGCTTGATGTTGGGGTTGAAGTAGCCACCCACCCTTTGACCAACCCGCCTAGGCCACTTTTTTTTCTGGCGCGATATGCAACAACATATCTTCCACCATCGCATCCAAATCAAAATCGGCACGCCATCCCCAATCGGTCTGCGCAACGGTGTCATCAATACTCGCCGGCCACGAAGCGGCAATTGCCTGGCGATAATCTGGCGCATAGCTGATTTTAAAATCAGGTAAACGCCGCTGAATACTCTTGGCGATTTGTGCGGGCGTAAAACTTACGCCTGCTAAGTTATACGATCCGCGCTCACGGACTTTTGTTGTCGGCGCATCCATCAGTTGAAGCGTGGCGCGAATGGCATCTGGCATGTACATCATCGGTAGCGCTTGATGTTCATTTAAAAAGCATTCATAACGGCCGCTATCTCTAGCTGCGTGAAAAATTTCAATGGCGTAGTCCGTCGTGCCGCCACCGGGCGCTGTTTTGTAGCTGATAAGGCCGGGGTAACGGATGCTACGGACATCGACACCGTGATTGGCGTGATACCACGCGCACCAACGCTCACCCACGAGCTTGCTCAGACCGTAAACGGTAGTGGGATCCATGACGGTGGATTGTGGCGTCCTGGCGTTCGGTGTGGATGGGCCGAATGCGGCAATGGAGCTTGGCCAAAACACGCGGTCTAGTTTTACTTCCCGGGCGAGTTCGAGCACGTTTAACAAGGAACGCGTATTCAAATCCCAGGCCCAGAGCGGATTTTTTTCGCCCTTCGCTGATAGGGCGGCAGCGAGGTGATAAATCTGCGTAATGCCATAGTCTTTTACTAAGCGGCCGAGCCTTGTTGCATCGAGGCAATCTAGTGTCTCGTATGGAACATTGGCGATACGTCCGGCCGGTGTCAAATCAGTTGCGAGCACGCTCTCATTTCCGTGTTGCAAGGCAAGTGCCTCGACTAACTCTGAGCCGATTTGACCGTTCGCACCAATGACTAAAATTTTCGTTTTTTTCATTTCAATTCCCGACTAGCTTTATTTCACAATGCCAAGCTCGCGCCCGGCTTGTGCGAATATTTCAACAGCTTTTGTGAGTTGCTCGATTTCATGTGCAGCCGAGATTTGGCAACGAATCCTTGCTTGACCATTAGGCACAACGGGATAGAAAAAACCAACCGCGTAAAGCCCCAATTCCAGTAGCCGTTTTGACAGCGCTTGCGCTTTGACTGCGTCGTAAATCATCACCGGCACAATCGGGTGCGTGCCGGGTTTGATGTCGAAACCGGCAGCGGTAATGGCTTGACGAAAATAGGCGGTGTTGGTTTCCAGCTTATCGCGTAACGCCGTTGAGGCTTCCAGCAAATCCAAGACCGCGATTGATGCACCGACGATGCTCGGCGCGACCGTGTTACTAAACAAATAGGGGCGTGAGCGCTGACGCAGCAGTTCAATCACCTCCTTGCGCCCGCTTGTAAAGCCACCAGATGCACCGCCAAGCGCCTTGCCTAGCGTACCGGTGATGATGTCGATTTTGCCAAACAGATTGCGATACTCGTGCGTACCCCGCCCGGTTTTACCCACAAAGCCTGACGCGTGGCATTCATCGATGCCGAGTAACGCGCCATATTGATCGGAAAGCGTACGGATAATATCCAGCTGTGCGATCGTGCCGTCCATCGAAAATACACCGTCGGTAAAAACCAAAATATGCCGTGCACCATCGGTGCGGGCTTGCTTTAGCTGTGCCTCTAAATCTGCCATGTCATTGTGCGCATAGCGGTAGCGTTTAGCTTTACAAAGGCGAATACCGTCGATGATCGAGGCATGGTTCAATGCGTCTGAAATCACCGCATCTTGCTCGCCCAACAATGGCTCAAACAAGCCGCCGTTGGCATCGAATGCCGCCGCGTAGAGGATCGTGGCCTCTGTTCCTAAAAACTGCGCGAGCCGTTGCTCCAATTGTTTATGAATATCTTGCGTGCCGCAAATAAACCGCACCGAACTCAACCCGTAGCCATGGGTACGCAAGGCTTCATGCGCAGCGTCGATGACGTTCGGGTGCGAGGACAATCCCAGATAATTATTCGCACAAAGGTTTATAACCTCGCGGCCATCTTGTGTGCGCACCGTAGCGCCTTGCTGCGTCGTTAGGACACGCTCTGATTTAAACAGGCCTGCCGCTTTTATCTGGGCAAGCTCTTGTTGAATGTGGGTATAAAAATCGTTGGTGGTTGTCATGTTGATTTCGTTTTCGAACGGGGAGGCGGAATACGGAGAAAGTTGTACGAACAGTGCAAACCGCGCATAATCAATTTCCGTTATAACGTTTTATGTTCAATATTAAATATATTTTGTTCAATATATTGAACAAACGGGACATTGTCAAGCGCCGTTATTTCCACCAACTCCACGGTTCACGCCCGCGAAAGAGGCTTCCTCCATGCCAGTCAAAGCTACCGCCGCAACGGCCACTACCAGTGCAAAAAGATCGCCAGCCGGCTCAAAACTATCGCGCCCGCGCGCCAATCAAAGCGAGCCGCCTAGCGTCGGGGCCGCGTTGGCGGCGCTACGGCAGCAACATGGTTTGTCGCTCGATGAATTGTCGCGACAATCAGGCGTTTCAAAATCGATGTTGTCGCAAATTGAACGCAATCAAACCAACCCAACCATTGCGATCGTTTGGCGGCTGGCAAATGCGCTCGGCGTGGAGATGAATGCACTGATCGTAGGCAACAGCAAAGTCGACGCGCCGACGATTAGTTTTGTGCCGGCGCATCAAACGCCCACCATGAAAAGCCCAGATGGTAAATGCGAGCTGCGTATTTTGGGTCCGATTGATTTGGCGGGGCGTTTTGAATGGTATCAACTGACCATACAGCCCGGCGGTGCGCTCAGGAGCGAGCCCCACGAGCCGGGCTCGCGCGAACATCTCACGGTGCTAAACGGATCGATGCATGTACAGAGCGGTGACGGTACCCATGCCGTATCGGCGCAAGAAACCGCGCGCTATGCCGCCGATGTGTCGCATGCGATTGGCAACACTGGCAAATCAATTGCCCATGCGTTGCTCGTGGTCTTGCATCCGGCGTAAAACAGTGTCCTTGGAAAGCTTCGTCAGTATCGGCTCTCGCGCTGGTAGGCTGGTTATCCTAAGAATCCCAAATTCGCCGTGGCGAAATTACTGACGTTGGGCACGACCAATTTCATATCTGTATCGCTCACACCAAACCACCTCGCCAGGGTGGCAGCATATTGATCGACCGCCGTGGAAGGCAGCAAACGACCCGAGCCAACTTCATCATCGTTGTTCAATCCCATGATCGGAAACGTGCCGTAGTATTGACGGCCTTTGACTGCGCCACCCATGATGAAGTGATGCGATCCCCAGCCGTGATCGGAACCATCGCCGTTACTGGTGAGAGTGCGGCCGAAATCGGATGCAGTGAAAGAGGTGACTTGATCCGACACGCCGAGCGTTTGCAGATTGGCATAAAAATAAGACATCGCGGCAGCCAGCTGGGCATGCAGGCCGGGCTGCGTAGTAAGTTGGTTATCGTGGGTATCAAAGCCGCCGAGCGAGACAAAGAATACTTGACGCTTTGAGCCCAGACTGCTGCGAGCGCCAATCATGCGGGAGACGATGCGTAATTGCGCGGCCAAACTATTAGTCGCCAAATCGCCCGCCAGCGGAAAATCAGCGACGCTAGTCAATGCAGCGGTGAGTGACGCATCGGCGCTAACCGAGCGCTGCGCGGTTGCGGCCAAGTCTTGCGAAAATAGGTTTGAGCCACCCGTGGTGATGAGCGACCGCAGATTGGTGCCGGCTGTGGAGGAGCCAAATAAATTGCCGGTCAACCCGGTAATCGCGACCGAGCCTTGCACCCCCAGCTGATATGCAGCGACGGTACGCCCTGCTAAAAAGATAGCACTACCCGAAATCGAATTGCACGTAAAAATGGAATTCCCATTCTGCGACGCAAACAAATCCCCCATGCGTCCGCCCCAGCCGTATTTTGCGCCTTCAGGTGAGCTGGATTGCCAAACGGATTGTTGGTCATTATGCGAAAACAGTTTCGGTGGTAGCGGCACTGCGCCATTGGTGTATTGCGTCTTGGTCGTTGGCACCATCAGCGGGCCGACATTCGCCAACACAGCCAGTTTGCCCTGATCCCAAATTGTTTTGAGTGGCGCCAATTCTGTCGGCAGCGCGAATTGCCGCCCCGCATTTGAGCCCGTCAATGGAACAGTCGGCGTTAGCGGCAACAGATCGGTCATTGGGCGCGAGATGGTTGAGCGGGCGTTGGTGTAAGCGTTAAACGACGCCGCATCAAAGGGAATCACGGTGTTGTTGTGATCGTTAGCGCCGTACATGAAAATACAAACCAAAGCCTTATAGTCACTGGCCGTTTGCGCTGCCGCCGCACCAATCCCCGCTAGGCTGAGCGCAAACGGCGCCGCAGAACCGGCAACGGAGAGCTTGGCCGCCGTTCGTAAAAACTCACGTCGCGATTGGCTGCAATCGTGGCTGCGGATGGCTTTGGCGCTCAGGCCTTTGAGCATTTCTTCATAAATACTATTCATGTGCGTTCCAATCAATTTTGCAAAATGTAGTCGGGTGATGCCATCGTGAGATAGACCGCCAAGTTCACGCGGTTGCGGCGATCCGAATCAGGGTTAGTGGTGCCAATATTGACGCTCACAATCGCGGCCCGAATCTGCGCGCGGGTAGTGGTCGATAAATTTCCCGCAACCAGCAGCAGATTCACGCGATCCAGCAAGGCATCAGGATCATTTGCCAATGCCAGCTCGGCTGAATAATCGGCCTGAACATCACGAGCCCCGTTAGCCGTTGTGCCCACGCCGCCCGACACCACGCCGCGCATAAAATTCAGATAACCAGCAATCGAGGTTTCGTTTGTAATTTGCGCTTCCGGGGCGACCAAATTCGCGGCACCAACATTGCTATTCGGCGGGCTATACGAGGGCCGGTAAAAATTAAATACCGACGGCGCACGCATGGGTGATTGCGCCAAGCTGGTGGAAGGATCAGAGCTGTCGCCAAGCAAGAAACGGCCGTCCGCCGATTTGGCGTTGAAAGCGCGCATCCAATTCATCAAGCGCACCACCGGCTCGCGCAGCTTGCCCGACTGCGTCGTGGTAGCGCTCAGATTTCGCGCTTCCGGGTCGACCAACACCGCTTTGATGACGGCTTTCATGTCGCCGCGCACGCCACTACCGTTATTGTTAAAAGCCGCTGATACCCGCGCCACGTAGGCCGTTGACGGATTGCTCGTGACCAAGCGTTGTATTAGCTGCTCGCCGATAAACGGCCCGACATTGGGGTGGTTAAACAAGGTATCAAGCGCGATTTTAATGTCGCCATTGGTATCGGCTACTGCCGATGCGGGGATTGTTACCCCCAAAAATTTCTTTTCTGAAGTGGAATGAAACTGGTTGTAGGCTTGCATGGGCTTAATCTCGCGATCGAGATCGCGCCCCTGCGCTTTGTCAATAAAACGGTTGTCGCTTGTATCGGGTCCGCCAAAACTCAAGCCGGTAAATACCTTGGCAAGGCCTGTGATATCCGCATTGCTGTAGGTCTCAATCGGCTGACCACTGGCATTGAGTTTGTAAGTGCCGTCGTTGTTAAGCTGATACAAACCAATACTGAATAATTGCATCACTTCCCGCGCATAATTTTCATCGGGGACGCTACCCGTCAGCGGATTTTCTTTCTGGTTTTTGAGCGATGAAAGATACTGTCCCATCATCGGCGAATAAGTCACTGCTTCGAGCAGATCGCGGTAATTCCCGAACGCTTTTGCACCGAGAGTATCTAAATAATTTGCAGGTCCACGCGGATAGCCAAACGATAAATTACTATCAAGTGAAATCACAAAAATCTGTGAGAGCGAGTAGGCAACCCGCTGACGCAATGTATCGTCGCCGACTGCAAAGTTTTTCCATAGGCTCCAGTTAAAGCTGGTCTGCCCGCGCTGCTGATCAGGCGGAAGCGTATTCAGGTAAGCAACGGTATTTGGCAAATGCAACGTCTGTGGTTTTGCAAATTGCGTGTTGAGCCATGCGTCAAAATTTGCTGCTGTCAGCGCATTTATTTCACTCATCGACGCGCCAAATGTTGCCTGCGCTAAAAAGCGCGACGCAATGGCAGGCGTCATGGCCGAAGTGGTGGCCTCAGGCGCGGCAGTCGTGCCGTGAAAAACTACAAACCCCGCTGGCGGCGTACCGGCGTTGTCGTAAACGGTGGGCGCAGCGCCGTTGGCATTCATCAGCCAAAGCGTTAAGGTGCCATCGGGGCGTAGCCAAACAATATCGAAAATGCCGTCGCCGTTGTAATCGCCTGTGGCATAAAGCTGCCAGCTCGGATCGCTGGCAAGTACCGGCAGCACAGCATTCGTAACGGTGAGTGAGGTTGGCGTACACGATGCATTCGGGTCATCGGGATTGCCTGTGAACGGCGGCAACGGGATTCCAATGGCGTTAAGCGTGAGTATTGACACTTGTCCGGCGGCGTTTCGCAGCAGCACATCGCCACGTCCGCGTCCGGTGAAATCGGCAAACCGCAATGCGCTAAATCCCGCTGGCAACGTGCCGGCAGAAAGGTTTGCACAAGTACGGCCAGCGGTCGCCATCAACGCGCGGATACTGCCGTCGGGGCTCACGTAGAGCATGTCGGCAGCACCATCGCCATTTAAATCAGCCGCGCCAAGCAGCTTCCAAGTGAGCGGCGCGCCGCCACGTTTGCGTACGACTGGTGCTCCAGAACCGGTCGCGCCGCTAGAGAACCAAATATAGGAAACGCCGGTGTCAGGAGAATCTGCTACTACGTAGCGCCACACCAGATCGCCTAGGCCATCGCCATCTAAATCGCCCACTGCCTGCACATCCCAAACCGGCTTTACGTCGCGAACCGCACGCAAGTTGGCGGGCACAAAATCATTCCATGCTTGCACGCTGGATTTGCCGAGCGCATCAAGCTGCGTTGGGTTTTGAAACGTCAGGTCAGATTTGCCATTGCCGTCGAAATCAGTTGCGGCTACGAGACGGAAGCTGGCGCCGGGATCGGACTGCGCAGTAAATTGGAATTGATTGTTCACGAGCCGCCCTGCTTGCATTTGCATTTGCACGCTCGATCGAATCAGCAATACGCTTTTGTTGTTGCCATCGATATCGATGCCGCCGCGTTTAGAAAGTGGCGGCACGGTTTGCGCATGCACGTTCGGAATCATCAAAACGAACATCATCAAAGCAGGCAACATCAATATTGCCGTCAAAAACACCAGCGCTTTGCGCCATTGAAGTGGGACGCCGTTGTCTGACTTGGGAAGCAGAAAATGTTTAATGAGGTTCATAAAAATCCTTGTTTAGCACTCAATGTGCAATGCGCAGCGCCGAATTGATTTGGCGCGATGATGCGATAACGCAATAACCCAATAACGCGATAACGCGATTATGTTTTGGAACTGCCGTTTTTGGCGAGATAAGCTGTAATGAAATGTTGCAAGCGCTCGTGTATGGGCGATGTCATCGCCAAACAACGCCTGCTCCTCACGTTGTAGCGACATCGAAAATGCGCAAGTTGTAACAAGGCATTGCGTACAAGACGAAGAAGTGCCCTATTACACGAGGCGGATAGACAATACGCGTGTAGCGGATACGCGCTACTTAAATAGCTAAAATACTAGGCTGGGCGCGGCGTTTGGCATCTTGCTCGGGGGGATGTTTGACAGGTATTTCACAACACGCGCATCTTCATGCACGCAGGGTTGAAAAATGCAAATAGAAATACAATATATAAAATAGTTATGTTGTTTTAACGGCACTATTTGGCATAGACATTTGCATTAAATTTTTGCATCCATTTTTCCGGCGAGTCGATTGCCGTGAAGCCAAATTTCTCGTACAGACCATGCGCATCGCTGGTCAGCAGCACCCATCGACGCAAACCCTGTAAATCAGGGTGGCTCACCAAGCATTCCATCAGCCACCGCGAGTGGCCTTGACCGCGATGCGCCGCCAACACAAACACATCGCTTAGATAGGCAATGGTGGCGCGATCCGTGATCACGCGGGCATAGCCAATTTGTTCATCGTTTTTGAACAACCCGAAACAAAGCGAATGTTCTATCGAGCGCTCGACCACATGCCGCGAAATGTTTTTTGCCCAAAACGATTCGTGAGCTAAAAAAGCATGCACTACGTCAAGTGAAATTTTTTTATTGTCGGTGGTAATACTAAACTCACCGCGCGTCCACGACAAAAAATTATCCATAACCGTACCGAATGTTAGTTTTTATTTAGCCAATTCTGCGCTGCGCCGAATGTGGCGGATCGCCTCTTCGCGCTTACCGACCTGTTCCATCAGACGGGCCAATGTCATATGCGCATCAAGCGTCGGTTGCAGCGCCACGCTGGCTTCCAGATAACTCTGTGCCTTGCCCCAAAGCGCTTGGCGCATACACAGTTTTCCAAGTGTCGCAAGAAGCACGGGATCGCGGGCGTGGCGTTTGAGCCATTTTTCGGCACGTTCAATTTGCGCCAACGTTGAATCACCTTTGCAATCGGCATAGACGGCCAGCAGCGTGCTGTCCCAGCGATCATCGCCGCGCGCATCAACGGTTTCATCAATCACGTTTTTAGCTTCTTCACCGCAACCCAATGTTACTAGGCGATTCGCGACGGTTGAAGCAATCGCCGCGTCGTAACGCGATTCTCGTTGCAAGGCTTTCCACGCGCCGATGATGGCTTCTAGATTGGCCGCCTTGGATTTTAGTAAATTCAATTCGGCATTAAGGCGAATCTGCTGCGCGGCAGCGACAGGCATCAGACCGGAACGTGTCAGCGCGTCTAGGCTTGACAGCACATCGTCCCAGGCGCTTTCAGCCATTTCGGCCTCTACCTTCATTTTTAACACGCCAGGGTTTTTGGGTGCTGTAACAGCTAACGCTTTGAGCAAGATAAGCGCATCCTTGGATTGGCCCTCAGCGAGTAACATATAGGCCTTCGAGGCATCGCGCATTTCGCCGGATTTCAAGCCGCGAATGCGGTTCAAATAAGGCACTGCTGCGCTTGAATTGCCGCCCTCATGCGCTGCCCAAGCGGCCGTTGCCGCGGCCAAATCGCGCGTTCCCTCGTGCACTGTTTCGGCCGTCATGGCGATGCGTGCCCGACGCTCCGCCTCGTTAAACTCACCCGCAAACAGCGCTCGCATGCTGGCATAAAGTGCATCGCGTGATTTACTACGCAACCGTTCTTTTTTCATGGCTTTCAGCGCACGGGGCAAGCGATACACTTTGCCGCTGACCCGCAGCAGCACATACAAAGCGCCAAACGCTACCACCAATAAAATTGTGAACAGCATGAACGATAATTCGATCACATGCTCCAGCACCACGAACACCACCAGTCCGGTACCATAGCGCCCGGCCAGCGCGAGCGCGACGGCGACCGCAGCGAGTGTGAATGCCCAAAGTGACCAGCGAATCGGTTTCTGTATCATTTGCGCATCCGCTATCGCAAAGGACGTTCACGCGCGGCGCGGGCAGCGCGAATCGCGTTAAGGCTAACGGTGATGTCAGGTGCCGCAATCGAGACGGGATTCTCAGAAAATTGCTTCAACATCGTCTGCGCGTTCGAGATTACTTTTGCGCGCGTATCAAAATATTTAGCGAGCATTTCACGCGCCAGTTTTAGATCTTCTTTGTAATTGGTTTCATCGCGGGCGATCAGCGCCGTCCGCGCAGAGAGCAAACGCAGCTTCAAATTTTCGCGCAGGAAATAGCTTTGCTGTGGCGTGAGCAATGCAGCTTCTGCGCTATCGATTTTGCGAATGCGCACCAGTTGTGAAATTTCATGCCAGAGATCACGGCCAAAACGCGCCACAATATTTTCATTTACATCATTGATACGCACCTCGCGTTCAACCGCGGCTCTGGTATCGGGCACAATCAGCGGCAGAGTGCCGGTCAGCGCCATCAAATTATCGATCTTCAGACTGACGCCCTGAATATCCACCAACGGCAACGCCTTCAAACGTTCCATGTCCTGTGTAATAGCGCGGCGCAATTGCACCACCTGCAATTTGTCAGCGCGCGACAATCGCTGATCGACTGTTTGCAACGCGATTAACGTTGCCCGAACATTGCCTGCCAAAATTAATTCGCGGCTGGCAATATTAAGTGTTTGCTCAATTTCGGCCAACAGCCAGTCGTCGGGCGCGCGCGCTAACTCGCGATACATTTCTTCCATCGCCACGCGTTGCCCCTGAAATTCCGCCAGCTTGCCTTCGAGCTGCGCTACCCTGTTTTGCGCATCGCGGATGTCCCGGTTGCTTTGCTCAACGCGAATTGATAGCTCTTTTTGCGCGTTGTTGGCCTCACCCAACTTGGTGCCGACCAGCAATTGCATCTCTTTGGCGCTATCGCGGCCCTCCCAAAGCGCGATCACCGCGCCAGCCAAGCCAAGCGCGGCGAGCGCCATTGCCACCAAGATGGGCGCTGACAGGCGTGGCTTACCGACAGCGTTCAGCGGGGTTTGATCAGTCGCAACAGGAGCGCTATCGTTGGGGTTCATAAATTTTCAGCAAATAGTCCGGTTAAAAATACCATTATCGTTAAAGTAGAGGCGGCGTCTGCCCTGCCATACCTGCCAGACCGTCAATCCCCGCGATCCCTGAAATCGCATCGGCTAGCGCAGCGTCATTCATCGGCACCACCGCACAATGATGCCACCCGCGTTGTCGCGCGGCTTCTGCCACACGCGGGTGCGACACCAGCAGCGTGCATCTCAGAGCGATGTTGGCGTCGGCAAGCTTGGCTACATTGTCCATCAAAGAATCTAGGGTCTCCACACTCAACGCTAAAAAAACGGTTGGAGATTGGCTTTGAAGCTGCGCCCGCAACGCCGATTGCTCAGCCGATGAAACGCTAATCGCTTTTCGTTCATAGCAAACCAGCAAACTTACCGTTGCACCGCGCTCACACAGCGTTTGTTGCAACACCTTGCGTCCACCCGTCTCACTATGCCCGCAAACGATGATGATATGTTGCCCAGCCACCTCCTGCAATGACGGCATTGCCAACAGTGCTTCGCTGTCGTTACCGGACGACGGCGCCCCGGTCTGCCAACGAGCCAGCCAGTGGTCATCAAAGACCGTCGCATTTTTCAGCGCATCGGCGGTTATTTTACCAATACCAAATAGCGTGCCGCTGGCTGGAAAGCCGCGCCAACGCTGGAGTGTGGGCATGCCGTAGGCGACGGCATTGGCGCTGATAAAGATGATTGCCGTCGTGTTGGCAAGATTTGCAGTGCTGTCGGTTGAACGCCGCTCAATCTCATCCGCCGGTAGCGGCTGAATATCGAGCACGGGGTAGGTTATCGTTTTTGCACCGGCAGCTTCCAAAGACTGCGCGGTAATCTCGCCCTGTATGCGCGGCCGGGTGACGACGACGGTTAGGCCTTTGAGCTTAGCCACACAATCTTTCAAATAGCGACTCATTTCTGGCGCGACGCAACTGTTGGTGAATCATGATTTGCGAAAACTACCCAACGCGGCCAAGATTTCGCCCGCACCTTGCGCAACGAGTTTTTCTGCCAACGCCACGCCCATTGCTTCCGCATCCGCTGCCGTACCCTGCACAGTGTTGCGCACCAAGCGAGATCCATCCGGCAGCGCAACGAAACCTTCCAGCAATAAATTTCCGCCCGCCATAGTGGCGCGTCCGCCCAGCGGAATATCGCAACTGCCGGTCAACGCGCGACCTAGTGAGCGCTCTGCGGACACAATCGCCGTCGTGTTAGCGTCCTCAAACGGCGCAAGCCAACGGCGGAAATCGGCTCTATCACACCGGTATTCAATCCCCAACGCACCCTGCGCAATTGCAGGGATAAACGTGTCTGGGTCAAGGGTGGCGCGAACGCGGTCACCAAAGCCCAAACGATTCAGACCCGCTGCCGCCAAAATAATGGCATCAAACTCCCCATCATCGAGCTTTTTTAGCCTTGTGTTGACGTTTCCGCGAAGCGCCTTAATTTGCACATGCGGGAAGTGATAGCGAAGCTGGCTTTCACGCCTGAGGCTCGACGTGCCAACCACTGCACCTAGCGGCAGATCGGCCAGGGATGAGAAGCGGTTAGAAACAAACGCGTCACAGACATTTTCACGCGCCCCAACAACGGCCATCGCAAAACCTTCCGGCAGCGTCATCGGCACATCTTTCATTGAATGGACGGCGATATCGGCACGACTTTCTTCAAGTGCAACTTCCAGCTCTTTGATAAACAAACCTTTACCGCCAATTTCCGCCAACGGCTTGTCCAAAATCTGATCGCCACGTGTGGTCATGCCAATAATTTCAACATGACAATTTGGGTAGAGCTCGATGAGCTTTGATTGAATCCACTCGCTTTGCGCCATCGCGAGGCGGCTCTCTCGGGAAGCGATGCGAATGCTTGTGGGGTGCGAAGTCATATGGTTTTAAAAAATAAAGATGTTGAAATGTTAGCACGCGGGCTTGGGTGCCGTGGAAGGTCGCGAAAAGTTGCAACACTTGGCTACTAAGGCCGAATGGCGAGATCATTGCAAATGAAAACGATTGTTGAAGCTAATTGATGCCGTTCAATAATGCTGCGCTGCGGTAGAATAGAATTAAATCGATTTGTCAATGAATTGTCATCAAACTACGACCACGAACCGACATCCATCACGCAACACTTTTAGGCCTGAATCATGGCATCAAATCCCGTCGCAATTCCGACCACAAAATCCGCTCGTGCTGCTTCGGTACTGCCGTTCAAGCATCTCGGGATGCCGAGCGGCGTCACTGGTTTAGGCAACGACAGTGCGCACGCTGACGGCACCCAACGACTGCGCGAAATCCCCTATAACTACACCTCGTTTTCCGACCGCGAAATTGTCATTCGCTTGCTGGGCGCCGACGCGTGGGATATTTTGTTGGAGTTGCGTGGTGAGCGTAAGACAGGCCGCAGTGCGAGGATGTTGTACGAAGTGTTGGGCGATATTTGGGTAGTCGAGCGCAACCCCTATTTGCAAGATGATTTGCTCGATAATCCGAAGCGGCGCGCGATGTTGATCGGAGCAATGCGGCACAGGCTAAGTGAAATCGAAAAACGCCGGGTGATGGATGGCAACGGCAACGCTAACGGCGACGACAGCAACCAAGAAGACGAAAACGAATCCCGCTCAAAAAAGGTCAGCGTACTTCTGGAGCGCGGCCACAAGGCAGTTGACCAATTTGAAACCGAGTTCCGTGAGACATGGGACTTCCGCAAAAAAGTCGAGCGGCGACTTGGCAAGATCACCCGCCGCGACAATATCGCATTCGACGGTCTCGCGCGTGTCTCGCATGTCACCGACGCCACCGACTGGCGTGTGGAATATCCGTTTGTGGTGCTCTACCCTGATACCGAGGCAGAAATAGCCCCCTTGGTGAAAGCACTGATTGAATTGGGGCTCACCATCATCCCGCGCGGTGGTGGTACCGGATACACCGGTGGCGCGATTCCACTGACCAAAAACGCGGCGATTATCAACACCGAAAAGCTTGATCAGCTTGGCGCTGTTGAGCGCATAGCGTTGCCTGGCGTAGCCGAGCCAGTGGCAACAATCCATTGCGGCGCGGGTGTGGTCACGCGCCGTGCAATGGAAGCCGCTGAGGCCGCAGGCCTGGTGTGGGCTTGTGACCCAACCAGCGCGGATGCAAGCTGCATTGGCGGCAATGTGTCGATGAACGCAGGCGGCAAGAAAGCCGTACTGTGGGGCACGGCTCTCGATAATTTAGCCTCCTGGAAAATGGTCGATACCAACGGCGACTGGTTGGAAGTTGAGCGCGTCCATCACAACCTTGGCAAGATTCACGATATTGAAACCGCGAAATTTCGCGTTCGACATTTTGACGAAAAAGGCCGCGAGACCAAACCAGACGACTTGCTGGAAATCCCCGGCGAGTCGTTTCGCAAAACCGGCTTGGGCAAAGATGTCACCGATAAATTTTTAAGCGGCCTGCCAGGCATTCAGAAGGAAGGTTGCGACGGCATTATCACGTCGGCGCGATTTATTTTGCACAGAATGCCCAAGCATATCCGCACGGTGTGTTTGGAATTTTTTGGGCAAGTGAAAGAAGCGGTTCCATCGATCGTTGAGATCAAAGACTATCTCGACGGATCGGATAAAGCAATTCTGGCGGGCCTTGAGCATTTGGACGAGCGCTACGTAAAAGCCGTCGGTTATGCCACCAAATCACGGCGCAATCAGCGTCCGAAAATGGTGTTGATTGGCGATATTGTCTCGGATGATGAAAATGCAGTGATGGAAGCCGCCAGCCAAGTCGTAAGGCTTGCGAACGCACGCCATGGCGAAGGTTTCGTGGCGGTGACCGCTGACGCACGCAAAAAATTCTGGCTTGACCGCGCGCGCACTGCCGCGATCGCGAAGCATACCAATGCGTTCAAAATCAACGAAGACGTCGTGATTCCGCTGGATCGCTTGGGCGACTATTCAGACGGCATTGAACATTTGAATATTGAGCTATCGATTAAAAATAAGCTGCGTTTGGTCGATGCACTGGACGCTTTGTTCAACACCAATTTGCCGCTCAATGAAGATGATGAAAAAATCGCCCGAGAAGAAATTTTTGGCACTAGGATCGAGCAGGCCCAGGAGTTGCTGGCCAGCGTGCGGGCGCGTTGGCACTTCCTGCTCGCCAATTTAGACCGACCGGTCGGCGAGCTGGTTGATGAATTGCTGGGCGTGGGCTTGGCCGCCGTGCAGATTAAATCGGTGCAGCCATCGACAACGATTTTTAACCTATTGCAAACCCTTGAGGTGCGGGTCTCGTGGAAGGTCGAATTGCGCGAGCCGCTGGGTCAGATATTTTCAGGCCGCATGTTTGAACGCGTTGTCGCCAAAATCGCCGAAACGCATAAAGCGGTGCTGAAAGGCCGCGTATTTATCGCCTTACATATGCACGCCGGCGACGGCAATGTTCACACCAACATTCCCGTGAATTCGGACGATTACGGCATGTTGCAAGAAGCCAATCAATCCGTTGCCCGCATCATGGCGTTCGCAAGGCAGTTGAACGGCGTTATCTCTGGTGAGCACGGTATTGGCATTACTAAGTTTGAATTTTTAACGACTGATGAAGTCGCGCCGTTTGTGGCTTATAAACAAAGCGTTGACCCGCGCGGCCACTTCAACAAAGGCAAACTCATGCCAGGCGGTGATTTGGCGCGGGCATATACGCCGTCGTTTTCGTTGCTAGGTGCGGAGTCGCTGATTTTGGAGCAAAGTGAAATCGGCAACATTGCCACGTCAATCAAAGACTGCCTACGCTGCGGCAAGTGTAAACCCGTGTGCGCCACGCATGTGCCGCGTGCAAATTTACTGTATTCGCCGCGTAATAAAATTTTGGGAACGTCGTTGCTGATTGAGGCATTTTTATACGAAGAACAAACGAGGCGCGGTGTATCGCTTCGACATTTCGACGAGTTTTCTGACGTGGCCGATCATTGCACCGTCTGCCATAAATGTGAAAACCCCTGCCCGGTCGATATTGATTTTGGTAACGTCTCGATGGCGATGCGTAATTTGCTGCGCAAAGAAGGCAAGAAAAAATTTAATCCGGGCACGGCCGCGGCGATGTTTTATCTAAACGCCAAGGACCCGATGACGATCAAAATCGTGAAAACGCTGATGATTGATTGGGGCTATAAAATCCAGCGCCTGGCGCATTCGTTCGCGCGCAAAACACTTCTATTGCGAGGCCAAGTCAAATCTCCACCGGCGACTATTGGCAAGCCAGCCCTCAAAGCGCAGGTGATTCATTTCATCAATAAACCGATGCCGGGCGGGCTACCGAAAAAAACCGCACGGGCATTATTGGATATTGAAGACAACACGATTGTTCCCATCATTCGCGATCCGGTCAAAGCCCATGTGGATGCCGAGGCGGTGTTTTATTTTCCGGGCTGCGGCTCGGAGCGTCTATTCGGGCAGGTTGGTTTGGCGACGCAGGCGATGCTTTACGAGGTAGGTGTGCAGACCGTGTTGCCGCCCGGCTATTTATGTTGTGGCTATCCGCAAACTGCGTCCGGCAATGCGGATAAGGGCGAGCAAATTACGACCGAGAATCGGGTGCTGTTCCATCGTGTGGCGAACACGCTTAATTATCTCGATATTAAAACCGTGGTGGTGAGCTGCGGAACCTGCATGGATCAATTGCAAAAATATGAGTTCGAGAAAATTTTCCCCGGCTGCCGCTTACTTGATATTCATGAGTTTTTGCTCGAAAAAGGGGTGAAGTTGCAGGGCGTGACAGGTACTCGTTACATGTATCACGACCCCTGCCATTCGCCGATGAAAACTTACCAACCGCTTAAAGTGGTGAATGAATTGATGGGGCAAACCGTCACGCAAAACGAGCGCTGCTGTGGCGAATCCGGCACGCTGGCGGTGACGCGCCCTGATATTTCTACGCAAGTCCGATTCCGTAAAGAAGAGGAAATGCGCAAGGGGGCAGATGCCCTGAGAGCCGCGCCAGCGCTAGAGTTTGTTAGCACTGTTGCAGCAATGACGATGGCGACGGCAACAACGCCCCGCCAAGGCGACGCCCCGGACAAGTTTAAAGGCAACATTAAAATTCTCACGTCTTGCCCATCGTGTTTACAGGGGCTATCGCGTTTTGATCATGATGCCGGCACCACCTCCGATTACATCGTGGTTGAAATCGCCAAGCATATTCTTGGTAAAAACTGGATGGCCGAGTACGTGGCAAAGGCAAATAGCGGCGGCATTGAGCGGGTGCTTCTATAAGCCCTGAAAAGTTAAATGCCCAGCAGAAGATAGCGTCGCCTCGGTCCGACAAAAACGGGCGCGTCTGATTGAATTGTCTGCGTTACAATTGGTGTCTAATTTTTTTGGGTAATGATGTAGCCATGATAAATGCCCTTGCCTTTGGTTTAAAGACAGCCCGCACATCCGCCTCATCGGTCTCCTCGGTATGTAGCCTTTTTATCTTGATTGCGCTGGGCGGCTGTGCCGCCGATCAAACCGTTGTAAGATTTGCGCCGATGCCAGCAATCACCGATGCGGCATTAACGCCGACGCCCGCGCTTTGTGCCCTCTTGAATGCAACCAATGATATTACGGCTGCTGGCAAACTCGATCTGCCGGTACTCATGCTTACCAAGATCAAGGAAATCAGCAAGACTGATAACCAAGGCGTGTGTTTGATGGCGCCCGATGATCGCAACAAAATCATGGCGGTCTATCGGAACAGCTTTAAAAACCCGGATCGCAAAAAATTCAAGGCGCCGGCTAAAGAATTTATGCAGTTGTGGGATGCAGGCGACGACGGCAAACAGCCAAATGCCACAATGGTGATGGCGGCCGAAAACGCCCGTATCGATTTGTTGGAACTAAACCAAGGCTACAAAAAAGGAGGGGTTGAACGCGTTCGCAATCAAGCCGCAGGCGTCAGTGCCGCGCAGTGGAATTTTATAGGGCCCGGTAATATCGGCGGACGTATACGCGCCATTTTGATTGATCCGCGCAATTCAAACCGCCTGCTGGTGGGTGCTGCCAGCGGCGGTATATGGCTAAGCACTAATGGCGGGCAATCGTTTACGGCCGTGCAGGATTTTATGGGTAACCTAGCCATTGGTTCGATGGCCCAAGATCCCAACAACCCGAACATTGTCTACGCCGGTACCGGCGAAAGCTTTGCCGGTCTGTACGGCATTGGTATGTTTAAGAGTATCGACAGCGGTATCACCTGGAATTATTTATCTTCCACCACCACCGATACCGCGCAAAACCCGATCGGGGACGACTGGGGCTCAGTCAATCGTATTGCAGTGAGTCGCGCTAACTCCAATCTAATATTGGCGGGCACCTCGAAGAGCAGTAATTTGACGCAAGGCGCATTGCTGCGCTCAACTGATGCCGGCGCTAGTTGGGCTAAAGTGGGCAGCTTCCTCACTCTGGACGTGAAGTTCGATCCCAACAATGCCAATAACGTGTTGGCGGCAGGCGAAGATGGCTCGGTTTATTTGTCCAACAACAGCGGGGTTTCATGGACCAAGATCGGCCCACTCGCCACCACCACCACAGGACGGTCCGGCACGGCCCGCATCGAAATCGCATGGGCATCGAATGTGCCTGACCTGGTTTATGTGTCATACGACAACAACAAAGGCGAAATCTGGAAGTCAACTGACGGCGGACTGACTTGGGCATTGGTATCGAACCCAAAACATTTGAGTGACCAAGGCGATTATGCCAACACGATTTGGGTTTCACCGACTGACAGCAACAATCTCGTGGTTGGCGGCCTGGATTTATATCAAACCCAAGACGGCGGCCTTAATTTTTCGCGTATCAGCACTTGGCAAAGTGCCGGCGGTGGCTTGCCGCAACCGCACGCCGATCATCACGTTATTGTTTCGGTGCCTGATTTCAGTTCAGGCAATCCGGTGGTCTATTTCGGTAACGACGGCGGCGTCTATCGCTCCAATAATATTTCAACGGCCAATTCCAACGGCACCAGTTCATGGGTGAATCTAAACAACAATATGGGCATCACTCAATTTTATGGTGGCGCCGGCAGCCGTGCAGCGGGAGGCAAAATTATTGGCGGCACGCAAGATAATGGAACGCTGATATTGAATTCCAATACCCGCTGGGATCGTTTCGCCGGTGGCGATGGCGGCTATGTCGCCGTTGATCCCCTCGACGACAGCACGCTTTACGGCGAATATGTTTATGCCTCTATTCACCGCACCGTGAACCTCAATTCGCGCCAGTATATTTGCAATGGCATTACCGAGGCATTAAAAGATTCCAGCAACATCGCCTATTGCGGAGCCACCAACGCGGATACCGCGCAAGCCAATTTTATAGCGCCCTTTATTCTTGATGTCAATAATCGTGACCGCATGCTGGTCGGTGCTAATTCACTGTGGGCTACCAATAATGTGCGCGACCCCAATCCATCATGGACGGCCATTAAGGCGCCCGCGTTGCTCCCCACCCAATCGCGCCACTACATCAATGCTATCGCGGTACAAGCAGGCAATGCCAATGTGATTTGGGTCGGCCATAATGGCTCGAATTCCAGTAGTAATCCCACCCAAATTTATCGCACCAGCGATGGCCTTTCAGCAGCACCTGCCTGGCAATTGATGACCAAGCCGGGCATGCCCTCCAGTACGGTCAATCGCATCACCATTGATCAAAGCAATCCGAATCGGGTGTGGGTTGCTTACTCAGGATTATCGCCCAATCGGCTTTGGCAAACTATTGATGGCGGCAACACCTGGACTAATATTTCAGGCAATTTGCCCGCCGTTACGCTGCATGACATCAAACGACATCCCACCCGTACAAACTGGCTTTATGTGGCGGCAGCCAATGGTGTTTACACCTCTGAAAACGGCGGTGTAACCTGGGGCACCAGCAACGACGGCCCCGCCAGTGTGCGGGTACGCGAACTGTTTTGGTATGACAACAATACTTTGATTGCGGCCACGTACGGACGCGGCATGTTCTCGTTCTCACTCGCTGCCGACAGCACGCTTTCGGTTACTCAGGTCGGCTCTGGTAGCGGCGTGGTGACCTCAAATCCAGGCGGCGTCAATTGCGGGATTGACTGCACCACACCTATTGCTGTGGGCACTACAGTGACGCTGACCGCCACACCCAACCCGGGTTCGCTCTTCGCCGGATGGTCTGGCGCCTGCACCGGCAGCAGCGTTTGCCAGCTTACCGTTAGCGCCGCTTCGTCAGTCACCGCAAAATTTAATCTGCAAACACCGATTGCCCTTTCCCGCCGCGGTGGCATTGATCTTGATGGCAGCGGGCAAAGCAGCCTGATCTTGCGCTCTGCCGGCGCCCAAATGCAGGCAGGTCGACTGGTGAATAACCAGTTTGCATTTAGCAATTTGATTGATCCGGGGCCAAGCTTTCGCCTGGTAGGCATCGCCGATTTTGCGGGCAACGGCAAATCAGATCTGGCGTTTCAAAACCCAACCCAGCTCGATAGCATTGGCCGATCTACCGTGTTTGTGTGGAAGGGGTTTCTGAAAACCAGCGAGTCCGCACTGCGGCTGGTCAAGCCGACCTGGGATGTGCAGGCGGTAGGAGATTTAGACGGCGATGGCTTCGGTGATCTAGTGTGGCGATATATTGCCGATGATCCACGGGATACAGGTGTGTCGTATGTCTGGTTTACTGACGGCAATACGGCATTGGTTTCGCGCAAGCGTGGTGGCGCGCCGTTAAACTGGACGCTGCTGGGCGCAATGGATCTAAATAATGATGGCGCTGCTGACATGATTTACATTAGTCCTAATGGACAGATCCGCGCATTGATGGCGACCGCGGCACGCTCCTGTGCCAATCTGTTGGTGGGCAATGTTCCTGCCGGCTTTACGGCTTTAAAGCTCGCCGATTTCACAGGCAACAGCCGCGGCGATATATTGTTTCGCAATGATCTGACCGGCGAAATCCAGCTGATGTCGCTCAATGCTTTTGGGCTCGCCTTGCCGCCGTCGACAGCTTCCCCCGACGACCCAAATGCGTCGTGCACCGGTAGCTCACTTCTGGTGTCGAGCTCAAGCATCAATCTTCTGCCAACTGATCCGTCATGGAAATTTTATGCATCTGGCGATTTCAACGGCGACGGGATTACCGATATTGTTTGGCGTCGAACGAGCGATAATTCGCTAGTCGTATGGCTGATGAACGCCAATGCGACGGCCCCAACGGTTATTTCAAATGCCGGTATAGCGCCCGCGGGCTACACCGTATTTCAACCCTGATCAGTAAAAATGCGGCGGCATCGCAGATGAAAATGGCCGCCTGTGAACTATGCGACGCCGACGGTGGCGAAGTGTTATTTCGCCACCCCCAATATCGGGTCGTCCGCGTCACCGGTGCTGAAGGGGATGACTATCGCGGCTTTTGTCGGGTCATCTGGAACGATCATGTAAACGAGATGACTGATCTCAACCATGACGAGCAGACAAGTTTCATGGCGGCGGTATTTCGGGTCGAACACGCACTGCGCGCAGCACTCAAGCCCGACAAGATAAATCTGGCTAGCCTCGGCAATATGACACCACATTTGCATTGGCATGTTATTCCAAGATTCCGGAATGATAAAACTTTCCCCAAGCCAATTTGGGCGCTCGCCATTTCACCGTTAGTAGAATCTGATTTGAGGCCCCATAACGGCCGCCGGAACCAATCGATAGATTTCAACGTAGACTGGGCCCATTGCGTACAGCAGGCACTATCAAACGACATGCCTTTCTGCGCTTAATTCCAACCTCACATCTTGGTACTCCCGTAAAAAGCAACAACAAGCAACGACAAGGAGTTTTATGGCGATTCAAACGTCCCCCAATTCAAACCCAGGCTCACTGTTTTTTTCTGATGCGCGTTCCTGCAAGGCATGGCTTAAATCCATTCCACTGACCAATATTGCACAAGCGCAGCAAACGATTCTGGATTCACTGCGGATTGTTAATCGCAGCGGCGACCTCGAACCGCTGGAGCGCCTTACTTGTATGGAGCTGATGCGCGATAAAGTCGCTTTTTTATTGTCCGAACAGCGCGCCCGATATTCCGGTAAAACCATTCCGCTGTCGGCAGTGGACTACGCGGCGTGGAATGTATCGCGTCATTTAATTACCGAAATGGAGGCTGGTTATCGTCGCTGCTGGACTGACGCCAATGGTGCCAACGAGGCACTCACGAATCATGCAGCCCTTATCATTCAGCGCATCATTCGCTATATCGGTCTGCAAATGTTGATGGTCGGTTTTATCTATCGCCGGTTCGATAACGCGTTATGGATGCGGCTCCACCTGCAATGGATGGAAGCGGAGGAACGCGGCCTCGCCCATGTGCAAATGAAAGATACCGTCGGCTCCCTGGATGGCTACTCCAGCGTGGCACAAGCCTATACCGCCGTGCTCCTGGGCCAATTGGCAAACGTATACGAACTCTCGCCGCGACAAATCGATTTTGTAGATGGGGTTTTAAAACGCTTTGGTCATAAAGTATCAATCCTCGCCGCGGCCGCGCCCATGGCACAAGATGCCCAGGCTATCCAAAGTATTCAAGGGGCTCAAGTGGCAATATGCGCGCTAGATTTATTGTCAAACGCAGGTGCGGCGTTTCATGAATCCATTGCGCCCGCAGCCCATGTGCGGATTCTTGATGTGAGTGATTTATCACGCTCGCTGCGGCGCCGTTTAAAAAAACTCAGCGCCGGTGAAGAGCCCGCAGCACTGGATCTGCCCGCCGACTGGAGTGCCGCTGATGCGCGCGATAATTTGCAGCGCCTGCACCAGCTATGGTGCGAAGGCAATCCGGCTCGCCCGATGTCGAGCATCCCGGCCGAACGCGAGGCGATATTGTCGTTCGGCATTACCGAGACACATTTTATTTTATCCGGCGATTTATTTGAGCAGCCTGGTGTCAAGCGCGAACTCACGCGACAGGAAGTGAATGATATTGCCATGTTCGGCAAAGTCTCCGAATCCACCATCCGCGCAAAATATGCCGACTTCAATTACGGCACCGAAACTTGGGGAATTATCGATGAAAGCCGTGGCGCTTTTCATTTGATGAGACCCGCCAACTCGCCGCGTGGTGTTGCCATTGGCAAGTTGGTCGGCATTAAAGTCGGCAAAACCGGTATTTTTTATTTGGGTGTCGTTCGTGAAATTATCGAAGAGACCGAAGGCCAGATCATGGTGACTATTTCCATGCTGCCCGGTAAACCAGAGCCCATCTCGGTACGCTCCGGCGATATGCGTGCCCGCACCAGCACATCATACGTACAAGGTTTTCGTCTGCCGCCCATGGAAGGGCTGAAGATTCAGGAATCCCTGATCGTGCCGCCCAGCCTGGTGCAAAAAGGGCGCGGCATTGATATTTTTCATCAAGGCCACGGCAGCCCCAAGCAAGTCACGCTGGTAGATTATGTCGAACGTGGCGTGGATTTTGACCGGGTGACCATTGCGTAAATTAGCGGGTGACCGACGGTTGAATGCTGATTTATGGTTGTGACCCATCATCGCGTTTGTCAAACTGCAGGCCGCCTCACATCTACTTACTATTATTCCAGCACGCATTTTTTAGAACAACCCGGTAGCCATCAAAGTCTTTAAAGGTGCGGCCTTGAAGATCCCAATACGGATTAAACGATGTCACCTGCTGAAACCCTGCGGCCAGCATGTTGGCGCAGCTTTTTTGCCATTCGCTTGCGTCTAAAATATAAAAAACGATCACATCTTCGGGCGTTGAGGCGGGCGTCACCGGATGCGTCCGGCAACGGGTAAACTCGAAGTGATAGTGACCATTGTTGCCATCGCCTGTACCTAACATTACGCCGTCAAAGCCTGCGTGGTCGTTAAAGCGACCCAACACACGAAGGCCCAGCCCCGCGCAATACATCAATTGCGCCCGTGGCAGATCGCTGACGGGACGGGCAATGCGAAGCTGGTGTTGCATGAAATTTATTCGTGTCGGCTGATTAAAATGAAGGGCGCTGCTCAAGTAAATCCATCAACATACCGGCCACATTAAAACCGGTCTGCTCAAAAATTTCTACCATGCAGGTAGGAGAGGTGACGTTCACTTCGGTTAAGTAATCGCCGATGATATCGAGGCCCACGATAACAAGCCCATCTGCTTTTAATGACGGGCCCAACGCTTCGGCGATTTCATGATCACGTTGTGTGAGCGGCTGTGCAACCCCTTTGCCGCCGGCGGCAAGATTGCCGCGAGTCTCACCCGCCTTCGGAATGCGTGCCAATGAAAACGGTGCAGGCTTACCGTCAATCAGCAGAACACGTTTGTCACCTTTTGAGATCGCTGGAATATAGCGCTGTACCATCACAGCACTTACGCCTTCAATGGTTTGCACTTCGACAATGGCATTGCGATTCACATCGTCAGCGCGCACACGAAAAATTGAGGTGCCGCCCATGCCATCGAGTTTTTTAATAATCACATCCTGATGCTCATCCACAAACGCCTGGACGCTCTGCATATCCGGCGTGACCAGAGTAGGTGAGGTGAATTGCGGAAATTTCGCAATGGCTAATTTTTCGTTGTAGTCGCGAAGTGCAGAACCGCGATTGATGATGCAAGCACCCTGCGACTCGGCCATACTGAGCAATAGCGTTGTGTGTAAATACGCTTGATCGACTGGGGGATCTTTGCGCATCAGCACGGCATCAAAATCAGTCAACGCCATTTGAGCTTGATGTTTGATGCTGTACCAGGCGTGATTGTCGGCGGACAATAAAAGGCTGGAAACCCTCGCCGATACTAGGCCTTGGCGCATTTCAAGATGCTTTATTTCAAACGCAAACACCTCATGTCCACGCTGTGCCGCTTCGCGCATCATGAACACAGACGAATCTTTATACGCTTTAAGCCCCGCCAAAGGGTCAACGATGAAGGCGATTTTCATGGGAAATTTTTACTCGGTTTCAGTCATCAATCGGCCGCTGCGCGCGCTTCCGGCGGCAGCACTATAGCGTCCACATCAATCATCTCAGATAATTTTTCCAGCTCTTTAGCCGCCGCCAGCATCGCCAGGCGAGCGACTACCCCATACGTATAGAAGCGGTTAGG
>JANYBL010000108.1 GCA_025360815.1 Burkholderiales bacterium
CGTCGTGAAGCTCGGCGCATAGGAGAAATTACTGGTCGGCGTGAGTACTGGGTTAGCAATCGAGGCACCAGCACCGGCCCCGAGTTGGGCGGTAATGCCATTCAGCGCAGCCAACAATCCATTAACAACGGATGTCGGATCGCCGGCGCTAAAATATAACCCGCGTCCATTCACCGCCGCATGCCAGTAATCGTCGATAGCACGTGCACTTTGGTATAACGTCGGCGAGGCGACATAGTTATATGTCGGGTCTGGCCATACAGGCCAATCTTTAACACCGGTACGAATATCCGCAAAGTCCCCGGTCGCGGCCGTTTTGTAATTGGGGTTGTAATTCACCGTCCCGGTAACGCCCAAGGCAATGGTGAATGTGGTCATATGCTGCCACGGTGCACGGTCGTCCTCAGGTCCGGAGTTAGACGATGGCACGTTGTCCGGCATCGATGGGCGCAGGTCAGTCGCGTAATAATACTGGGCAACGTCTGATAGCGAATTCACACTACCTGTATTCGTTGTTCCACTGGTCGTACAAGGCCAAGATGTGCAGCCGCCTGGCAGTGCCGGTGGCAGCAATCCTAAAATCGGATCGGTGGTGCCGGGTGCCGTCAACCCTAAGATGGACGGTAACGTATTGATGCCGGGCGTGTAGCAGACACCGTTCAAATCGGCGGCGCTGGTGGTCGTCGTCGGCGCGGTTGATTGGCTCACCTGTGTGCCACCGCTATACTGCGTCGTCGTTACACTTGTCGTGGTGGCGTACTGAACTTTTTGGCCGGGTACGGCAACACAGGTGGTGGTGACAAAGTTATTCGCACCAGATGCAGCCGAGGCGACGCAGCCCAATATTGGGGTCACGGGGGCGGTCGTGTTCGGCGGTGGGCAAGTGGTGGTAACCCAGCTGTTGCCCGCAGTTGCAGACGAGGGCGTACAGCTGGCAACCGGAACTGCAGTGGTGGTGTTGCTACCGCAAGTTGTGGTGACCCAACCATTGCCCAATGTTCCGGACGAGGCGGTACAAGTCTGCACGGCCGTTGGTCCGCCATTGACCACACCGCAGGTAGTGGTGACAAAGTTATTGCCGGCGACAGGTGATGCCGCACTGCACGATCCGCTCGCGACCGCGGTCGGGCCAGTCAGAATCGGTGCCGGACAGGTTGTCGCCACAAAACTATTGCCTGAACTGGCAGCGACTGGCGTGCAGGTAGCAACCGGTGTCGGTCCAGACGTAATGGGTGCGGGGCAAGTGGTGGTGGTCCAGCTGTTGCCAGACGAGGCTGCGGCGGCAGTGCAGCTAGCGACAGGGACACTAGTCGTTACTACGGGTGCTGGGCAAGTGACAGTGGTGAAGCTGTTGCCCGCACTGGCAAGCGCCGCCGTGCAGGACGCCACTGGCACATTGGTTGCTACGTTGGGTGCTGGACAAGTGGTGGTGGTCCAAGTATTGCCTGAACTGGCGGCGGCGGCAGTGCAACTTGCGACTGGCACATTGGTTGCTACGTTGGGTGCTGGACAAGTAGTCGCAACATAGGAGTTTCCAGCGGATGCCCCAACTGGCGTACAACTAGCCACAGCCGTTGGGCCGCTAGTTGTAGGTGCTGGACAGGTGATCGTGGTCCAGCTATTGCCTGCGGACGCAGCGGCAGCAGTACAGTTTGCAACCGGAACACTGGTCGTCACAACAGGTGCCGGGCAACTGGTCGCTGTCCAGCTGTTACCAGCTACCGCGGCGGTGACCGTACAACTTGCGACCGGTGTATTGGGCGTTACTACGGAATTACAGCTGGTTGTAGTGTAAGCATTTCCCGGTACTGCCGCAGCAGCCGTACAGGAAGCAACGCCGGTTGGCCCAGTATTTACAACACCGCAACTCGTCGCGATCCAGCTATTGCCCGCCGATGCTGCCGAAGTCGTGCAAGACGCCACCGACGTAGGTCCAGATGCCAACGGGGAACAGGTTGTCGATGTGAAGGCATTGCCGGCATTCGCCGCAGACGCCGTACAGCTTGCGACTGGCACATTTGTTGTTACGTTCGGCGGCGGACAGGTGGTGGTGGTGTAGCCATTGCCAGCTGTTGGGCCAGACGGGGTGCAAGTCAACACGGGGACACTGGTTGTATTGTTCGTACCGCACGTGATGGTTGTCCAGCCGTTAGCCAGGCTAGCGGTTTGTGGTGTGCAGGTGGTAACGCCAACTGGCCCTGTAACGATGCTGCCGCAGGTCGTCGCAACAAATAAATTTCCTGCACTTGGCGCAACAGTGGTGCATGACCCCACAACTGTTGGACCTGTCAATATTGTTGGCCCCACGCAAGTTGTGGTCGTGTATGCATTGCCGGCATTTGCACCAGACGGAGTGCAGGATAAAACCGGCACATTCGAGGTGGAAATTGGAGCGGGACAGGTGATCGTGGTCCAGCTATTGCCCACCAGCGCGGCAGATGCGGTACACGTCGCGACCGGGACATTGGTTGTCGTGAGCGGCGCTGGGCAGGTGGTTGTTGTAAAGGCGTTGCCAGAGCTAGCGACTGCCGCCGTACAGCTTGCCACGGGCACATTGGTGGTCACTGTTGGCGCGGGGCAGCTTGTTGCCGTGTAGCTGTTGGCCGCACTCGCTGCAACTGCAATACACGTTAGAACAGGGGTCGGTCCAGTACTCAACGGCGAACAGGTTGTGGATGTAAAGCTATTTCCCGAATTGGCTCCCGATGCCGTACAACTTGCCACCGGCACATTGGTCGTCACGATAGGCGCAGGGCAGGTCGTGGTGGTGTAACTGTTTCCCGGGTTGGCGAGGGCGGATGTACAAGTCGCTACGGGCACACTCGTGGTGACGATCGGCGCAGGGCATGTTGTTGTGGTGTAACCATTTCCGGCTGTCGGGCCGGACGCGGTACAGCTTAAAACCTGTTTGATCGGCGGATTATTCGCCGCGCACGTGGTCGCTGTCCAGCTATTGCCCGAACCAGCCGTCGCTGGCGTGCAACTCGCCACACCCGTCGGGCCAGTGGTAGCGGTGCCGCAAGTAGTAGCCGTATAGCTATTACCGGACGATGCTGCAATGGGTGAGCAGGTTGAAACGCCGGTTGGTCCCGTTGGCGTGGTTGCGCAAGTAATCGTTAACCATGCATTTCCAGAACCGCCCGTCTGCGGCGTGCAAGATGCGACCGGCACACTCGATGTGTTGTTGGTTGTGCAGGTCGTCGTCGTCCAGCTATTGCCAGAACCTGCAGAGGCATTCGTACAACTGGAAACACCCGTTGGACCCGCTGTGGGCGTTGCGCACGTGGTGGTGGTGTAGCTGTTACCAATAGTCGGGCTGATCGGGCTACAGCTTGAAACACCGGTGGGTCCGGTATTGACCGCACCGCAGGTTGTTGTTACATAGCCATTGCCCGACGATGCCGACGATGCCGTACAGGATGCAACCGCGGTTGGGCCGCTATTGTTCGGTGTGCATGTTGTAGTTGTGTAATTATTACCTGCCGAACCTGAAGCCGTTGTACAACTTGCAACCGGCACACTTGTGGTGTTGTTTGTGGAGCACGTGGTGGTCGTGAATCCATTTGCCGAGCTTGCAGCCGAAGGCGTACAGCTTGCGACGGGTGCATTAGTGGCAACAACCGTGGTTGCACACGTTGTTGCAATAAAGTTGTTTCCCGAAACGGGCGACGCAGCCGTACAAGACGCGACCAATGTTGGCCCTGTTGCGACCGATGAGCAGGTAAATACACCCGTCGTTACGCAGGGCGGTGCAACCGGTGAAGAAAGCTCGGTGCTGGCATCATAGCGGAAGTACTGCAACGTGCTTTGCGAGACACGCGTCTGAGTCTGCAAATTTTGCACAGTGCTTTGTAAAGTTTGTGCCGTACTGCGTGTAATTTGGCTCGTGCTTTGCGTTGTTTGCGTGGTGCTCTGCAAATTCTGCGTCTGGCTTTGTTTGATCTGCAAGGTGCTCAGGGTGACCTGCGAAGTGCTGAGCGTGGTCTGTGTTGTGCTCTGCAGATTCTGCGTCGTGCTCCGGAGATTCTGATTGGTACTCTGCCGATTTTGCAGGGTTGTCTGATTGTTTTGATTGGTGCTCCGCAGATTCTGATTCGTGCTTTGCAGATTCTGATTGGTACTTTGCGTGGTGCGCGAAGTCGTTTGTGTTATCTGGGATGTGGTCTGGGTGTTTTGCGCCGTACTCTGCAAATTTTGGTTGGTGCTCTGGCGATTTTGCAAGGTGCTTTGCGTGTTTTGCGTAGTGCTCTGGGTTGTTTGCGTGGTGTCTTGTAAGTTCTGATTCGTGCTTTGCAACTTTTGTATTGTGCTTTGCTGGTTTTGCACCGTGCTTTGGACATTTTGCACGGAACTTTGCAAGTTCTGGTTGGTGCTCTTTAAGTTTTGGTTGGTGCTAAGCAGCTTCTGGTTGGTGCTCAGCGTTTCATACGATGTACTCAGCAAGTTTTGACTGGTGCTCTTTAGATTTTGATTGGTGCTAACAAGCGAATACCCTGCCGAACAGGGCGCATAGTTATAAGCGTTATTTTTACCGGTCAAAACTACAGCGGTATCGGTTGACCCGTCGTAAATCGGGCGCGGTGCCAAACCGCTCGTTGGCGTAATCGGGCTGTCCTGCTGGCCGACCAGCGTTGTCCCATCCAGTTGTACCGGCCCTACCGTTTCCGCCGCGCTATTCCAATAGCCGTCGGTGGTCATGATCGTGAAGTTCTGCTGGCAAGAATACTGCACGGGATCACCGGTCATGCCAGTGTTAATGCCATCCTGTTTGCCGCCGTAGTGACGGCCAACGCGAGCCAATGCTTCGCGAACCGGCGAGGCACCGGCAGAGGTCTGGGCGGCCACTTTGCTGAACCAAGCGGTACGCTGCGCAGTATCAAAATCGCCAATTGCAAGATAGTTATTCGGGTTGACGGGGCTACCAGGATTTGTATTAATGAAACCGACCCGATAGTTATTGCTCAAACCGACGAAAGCCAAGCTAATCGCACTCTTGGTCAGCAGCATGCGGGTGCGGTAAAAGCTGAACCAGATTGCAAAGTTTTGCCGTTCATCCAATGCACCGGCCCGGCCCGATGTTGCGCTCACCAATACTCGGGTAAATGTTCCGCCACCAGACGCTGCTTGAGTCGCATTTGAATCTACA
>JANYBL010000110.1 GCA_025360815.1 Burkholderiales bacterium
CCACTCGGCAGGCGCATGTCTCAACCAAGTAGATAAATGATTTGCATTGATTTGATCTAGCTTCGACAAGACCCGATCACACTCCTCATGCGAAACAGAATGAACTCTGCTCACAACTCGAGCTAATTTTCTGGTCGCACAGTCAATAGGCAATGCCGACGGATGACCGAATGGAATTGGATGGAAAAGCAGAGCCCTACTAAAATCAATAGCAAGAACGTTGGTTTTCGCATCCACTGACTGAAATATCAAATTTGCAATTCGCCGATCAAAATTTTGTACAAAAATATCGAACGCATAGAGTGCCCAAAGACGGCTTGGTGCAAATAATCTTTCCAATAGTTGGTCTGGCGTATTAGTGTGGCCAGTTTGTGTGTAAACGCCACCAGCCCAGCGTGATCCAAAAACCAACTCTCCGCTTGGCATTCGCAATATTTTGGCAGTCGGTACCGCAATACCGCATGCCTCGGCCAAGTGATAACAAATCCATTCGGAAACGGGTAATTCAGTTCTGTGGTTTGCGCTTTTCACGGTGTACTGAAGGCCATCCACGGCAATAACGTTAGCGAGCGAATCTGCTCCGCTGCGCGGTGGATCTACCCTAGTGACATCGAGAGGAAAAAGATCGAGGTTTGTTTCTCGCTGTTCCCTTTTAATGGGTGCGATTCTTTTCAATCGCCCCATATTGGCAACATTACCAAGCTGAATAATTTGTTCCACTTCGCACCTATCTAACTAATCACTCCCAATTCAACGCCCCACCCGTCTGATACTCCGTCACGCGCGTCTCAAAGAAATTCTTTTCTTTCTTCAAGTCAATCAATTCCGACATCCACGGGAATGGGTTAGTGGCACCCGGATAGAGCACATCCAAGCCGACTTGCTGCGCGCGGCGGTTGGCGATGAAGCGGAGGTATTCTTTGAACATGGGGGCGTTGAGGCCGAGCACGCCGCGGGGCATGGTGTCTTCGGCATACGCGTATTCGAGCTGCACGCCTTCGCGCATGAGGGCTTCGATTTCTTTCTTGAATTCGTTGGTCCAGAGCTGCGGGTTTTCGAGCTTGATGGTGTTAACCAGATCGATGCCGAAATTGCAGTGCATGGATTCGTCGCGCAAGATGTATTGATACTGTTCAGCAGCACCGGTCATTTTGTTTTGACGGCCAAGGGCCAAGATTTGCACGAAGCCGACGTAGAAAAACAAGCCTTCCATGATGCAACTAAAGACGATGAGGGACTTCAATAATTTCTGGTCGTTTTCAAACGTGCCGGTTTTAAAATTAGGGTCTGACAAGGTATCGATAAACGGGATCAGGAAACGATCTTTATCGCGAATGCATTTGACTTCGTTGTAGGCGTTAAAAATCTCCGCTTCATCGAGGCCCAAGCTTTCGGCGATGTACTGGTAGGCGTGGGTGTGGATGGCTTCTTCAAACGCTTGGCGCAGCAGGTATTGGCGGCACTCAGGTGCGGTGATGTGGCGATAGGTACCGAGCACGATATTGTTGGCGGCGAGTGAATCGGCGGTGACGAAAAAGCCTAAGTTACGTTTGATGAGCAGGCGCTCGTCATCGGTTAAACCGTTCGGGTCTTTCCAGGTGGCGATGTCGCGGTTCATGTTCACTTCTTGCGGCATCCAGTGGTTCGCGCAGCCCGCCAAATATTTATCCCATGCCCATTTGTATTTGAACGGGACAAGCTGGTTCACGTCAGTTTTGGCGTTGATGACGCGTTTGTCTTCGGCGCGAACACGGTTGAAACGCTGATCCATGTGCGCGGTATCGGCAGTCATATCAGCCGGTTTGGCGTTGTCAAAACCGGACTTTGCATCGACAGCGTAATCTGCCGCAAATTCACGGGCGAGGATGCCAGTGGCCATGTGGGCGCGGGCGGCTAGGTTATTGTAGGTTGAGGTTGCATCGGTGCGCGGCGTTGGCGTCGGCGCAGCGGGCGTCGGTGTTGGCAAGGTGGCGGAAGGTGTGTCATCCCAAGTTAAAGACATTTGTGGCTCCTGTTGTTTTAGATAGGTCTGTTTTGGGAAACTGTTAGCAATGGTGAATGTTGCTAACAGTTTCCGGTGGCCGCAGCTTGGTGCTTATAAAACGGTTGAAGCGAAAGCATCGGCGTTGCTGTTTACTGCATTGTTTACGGCCTGGCTATTACGGCCTGGCTATTACGGTTTGGCTGTTGCGTTTAACGTTATTCATTTAGCGGCGGAATGCGCAGCACCTGGCCGGGATAAATTTTGTCGGGGTGGCTTAACATCGGTTTGTTTGCGTCGAAAATAAGCATGTATTTGTTTGGATCGCCGTAGGCGGCCTTTGAAATTTTGCTTAAATTATCGCCACTCACGACCTCGTGATAGGTTGATTCATCGGCCGGCTCGGCAACTTCCATTTTGTCATTCACGGTGCTGACACCGGTTACATTGCCGCAGCAGAGCAGGATTTTTTCTTTCGTTTCTTGGGTATCGGCAACACCGTAAACATTCACCGTACCCGAGGCACCATCGAAGGCGACATCAAGCGCATTTGCATCCAAAGGCTGGGCGCGGATGTAGTTTACGATCGCTTCGGATGCTGCGGTGTTTTGCGCCTCGGCGGCGGCTTTTAACGCTTCATCATCGGGCGCAGCAGCGGCGGCCTCGTGCGCGGCTTCGACATCTTTGTGGTGAAACAATTTTTCACCGGCAGTTTTCAAAAAGCTCATCAGACCCATACGATTTCCTTTCAGTAATGCGTCGTAACCATTTACAGACGCACTCACCATTATCTTGCTAATTTGCGACAGCTAATCGTGCACCGTAAGTCGTATCGGCCAAGCTACCAAAGTTGTCATAAAAAACCGGCGCTGCGACGGCTTCGCGCATCCGCTTGATCGCCAATACGCAATCGGCACGGCGTTTATAGCCTTCTGCGGCGGTCGCGAGTTTGGCACCGTTAGGTGCAGCTAAATACCAGCGCCAATCGTTACGAATATCTTGATAAAGATGGAAGACCATGTTGCCTCCTTGGGTTTGTTGCGGGGGACTTATTCCCTGTTGCCTGTTGCCTGTTGCCTGTACTTATTGCATCTTACTTACTGCATCTCACTCACTGCATCTTACATATTGCCGGTTACTCATTCGCTGTTCTTTGTTGCGCATTACCCGCACTGGTTACTGTTTTTGATCGTATCGACCATAACGACATTCTGCATCTTGCCTCATGCGGCGGCCATCTTCTGGCCTGAATCGATGGCCACCGCGCCCTTTTGGGCGAGTGGGTTGGGGGCGGTGGCTTGGTATTGCTTGGTTAGTGTTGTCGAAAAAATCCGGGCATTTGTAATAACTCGGTATTCATCAGGCTGGTTACATTTTCTAGCACGATGGCTTGTTCAGATCCCTTGACTTGCGAGATCGTGTTCAAGCAGGCATCTTTGTCGCGGTAGCCGTGGCCGGAGTCGGCAATTTTCTTGCCTTCGTCACTGCTTAACTGCCAACGCCATTCGAGCCGTACATCCTGAAAAATATGAAATTGCATCGTTGGTCCTTTTCAGTGGTGTTAAAAAATGTTGTCGGTTATTTTTACGACATGCGATCAAAACAGCGCGGCTGGCACAGGTCGCAACTGTTCTGAGATTATTGGCAGGCCTCGCATTCCGGGTTGTCGATCGAGCAAAATTTCGCGCCTTCAGCAAAACCATCACCCGCGCCGTCGCCGAATGCTGATGCCGCCACCAATCCGGACACGCCAAATGCGTTCGAGCCACTGCCAGCAGCACTCATCGCGCCCATCCCGGTGGCGGCCATGCCGCCGCTAACGGGAACAGCATTTAATTCACCGCCACGGCCAGTGGATTTCTCAGCCGAGGTCGCCGCCAAGGTGCGCAGGTAATAGGTGGTTTTAAGGCCGCGCAGCCATGCAAACTTATAGGTGTCGTCGAGTTTTTTGCCCGATGCGCCAGCCATGTAAATATTCAGGCTCTGCGCCTGGTCGATCCATTTTTGGCGACGGGATGCGGCCTCAATGATCCATGTCGTATCGACTTCAAATGCAGTCGCGTATAGCGCGCGCAATTCAGCCGGGATACGGTCAATCTTGCCCAACGAGCCGTCAAAATATTTGATGTCGGCGATCATGACCTCATCCCACAAGCCGCGCGACTTCAAATCGCGCACCAGGTAGTCATTGACCACGGTGAATTCACCAGAGAGGTTCGATTTCACATACAGATTTTGATAGGTTGGCTCGATACAGGCGGAGACACCGATGATGTTAGAAATAGTCGCAGTCGGTGCGATGGCCACGCAGTTGGAATTACGCATGCCGTATTGCTTGACACGAGCACGCAAGCTATCCCAATTCATCGCGCTCGCCATATTGACTTCAACATAGCCGCCGCGCTCTTCCTTCAACAGCGCTACGGAATCTTGCGGCAAAATACCGCGATCCCACAGCGAGCCTTGATAACTTGAGTAGCGGCCACGCTCTTCAGCCAATTCGGTTGATGCCCAGTAAGCGTAATAACAAACGGCTTCCATCGAGGTATCGGCAAATTCAACCGCGGGCTGCGAGGCATAAGGCACACGCAGCTCATGCAGGCAATCTTGAAAGCCCATGATGCCCAAGCCCACCGGACGATGGCGCAAGTTGGAATCACGTGCTTTTTTGACGGCGTAATAGTTGATGTCAATTACGTTATCGAGCATCCGCATGGCGGTGGTGATGGTGGATTTTAGTTTGGCGTGATCAAGTGATTTCACGCCGTCTGCGCCGGTGGTCATGTGCTGCACCAGATTCACCGAACCCAAATTACAGACCGCGATCTCGCTGTCGTTGGTGTTGAGTGTGATCTCGGTACAAAGATTTGATGAGTGCACTACGCCGACATGGTTTTGCGGCGAGCGAATGTTGCAGGGGTCTTTGAAGGTGATCCATGGATGACCGGTCTCAAACAACATCGAGAGCATTTTGCGCCAAAGCGACAAGGCGGGCACCGTTTTGAATAATTTCAATTCGCCGCGTGCCGCTTTTTCTTCGTAGCGCACATAGGCTTCTTCAAACACTCTACCGAATTTATCGTGCAAATCGATGGCATCGGATGGCGAGAACAATGTCCAGTTTGCACCTTCCATCACGCGCTTCATGAATAAATCGGGAATCCAATTTGCGGTGTTCATATCGTGTGTGCGGCGGCGATCATCGCCGGTGTTTTTACGCAATTCCAAAAACTCTTCGATGTCCAAATGCCATGTTTCAAGATACGCACAGACCGCGCCCTTGCGCTTGCCACCTTGGTTGACGGCGACGGCGGTGTCATTCACCACCTTCAAGAACGGCACCACGCCCTGTGATTTGCCGTTCGTGCCTTTGATGCGGCTGCCGAGTGCGCGCACTGGTGTCCAATCATTACCCAGGCCACCGGCAAATTTAGAGAGCAGCGCGTTTTCTTTCAGCGCTTCATAAATGCCATCGAGATCATCAGCCACCGTCGTGAGGTAGCAGGAAGACAACTGCGAGCGACGGGTGCCGGAATTGAATAGCGTGGGCGTAGACGACATGAAATCAAAGGTTGATAGCACGTTGTAAAACTCGATCGCGCGCGCTTCGCGGTTTACTTCATTCAACGCCAAACCCATCGCAACACGCATGTAGAACGCCTGCGGCAATTCAATACGGGTTTCGTCGATATGCAAGAAATATCGGTCGTACAAGGTTTGCAAACCAAGGTACGTAAACTGGCCGTCGCGCTCGGGGTTCAGCGCAGCACCAAGTTTTTTCAGGTCGTATTGCGCGAGGCGCTCATCTAATAATTCTGCGGCAATGCCCTTCTTGATGAAGCTCGGGAAATATTCGGCATAGCGTGTGGCCATATCGGCTTGCACGGTTTCCTCACCTAACACTTCTTTACGAATCGTGTGCATCAGCAAACGCGAGGTGACTTTGGTATAGGCGGGATCCTTTTCGATCAGTGTACGAGCAGCCAAGGTGGCTGCTTTGAATACTTCATCCGCTGGCACGCCGTCGTACAAATCTTTGAGTGTGGCGTCAAAAATACCGTTCGGCTCAACGAATTCACCCAAGCCCGCGCAGGCGGTTTGGATCACGCCAAACAAAAAATCGGTATCAAGCGGGATTTTTTTGCCGTCCACCGTGACGTTGAGCGTAACAGCCGCAACGGCTGGTGCCTTGGCCTTCGCTTGGGCGCGTTCTAGGTTGCGCTTTTCGCGATACAACACATAAGAACGGGCGACTTCATGGGCGCCACCGCGCATCAGCGCTAATTCAACCTGATCCTGAATTTCTTCAATGTGAAACGTCCCACCAGAAGGTTTGAAACGCAGCAGCGCGGCGACCACGGATTGGGTCAGCTCACGCACTTGGTCGCGCATCCGTGCGCTCGCGGCCTCGTGACCACCGTTGACGGCGAGGAAAGCCTTGGTCAGGGCGATTGCAATCTTGTCCGGCGCAAACGGACCAATAGAGCCATTGCGACGGATGATTTTGTAGGCAGAATATGTCGATTCGGCGGAATCGTTTGCACTGGAATTTTGGGGTGTCATGAGTTGATTACTGAATACGGGATTCGCCGTCGCAATGTCGGATGCCTGTCGCATGGGTGTGTCTCCTAATAGATACTTTTTTGATTTTAAATACAACACGTTACGTCTACTGATTCGCCAACAACCGCTTTGTTCTGGCACTTCCAACCAAACCAAACCAGCGAAGCTTTCTGGCGAAACAGGGCTATCTAGGCAAGCGATGATGGATCGCTTCACTACATGGCGCTGCCGAGCACGGAGACAAATGGGGCTTCACGTCTGAAAGTGTGCAAGAATTCCAGAGTTATCCACAAGCTATCCACCGTGCGTCCCAACCTTATGAGACTAGTTAAGAACAGAAATATCCACAACCGACACAATATCTAGTGTCAGCGCGGGCAGAACACACTATATCGTGCGCTTTCAAGAAAATGCAACTGTAATTTATTTACCTGAATTTATTGAATAAAAACAAGCACTTCAAGCACGCAAAATGGCCCCAAAAGAGGCCTCGCGTTAAAGTAATGTCTGAAGAAGGAAAAGAGCCAGAAATGGCGGGCTTTCCCAGCCAAAAAATCGTGGGAAGGCTCGCCGATGCTCGTGTTTTGACAAAAGCTTGTAGTCTAATCTGTGCTGAAAAGCACCGTTGGGCGTTGATTGCGGTGTTGATTGGGGCGCGGTCTTAATTATCGTTAGCTATTTTGTGTTCCGATAAATCAAGTTTGGCTGTTTTGGTGCGCTTTTTGGGTTCAACAAGAGCCGCATGCCGATTACTCAATCCCCAAGCGATCCAAACGATAACGGAGCGAACGAAACGTGATCCCCAGCACCTTGGCGGCCGCCGTCTTGTTAAACCGCGTGGCTTCAAGCGCTTTCATGATCTGTTGGCGTTCGATCTGGTCGAGATATTCATGCAACGGCAAAGTGCGCTCGCCCGATAAATTAGCGGCGCCGCTGCTGGTCGTGTCACGCGCCTCGGTGAGGTATAAATCTGCCGTATCGATCACCTTGCCATCGCACAACGCGAGCGAGCGCTCCAAAATATTTTCCAGCTCGCGTACATTGCCGGGATAGTCGTAGTCCATAAGCGCATTGAGCGCGTTTTTGGTCAGCTCCGGCACCAGCATTTGCACCTGCGCGGCAAGCTTTTCCAAGACCTGTTGAATCATCAGCGGGATGTCTTCGGGAATCTCGCGCAGGCTCGGCATCTTGAGTTCGATTACGTTCAGGCGATAAAACAAATCCTGCCGAAATTCGCCCGCGGCAACCTTATCGCTTAAATTTTTATGGGTTGCCGAAATGATGCGGAAATCCACCGGAGCCTCGGCTGTTTCGCCGAGTTTTCGCACCTTCTTTTCTTGAATCACCCGCAGCAGTTTTACCTGCATCAGCAGCGGCAAATCACCGACTTCATCCAAAAATAATGTGCCGCCATCGGCCGCATGCAAGAAACCGTTTTTATCCGAATCCGCGCCGGTGAACGCACCCTTTTTATAGCCGAAAAATTCGCTTTCCATTAAGTTCTCCGGGATCGCTCCACAGTTCACGGCCACGAATTCAGCATTTCGTCTGGCCGAGCCGGAATGGATTAACCGCGCGGCAACTTCTTTGCCACTTCCCGATTCGCCAGCGATGTATACCGGCGCTTGGCTCCGCGCCAATTTGCCGATCATCTCGCGGGCTTTTGCAATCGGCGCGGATTCGCCTAAAAGGCGCGGCCCGCCAGCGTTGACGGTGCCGTTGGCAGCGGCTGATGGCTGTGCTGCAACCTTGTCGCCATGCTGGGCTGATTTGCGTCCGCGCTCACCCGTTATCGCCAACACGCCCGACCCGCCCGAGGAATTGGGCAAATTCAAGGCGGACGTAATGACCTCGCGTAATTGCTTTAACTGAATCGGCTTGGAGATGTAATCAAACGCCCCGGCTTTGAGGGCGGCCACCGCGTTTTCAGTGCTGCCATAGGCGGTAATCACCGCGACCGGTGTGTTGCCGTGATGCGCGGCGATATGTTGCAAAACCGTCAGGCCATCACCATCGGGCAAACGCATATCAGTCAGGCATAAATCGTAGCTTCGCTCGGCAAGCCTCGCGAACGCATGCTCACAGGTGGCGGCGGTATCGGCCTCAATGCCCATACGCATCAGCGTCAGCACCAATAGTTCGCGAATATCCGCCTCATCATCAACAATCAATACGTATTTGGCTGCCATGGTGGTGTCGTTTTCCCCGTTTCAAATGTTGATTTTCATCGATCCAGTTTGCGGCGGATGATTATTGATCACGCGCCAGCTTGCGCAACGATTATCGTTGCGGGCTCAAGCCCCATTCATCGTAATGCGAAAACACGCGCCGCGAATTGGCGCAGCGCGCTCATTCGCTAAATATTCAATTCGTGCGCCGTTCACTTCCGACAGCTCCTGCGCAATATACAACCCCAGACCGGTACCTTGGCTATCGGTGGTAAAAAATGGTTCAAACAAATGCGCCATGGCATCAACTGCGACGCCCGGCCCATCGTCCTCCACGCTGAGCCACATCATGTCCGGCACATTGGGTTTTGCAATCGTATTCACGGGCGCACTTTGTACGTTGATTTTTACGCTACCTGCCAAGCCTTGGCTATGCCGACAGGCGTTGCGCGTTAGATTCCATACAATCTGATCAAGATGACTACGGTCAAACACGATCCGGCGCGTCGTGCCAAGCTCGACGGCGATCACCCTAGGGTCTATCTTTTCATTGCCACAAAAATCACGCACAAATTGTTCTAGATAAGCCGCCGCGTCAATGGGCTCCGGATGTGCGCGATCGCGACGATTCAGATACAACACCTCTTGCACCATGCGATCCAACCGGTGCGCGTTTTGCTCAATAATTGTTAGCAGCCGCGCGTCCGCCTCGCTGCGCCCAACATCTTCCTTTAACAATTCAGCGGCATGGTTAATGCTCGACAGCGGGTTGCGGATTTCATGCGCAATCGAGGCGGTTAAGCGGCCAAGCGCAACCAATTTCATTTGCTGCGCCTGCGCGCGTACACGGCCGGCATCTTCTAAAAAAACGACGGTCGGCGCGGGCGTTTTATCGCCGATCGCCAAGAATCGCACCTGATAGTCTTTTTGCGTCGTGACATCGCGCATCATCGGGAACACGCGTGCGTGGGGATGGGCTTGCGACTGGTCGCGTCGCCAATTTTCGAGCAACACCGCGAGCTGCGGCGCGGCACTCGCCAGCGACAGACCGGTGGCATTTTGTAAGCCGCCGACCATCGCCGCGCTTTGCGGATTGTGCTGGCGAATCATGCCACGCTCATCGACAACGACAAAACCATCTTGCATATCGCGAATCACGAGCTCGTTAATTTGCGCCAAATTGGCCAAGTCGATCCCCCGCGCCTCCGCAATTTTTTCGGCACCGCTTGCGTATTTTGCCAGGGTATAGCCCAAGCCTGCCACGACAAAAAACGTCGCCGCCAACAAGCCCGCTGGCACAAAATCATTGGCCGCACCATCGAAATATAACAGCTGCCAACTCTGTTCCAGCAACACCGCCAACGCTGCCAACGCAGCATGAAAAAATGCCATGCGCCCGCGCGACACCAAGGCCGCCGCTGCTAGCGTAATCAGCAGAAAAAGCCCGATACCGCTCTTGATGCCGCCGGAGGCGTGCATCAGCAGCGTAACGCCAACCACGTCAACCACCACTTGCGCGGTGAGGTGCATTGCGGGCTTGCTGGGCATGCGCATCTGCGCGGTCACGAGCATCGCGGTACCCACTGCAAAGTACGCCGTAATGACCGCTGCCGCCAACACCAGCGATATTGCGCCGCCCACTTGAAAACGGTGAAATCCCCAATAAGAACCGGCCAAGATCAGGAGGATTACCAGACGATAAATGCAAAACGAAACGAGCGATTGCCAAAGCTTGTCTTGTGATTGCTGCGCGCGTTCGTCAACAGCGCCTGGCCTCGCGACCTCCGGTAGATCGCGAGGCGCGGGGCCAATCGTTTGCCTGGTTTGTGGGGCCGACTGGACGGCTGAACTGTACGATTCGTTCATTTAGCGTCGAACTTGGGGCGATGCGCGCAACGCACGGGATCGCGACAACTCACGATGTCGTTCAACCGCACGCTATCCGACTCGGGCATGAACACGCCGCAGGCCGAGCAAGCCACCATGCGTTCAGACATCCCTGCGCTACTGTTTTTAGTGCCGGCACTAGCCTTGGCGGTGGGCACTGAGGTGGCATCGGCCGGCTCTTGGCGTCCATTGCCGTTGCGACCGCTGGGCGGCTTGGTATGTTTCTTAAACAGAACCCACGTAATAGCTGCGATGAGCAGCATGAAGATGATTTTGCCCATCCACTGCCTCGATCAAAAATGACACGACGATCGTGTCGATGGCAATATGCTACCCGACTTGCGAGGCATTGCGATGGCCTCCCATTACTTGCGATGACCGGTGATGATTTACGACGGCGAACTTGTTGCGCTCAGGAATTGCGGTGAGCCTGCCCGCTGGGCGGCAGCAGGGGATTCAAGCCGGACGCTATTTTTCGACAAACGCCCGCTCAATCACAAAGTGCCCGGGGGTGTTCATATGACCCTCAACAAAGCCGCGTTTGACGAGCAAATCCTTGGAATCTTTGAGCATTTCCGGACTACCGCAAATCATGATGCGGTCGTGCGCGATATCGAGATGCGGTAAGCCGAGATCATCCATCAATTTTCCCGAATCCATGAGGGTCGTGACGCGCCCCTGATTGCGGAATGGTTCGCGGGTCACGGTCGGGTAATAGCACAATTTCTCGCGCACCGTTTCGCCAAAAAATTCGTTGTGCG
The DNA here is from genome assembly GCA_025360815.1 of Burkholderiales bacterium. Classification (GTDB taxonomy): domain Bacteria; phylum Pseudomonadota; class Gammaproteobacteria; order Burkholderiales; family Usitatibacteraceae; genus UKL13-2. The sequence continues at coordinate 11,361 of JANYBL010000110.1, forward strand.
GCAGTTCATTGGTGATCAGCTCGTTGTAGGCTAATTCTGCCACGCTGCGGCAGCCGTGAACGAGCACAACTTTTTCAAAGTGTTCGTAGGTTTCCGGGTCTTTGATTACGCTCATAAACGGCGCCATGCCGGTTCCCGTTGAAAGCAAATAAAGCGTTCTGCCGGGGAGCAGATTTGCCAAGATCAACGTACCGACGGCTTTGCTATTCACCAGCAGCGTATCGCCAACTTTTAAGTGCTGCAGGCGTGATGTCAGCGGCCCGTTTTGCACTTTGATCGAGAAGAACTCGAGATTTTCTTCGTAATTCGCGCTCACCATGCTGTAGGCGCGCAGCAGTGGTTTACCGTCGACCTCGATACCGATCATCGTGAACTGGCCATTGAGGAACCGAAACGAGGGGTCGCGGGTGGTGGTGAAACTGAACAGGTTATCGGTCCAGTGGTGAACGCTCAAGACGCGTTCATGAAATTGCGCAGCCATATTGTTCTACTTTGCGAATGCTGAAAATATGAAAAAAAGTTATTAGATTATAAAAAATCGGTCTAACAAAAAACCACCATAAAAAAGCCCGTGCATCGCACAGGCTCAGACGGGCGCAGCTCAAAACTTGCAAAATTCTGCCCGGCTCGCCGCATCAGTCCGCTCTGCAGGCGCGCCGAAAACTAAAATTTACGTTCAACCGCAAACACACACAATTGTAACAAAGCATCGCGATAAACGGAATTGGGCAAATGCGAAATTGCATCCGCCGCCAGCTTGGCTTCCGCGCGTGCCGCTTCGCGTGCGTAATCGACTGCGCCCGTGGCTTGAATGGCTGACATCACCGCTTCCATAGTCGCGTCTTGTTGAGTCTCGTCACCCGTGTCGCCCTGCTCAATCGCGCGGCGAATCAGCGCCCGCTGTGCCTCGGTTCCCTCACGCATGGCGAAGATAAGCGGTAGTGTGGGCTTACCTTCTACCAGATCGTCACCGACGTTTTTGCCTGTTTCCGAAACGTCGCCGGAATAATCCAACACATCATCGATCAACTGAAACGCGGTGCCAATATGCGTACCAAAAGCTGACAAGGCGGCTTCATCGCTGGCGGTGGCATTACCCAAAATGGCGCCGACACGGCAGGCCGCTTCAAACAATTTGGCTGTTTTGTAGCGCACCACCCGCAAGTAGCTTTCTTCGTCAATATCGGGATCACGGACATTCATGAGCTGCAACACTTCGCCCTCAGAAATGATATTGGTGGCTTCTGCCATGACGCCCATTACGCGCACCGAGCCAACTTCGACCATCATCTGAAACGCCCGCGAATACAAAAAGTCGCCTACCAGCACGCTCGCCGCATTGCCGAAAGTAGCATTCGCGGTATCGCGGCCGCGACGCAGATCGGATTCGTCCACTACGTCGTCATGGAGCAACGTTGCGGTATGGATAAACTCAATAACCGCGGCCATCTCATGGGTTTGCGCCTTGCTGGCGCCCATCAAATTGCCGGTCAGCGCGACCAGCGCCGGGCGCAGCCGTTTGCCACCGGCGCCAATGATGTATTCTGATATTTGGTTAATCAGCACCACCTCGGATTTCAATCGGGCGCGAATAACGGTATCGACAGACTCCATATCAGCCGCAACCGCATCGCGAAACGCCTCCAAACTGGCAGCGCTGGAGGGGGCCGCAGCAGATGGTATTGTGGTGAAAGGCGCGGCCAATTCAGGGGATACGTTATTCATTCGGTGTGTGAAATCCTAAAACAACGCTTCAAAATTAAATTCAAAACAGGCTAAAAAAGTTACAAAGGTATGCGCACTAAAGACCAAAAACCAAGCTAAGCCTCTGTTTTAAGCCGATTATTTGGATTGACGGGGAAGCGCGACGCTCGTATAATAGCCGGTTCACTCAATGAAAAACCAGCGGAGCATCATGAAAACGCGTTTGGATGGGTGAATTAACGTAACTATTTTAGGAGTTTAACCATGTATGCGGTCATAAAAACCGGCGGGAAGCAGTATCGCGTCCAAGCTGGTGAAAAAATCAAAATAGAACAGATACCGGCAGACGTGGGCTCGCAGATCGTCCTTGATGAAGTATTGATGGTTGGCACGGGTGAAACCGTAACAATTGGCAAACCTCTCGTGGCGGGTGCGCAAGTCTCGGCTACCGTTGTCTCCCAGGGTCGTGCTGACAAAGTCCGCATTTTCAAAATGCGTCGTCGTAAGCATTATCAAAAACGTCAGGGTCACCGTCAGAATTACACCGAGATTCAAATCGGTACAATTACTGCCTAAGACAAAGGAGAACAGACAATGGCACATAAAAAAGCAGGCGGCAGTTCACGTAACGGCCGCGACTCAGAATCAAAACGTCTAGGTGTTAAAGCCTACGGCGGAGAATTGATCCCAGCTGGTTCGATCATCGTGCGTCAGCGCGGTACCGAATTCCATGCGGGCGAATTCGTGGGCATGGGCAAAGATCACACTTTGTTTGCGCTGAAAACGGGCAAGGTATTGTTCGCCATCAAGGGCGCACAGAAACGCCGCACCGTCAGCATTTTGCCAGCGTAATTTCGCAGGCGCTCTGCTGACAAAGAGGCCCCGAAGAGTCATCTTCGGGGCCTCTTGTTTTCTGGCCTTTGCTAACGCTTACGCGATTCTTCGTTTCATTTTTCGCAAGAAATTGTCTGGCCTTGCCACCGATTTCATGCCAACCAAGCCGACAAAAAGTGGGATTTACTGTTGCCGGACTGTTTAATAAGTAAAATATTACTATGAAATTTATTGACGAAGCACGGATCGAAGTCCACGCCGGTAAAGGCGGCAACGGCTCGGCCTCTATGCGCCGTGAAAAATTTGTTGCCTTCGGCGGACCCGACGGCGGGGATGGCGGTGTCGGCGGCTCGATCTACGTAATCGCCGACGTCAACATCAATACCCTCGTCGATTACCGTTTTGCGCGTATTTTCCGCGCCAAACACGGTGAGCCCGGGCGTGGCGCGGGTTGCACAGGTGCGGGCGCGGATGAGATCGTGCTGCGCGTACCGATTGGCACAGTAGTGAAGGATTTAACGACGGAAGAAATCATCGCCGATTTAACCCACGACAAAGAAAAAATATTGATCGCCAAGGGCGGACGGGGTGGCTTGGGTAACCAACATTTCAAATCGAGCACCAATCGCGCACCACGCCAGACCACGCAAGGCGCCGAAGGCGAAACCAAGGAAATTCATTTCGAGCTGAAAGTGTTGGCGGATGTTGGCTTGCTCGGCATGCCAAATGCAGGGAAATCGACTTTTATCCGCTCGGTCTCTGCTGCACGCCCCAAAGTGGCGGATTACCCTTTCACCACGCTGCACCCCAATCTCGGCGTGGTGCGCGTGTCAGACAACAAAAGTTTTGTGATCGCGGACGTGCCCGGCTTGATTGAAGGCGCGGCTGATGGTGCGGGCTTGGGGATACAATTTTTAAAGCACCTGCAACGCACCCATTTGTTGCTGCATTTGCTCGATATTGCGCCGTTTGACGAGTCTTCAGATCCGATCAAATCGGTCACCGCGGAGGCCAAAGCGATTGTCAACGAGCTGAAAAAATACGATCAATCGCTGTTTGATAAGCCCCGGTGGTTGGTGCTCAATAAAGCGGATTTGCTGGAGCCTGCCGAGGCGGACCGCCGCGTCAAAGCCATCATCAAAGCACTTAAATGGAAGGGTCCACACTTCATTATTTCAGCGATGAAAGGCGAAGGAACCGCCGCCCTCACTTTTGCCATCATGGAGCATGTGGATACGCTCAAACAGCAAGTTACCGCAGAGGCTGCGGAAGCCGCCAAAGCCAAAGCGGAGCCTGCACCGACGCTGGAAAACCGATTGCGCAGAAAGCCTAGAGTCTAACGCTGGCAAGGGATTCAAAGCATTTATTATTGAACTACTCTTGCTGGCGGGACAATTGAGCCAGTTGCGATTCAAAACGCCCGCCAGTAATCGTGTTTGTGTTTCAAAACTATCTCATGGCAAAACCAAAACGTATCGTCGTCAAAATCGGCTCCACCCTCATCACGAATCACGGTGCAGGCGTTGACCGCGCGTTAATCCATGAATGGGTCAGACAGATCGCGGCACTGACCGCTCAGGGCCATGAGGTGTTGGTGGTGTCTTCCGGCGCGATTGCTGAGGGCATCAAGCGGCTGGGTTGGAAGACGCGGCCGCATCAGGTGAACCAACTGCAAGCTGCCGCCGCTGTCGGGCAGATGGGAATTGTGCAGGTTTATGAATCGGCGTTCCGGGAACACGCCTTAGGCACGGCGCAAATTCTGCTCACACACGACGATTTGTCCGACCGTAAACGCTACCTCAATGCCCGCTCAACCCTGACGACCCTGATTGATCTGAAGATCATCCCGATCATCAATGAAAACGACACCGTGGTGACAGATGAAATTAAATTTGGCGATAACGACACACTAGCCGCGTTGGTCGCGAATCTCATTGAAGCCGATGAACTCATCATCCTCACGGACCAGCGAGGGCTCTTCAGCGCCGATCCGCGCAAGGATGCATCTGCGACCTTGATTGCCACGGCTAAAGCGGGTGAAGCACGCCTGGAGGCGATGGCGGGTGGCTCCGGCTCAGCCTTGGGGACCGGCGGGATGCTCACAAAAATATTGGCGGCGAAAAAAGCGGCACTTTCCGGTGCATCAACCGTCATTGCCGATGGCCGCGAAGCCGATGTGCTGCTGCGCCTATTGTCCGGCGAGGCAATCGGGACGCGGCTGTCGGCGGAATCGCTATCCTTGCAAGCAAAGAAAACTTGGCTCGCGGGACATCTCAAAACGAGCGGTCGTTTCATATTGGATGCGGGTGCCGTGAAAGCACTGACGCAAGATGGCAAAAGCTTGCTGCCGATTGGTGTGACAAGCGTGGAAGGCAGCTTTGAACGCGGCGAGGTGGTGAGCTGCATGAATGCCAAAGGCTTAGAGCTGGCGCGGGGTTTGAGCCATTACTCCTCGTCGGAGGCGGCAAAAATTTTGCGCTGCGCAACCACTGAAATTGAGGCGAGGCTGGGCTATATTGCCGAGCCGGAACTGATTCACCGTAATAATTTGGTGCTGGTTTAAGTATTGCGATTAAATCGCGGCCTAAAAATATCACCCGATTCAACCTATTGCTCGAACCCGCTTCGTCTAGAAACTATTTGACGTTGCCAGCAAGTTAACGGTCGGTGACGATACAGGAGTAGGTTCGCACCTTGGTCGGGATGTTTAGCCGCCGCCAAACCGCTTCAAATCAACGCTTTTATAAAAGCTCATGACCTTCGGCACATAAGCCTGCGTTTCAGGGTAATTCGGGATTTTGTGACCCGCGCGGATCACCGCATTTTCGCCCGCGTTGTAGCCTGCCAACGCGAGTTCAGTATTGCCATTGAACATCTTCAACAAATCCTTCAAATAATGTGCGCCACCAAAAATGTTTTCGGTGGGATCATTGATGTTGTTCACTCCATAGCGTTGCGCCGTTGCCGGAATCAGCTGCATCAGTCCCACCGCGCCTTTGGGTGACAGTGCACCCGGATTATAGCCAGATTCGGCGCGGATCACCGCGTGGATCAGCTTGGGGTCAAGCCCGTGCATTTTTGCTGCGTTATCGATGATCGGCACCAACTTGGAAATATCCACCAACTTCGGCCCGTTGGGCGACCACGCATTGGGGCGCATCTGGAACGCGGTTGGGATCCTGTAAACCAGCTTGTAACGTTTATCCAAATGCGGCAAGTTGGAAAAGTGGACGACACCGCCGTCATCTTTGAAGGAATAGATATCGGCACTTGCGTTGACCGAAAAAAGTACACATGGCACAAACAACAATGGCAGGATTACACCGATCGCGCGGCTATTAAAAATTAAACAAAAACGCATTTTTTTTCTGACCATTTGCATATTGTGCATGTTAAGAAAGGTCTAATTGTTTTTAACGCCACCGCACGTTTTGAACAATATTCGGCGACTTGAGTTGAACTGAGCCCTCGCCAACAATTGAAAATCTAAACAAAGATATTGACAACAATCAACCTTGCCAATTTCAAAGCCTACCAATATCCAGCAAAGTAAAAAATGATACTTTCGTAACAGGCTGAAAAATTACCATAAAAAACAATATTTTACAATCACGGTATTAATTTATCGGCTCCAAATTATCGCAACACCGGCAGGCAAAAATTGGCTTACTGAAAGCGATTTCATCGGCTATTTTGCGTTGATTGAGTCCAATGAAGTGCCCTATTCGTGGCAGGACTCTTAACAGCGAACGCTGTAAACCCATGGGTTTGGACGCTTTTTTAATCGAAAGCCATCACAAAATTTTTGGCTGCAAGCCGTTTGCCGATTATTGATTTTTGAATGTTTCTGATTGGATTGTCACCCCAATGAACCAAGTTCAACACTTAGTGTACCGCCACGAAAGCCGCCACGAAAGCGCCACAGAGCCGCAATCACATCAAATATCGCCGTCTATATTGCCATTTAAATCAGACCCTGTTTCCAACGACATTTGCTTAATGTGCTCGCAGGTACTCGTAGTATTTTGTGTTAGCGTATTGTGGATGGCATATTGTGAAATTGTAAAAACGTGACTATTCCCAAAAAATTTCCGTGAATCCAGCCATAAAAAGCGACACCGCGGGCAGCGCTGCTAACAATCAGCATACGTTGTCTAACTCGAGCAACGCGAGTCCCAATGCCATGCCATTACCCGGCAACCCACGCTCGCGGCTCAAGCTGGAGGCGCCCTGGATCATCCTCATCGCGTTGCTGCTTTCAACATTCATCGCCAGCTATCAAAGCTACCAGCGGGCCAAAGTCGAAGCCCAAATGCGCTACGCCGAGAGCGCTCGCGCGGCTCAACTTAATTTTGTCGTCGCGCTGCAACGCAGTGTCGATCTGATGGAAAGCGCAACAGCATTGGTTGCGGCCGTGCCTAAAATTGAATGGTCGCAATTGAATGGTTTTTTTAACGCGCAGACTGATGCGAGTCATCAGTACTACGGCTTAGTCCGCACTGTTTATAAATCCGTTGATCCCAGCAACCCTTTATCGTTTAACCGCGATTATGATCCGATACCGGATTCTGGCGTCAGTGGTGGAGGTGGTGGCGGTGTTAGTGCTAGCGCCAGCAGCAACGACGCTAGCGACTTACTGCAACATCCGGCTATCGTAAAAGCCATTGCGCTCGCGGACACCTCCAAAAAAATGGTCTTCACTGACCTGATGCAGTTCGCAAAGAATGATTTGACGCCGACAAATCTTACGCAGCCCAATAACCAATCCGGCACACCACCCGCGATAGTTGCATTTGTCATTCCCGTATTCGCCGCTCAGCCTTTATCGCCAAACTACATCGGCGGCGGCGGCGCCATACCGACAAAACAAGGCGCATTGCTCGGGCACTTTATCTCCTTCGTGCGACTAAATGATGTCGTTGGGTACATCAACGCCAATTTTGGGAATCGTCTTTCGCTGGCGCTGATGAGCAATAGCCAGATGATCTATAGCGATGCCAAGCCAACATCAACGGGGGCACCGGCCTATTCTCAACTGTTCGATATCAATTCCGGACAACAGCTGTGGAACCTGCGGGTGGACAGCACGCCCTTGTTGGAAAAGGAGCTGTCATCCGATGCGCCGCGCGCAATCTTACTCGTCGGCATGCTGGGAACGCTATTGCTAACCGGACTCATTTGGTTGCTGACCCGTCTTCGCGAACAGGCTGAAACGCTGGCCGCACGCATTACCGACAAGCTCCAAGATCAGGTTAAGTTCACAGAAGATTTGATTGAATTTAATCCCAATCCGATTTTTCGTAAAGATGCCTCAGGCCGCTTTACGGCGGTAAACCGTGCGTGGGAGCAGCTGTCGGGCCGCAACCGGCGCGACGTCCTGGGCAAGACCCACCAAGACTTTACGAACGAGGGCGAAACTTTATCCGCTGATCTGGTTGACCATGATTTGACCAAAACTGATTTCAGCACCTCGAACGCGGACTATGAAGTTAATGAAGTGTTCATCAGCAACGCCGACGGGCAACCATTTGAAACCATTATTTCCAAGCAGGTCCTGCGGCGTGCCGATGGCGCAATTGACGGCTTGATTGGTACGATTACCGATATTTCACAAAAGAAAAAGCTCGAACAAGAACTGGCGCAGCAGCGCGAACAACTGGACTTGGTGATTCGCTCTTCACAGCAAGGCATTTGGGATATCGAATTGAAGCCTGGCGGGCGCACTTATTTTTCTGAGCGTTTTTTCGAAATGCTCGGGTACCGCTCCCAATCACAGCTGACCAGCACTGATTGGAGGGCGCAATTGCACCCGGAGGATGTGGAGCGTTTTGGGCAAGAGATGGTGCGGCATTTTAAGAAAGAGACGCCTTTTTTTGACTGCGAAGTGCGGGTACGTAAACAAAGCGGCGAATATATCTGGATACGTGCGCGCGCTGTTGCGCAGTTCAATTCCGAAGGACGCACAACACGATTCGTCGGCTCAATCAGCGATATTAGTGACAGCAAAGCTGTTGAGTCCGCCATGCGTGAGGCGAATGTGCGCATTGTCGAAGCTGCCCGCGCCAAAGAAGCGTTTCTCGCCACCATGAGCCATGAAATTCGCACGCCGCTCAACGGCGTGCTGGGCATGGCCGGCTTGTTGTCAGAAACCCCTCTCAATGATGAGCAACGCGATTACATCCGGTTGATTCGCGCATCTGGTGATACGTTGCTGCGCTTAATTGATGATGTATTGGATTTTTCCAAAATTGAATCGGGCCGCATGACGCTGGAAGCGATTCCCGTTGAGATCATCACCGTAGTCGAAGAAGCGTTTGATTTGGTCGCTGAGAAGGCGCGTGAAAAGCAAATCGCGCTCATCTACGATATCCGCGAAGATGTGCCATTTTATATTTTGGGGGACGGGACCCGCATCCGGCAGATTTTGCTGAATATGTTGTCCAATGCGCTCAAATTCACCGAGCATGGCGAAATCAAACTAACCATTACCGCCAAGCGCACGAGTGACGGCAAGCTCGAACTGGAAGGCCGCGTAAAAGATACGGGCATCGGCATCCCAGCCGATCAGCTCGCCAAACTCTTCCAGCCGTTCACGCAGGCCGATGCATCGACAACCCGAAAATATGGCGGCACCGGATTGGGGCTGGCCATCATCCGGCGCTTAACGCAATTGATGAATGGTGATGTTCGCGCGGAAAGCGAGGAAGGACAAGGCAGCACGTTTATTTTCACGATCACCACACAGGCTGCACGTGGGCCGCTGAGCCCTTACATGCAGCGCAACGTGATGGATTTTGTCGGTAAACAGCTACTGGTTGTTGAGTCGCGCGTCAGCCGCCACGCGGGCATGAGGCATTTTTTAAGTTACTGGGGATTTCAAGTCACAATCGTCTTGCCCGAAGATGCCGCCCGCGCGCTGCATGCTGCCCCGCAAACCGACATCGTCATGAGTGATCTGGTACTGCCCAGTCGGGACGGCGACGCACTACAGAATATGATCGACACCCTGGATGCAGCCCGCGCGGCCCGGCAAACGTATCCGATTGTCAGTATTTTATTATCCACTTTTTCGCGCCAGGATTTGCAGCAGCACAATATTATGTCGCCGGTACGGCACGATATTTTTCTACTGCGCCCCTGCGGCAAGCCCAGAATGTTTGATGCGCTGATGCGTGGCATATTGCGCGAGCTCAACGCTGAAACAGGCAACCAATCAGTACAAACTAACGGGCAAATTCATCGCCCTGCGTTAAGCGCTGCATTTGCAGCAAACTCAGGCGCAGCCACACCGCTGACCATCACCGAGCCGGTGAGACTTAGCGAGACGCCGATCGACCAGCGCGAGAACGGCCGGGATGTTCCGGAAGCAGGCAATAACGCCTTGCCATTGCCCTTACAGGTGGCGCAAAAGGCACTCAATATCTTGGTTGCTGAAGATAATGAGATCAATCAACGGGTCATTTTTGGGATGCTGAAAAATCTGAACCAGAATGTATCGCTGGTTGAAAATGGGCGACTGGCAGTTGCTGCCGTTATCGCGTCGTTTGCTGCTGCGCCCAACAATGACATCTACAAACCGTTTGATCTCATTCTCATGGATATCCATATGCCTGAGCTCGACGGCGTCAGCGCCATGCACGAGATTCGCGGCTATTTCCATAACTGTTTGCAACGTCAGCGCTGCCCCCCTATTGTCGCGATGACTGCGCACGCGATGGCAGGTGATCGCGAGTACTACCTAGAGTCGGGCATGGATGATTATTTGTCCAAGCCAATCAAAAAAGCACATTTATTTAAATTACTTGCCCGCCTTAGCACTGACCGCGCCAAACGCAGAACCAACGACGCCGTGATTGGTGCTGCAGTTGGCACATCGCTCGAAACAAAGGCAACCATGAGTGCTAATACAATGAATATCATCCCGCCATTGGCGATTGCGGTCTCCGATCCCGGCAAACTGCCCATTCTCGACAAGGAACAATTAGAGGATTTACGCTACCTGCCGGCATTGCCGAGCACCTCCCAAGGCAACGGTGAAATCGAGCCAGTCGGTAGCCTCATCAGCCTGTTTCAAACTAAAGCCGCCGAACGTATGACACGAATGGAAAGCTACATCGCGCAACAAGATTGGAAGCAATTATCCGAGGTTGCACACAGTTTGCGAGGCGCCTCGGCCAGCATGGGCTTTCCCCGTGTTGCGCTCTTGTGCAAAGATTTGGAGCTCGCGTCACGACAATTTGCCACTACCGCCGCCACCGCAACCAACGCGATAAATCAACAAATCTCGGGTCCAAATGCAGACGCGCACAGCATCCAGAAATTAAGCGAAATATTTGAACTGATTCAGCAACACTATTCAGAAGCCGATATCGCACTATCGCAATGGCTCGGTGAGGGCTAACCATATTCTTTGGATATGGAGCTTGCGGGTAAGTGGTCCCGCCCATGGGGTCAGTTATTTATTTTCTGCTGTTCCAGATGGGCAGGCGGGTGCGCGAGCGAAAATACAAGTAGACGTTCGAGCGGACGTAACGAGGACTGTAGCGGCGGCAGGCTACTTCAGACGCCGCAGCGACGAAAGCTTTTTCTCTACGTCTTGTAAATTATCGTATCGTCCCGGCCCATACACCACGCATCGCCCCGCGAACCCTGCATCCGAACACATCTCCCATCGCCCCGCATTCACAATCACTGAGACCGCGCGATCATTAAAATCGACATCGGAAAGACTACCTACGTTGGTACGTGTACTAAAACTGCGTCCTGTAAAGCCGTGACGATCAAATATGATGACCTCACCGCCATCGCCCGGGTTACGGCTGCCCATCGAGCGGCTACCCGTGTTGGTCGGCACAGCGGTGGGCAATGCGGATGTAATGCGGGCTGATGAAATCGTGCGGAAAAAATCGGTATCGAGTCGGCGATAGAAGCCGGGGCCCAGCACCCGACAAACACCGCGATAATTGGCATTGGTGCAAAACTCCCATGTGCCGCGTTCGATCATGATTGACTGCGTCGCATCGTTAAATCCCGCGCTCTCCAAATTTGCCGTATCGCTCGACACGCTTAATCCGTGCCCGAGGAACCCATCGGCATCAAAAAGTGTCAGGTTGCCGACATTCGCAACGACAGCATTCGGGTCAACCCCGCCACCGAGAATTGGCACCGATGTGTGATCTGTGGAGATCAATCGCGCCGACGATAATTCGCGCGCAATCCCCAAGCCCAAATCCACATAACGACCCACTCCATAGCGTCTACACGTGCCACGATATCCGGCGTCAGTACACAGCTCCCAAACAACGCCAGGGCCGCCACTAACGACCATCGAGACGGCCCGATCATTGAAATTAAGCGGCACGAACGACTCCGCGTTGGTTTCCAAAATCAATGATTCGCCGCCAAAATCACGCTGATCAAAAATCTCGATTGCCGGGCGATTGCGGTTGTTAAGATCACTGCTCGCATTGCCAAATGCTTCCACTTCACGCGCCGACGAAATTTGGTTTGCATAGCGCGAATTAAGGGTTCGATATTCTCCCGGAGCGAAGGTGGCACAGTTACCGCGAAATTCAGCGTCGGTACACACCAACCATGTGCCGGAGCGCACCACGATGCTGTTGGCACGATCATTGAACCCGGTAGGTTCAAAATTGGTGCTCATACCACGCAAGTTTAATTGCTGCCCGGCAAGTCCGGGGTATTCATAAAAAATGATATCGCCTGCGTTGGCTGAAATAGAAAAAACAACAGCAAGTAGCGCGAGCGATACTGCGGCGGAAAATTTCATCTCTCGAGCGCAACAGCGCTTTGCAAATGCCAGAACGGTAGCGACTGGCAATATTTTCGTATGCATTTTATCCTCCGACGGTAATGAAATTTTTTGACGACATTGTTTGCAGCATTGGTTTTGAGCATCTATCAGACGTAACGCGGAAACAAATTAAATAGTGGACAGCGGCGTTACGATACCGTTGCAGCGGTTATGCCCCTCTTCACCAAAAAGCACAGAACAGCATACAACAGCAAATGTTTAGCCATGATCGGTCATTTGCACACAGGGCCGCTCCGATTGGCCAGTTTCGATTTGTAGTGTCGGATGCCCGATGCGAAAGCGGTGCTCCAGCTCGTCAGCGACATTGGCAAAAAAATCGTCGCCCGGATGCCCATTTGGCATCAGCAAATGTGCGGTAAGCGCTGTCTCGGTGGTACTCATTCCCCAAATATGCAAATCATGCACCTCATCCACGCCTTCAAGCGAGGACAAATAGTTTTTCACCTCGACCGCATCAATACGCGATGGCACAGCGTGCATGGCAAGCTGGATCGATTCGCGCAGCAAACTCCACGTGCTCACCAATATCACGACCGCGATGGCAATACTAACGACCGAATCAAGCCATAGCCAGCCACCATACAGCATCAAGCCGCCCGCTATTGCTACTCCCAGCGAGACAGCGGCATCCGCCGCCATATGCAAATAGGCGCCGCGCAGGTTCAGATCATGGTCGCTACCGCGCATAAACATCAGCGCCGTAATCCCATTGATGAGCACACCCGCCAGCGCAACGCCAATAACGATGGTGCCCTGCACTGGCTCGGCGGTGGGTGAGAGCAGGCGATGTGACGCCTCCCAAACGATGCCCCCCGTAGCGAGAATCAGCAGCATCGCATTGCTCATCGCAGCCAAAATGGTGGTGCTGCCCAAGCCATAGGTATAGCGTGTTGACGGCTTCACCAGCGCCAAACGCATCGCGCCCCAAGCCATAAGCAAGCCAATCACATCACCAAAGTTATGTCCCGCATCGGCCAACAGCGCGAGAGAATTAGTCCAAAGCCCAAAGCCAATCTCGATCAAAACAAAACCCAAATTGAGTGCTATGCCGATCGCAAAAGCACGGTTCGAGCCCGGAACATGATGATGATGGCGTCCGCCGTGGTCGGCATCGTCAAGATGGTCGGGCGAATTGCTGTGGTTGTGCTGCGGACTACGGCTATGCGTGTGTCCGTGATCGTGGTGGTGATGTTGATGAGTAGACATGGTCTGGAGATTCTGTGAGGGCGGAATAGATGCGAAAGGACGCGAAAAAAAGGACAGCTACAAGTATAGCTGTCCTTACTTCGTTACATATTTCCGAGAAGCTAATTAGCCATCTGTATCGAACACGATCCCTTGGGCCAGTGGCAGTGCACGTGAATAGTTGATGGTATTTGTTGCCCGACGCATATAAGCTTTCCAGCTATCCGAGCCTGATTCACGACCACCGCCGGTTTCCTTCTCGCCGCCAAATGCGCCCCCAATCTCAGCACCCGACGTACCAATATTGACGTTGGCAATGCCGCAATCACTACCCGCTGCCGCCATAAATTGCTCGGCCTCGCGTACATCATTGGTAAAGATCGAGGACGACAAGCCCTGCGGCACGCCATTTTGCAAAGCAATCGCTTCATCGAGCGTCTGATAGCGCAGCACATACAGAATTGGCGCAAACGTTTCTTGACATACTGCTGCTGTTTGCGCGGGCATTTCGACGATAGCGGGTTTGACGTAATAAGCGTCAGGCGCGCCACCAACCATTACCCGTTCACCGCCAGTCACCGTGCCACCCTGCTCCGTTGCGGCTTTCAGCGCCCTTTGCATGCCATCAAACGCAGCACGGTCAATCAGCGGACCGATCAAGGTTTCAGTCGCGAGCGGGATGCCGATGCGGGTCGCGCTCACGTTCGCGTAAGCCGTTTTCAAGCGCGTCAATAGCTTGTCGTAAATATCCGCATGAACTATCAATCGACGCAGCGTGGTGCAGCGCTGCCCAGCGGTGCCGACAGCAGAGAACAGCGTGGCTGGTACGGCCAGATCCAAATCTGCGCTCGGCGCCGCGATCATGGCATTGTTGCCGCCTAGCTCCAGTAGCGTTTTTGCAAAACGTTCTGCCGCCCGCAAGGCGACCGCACGCCCCATGCGAGTAGAGCCCGTTGCGGAGATCAACGCAATACGATGATCATCCACCATTGCCGCACCGACTTCGGGTCCCCCGATCAGTACTTGCGACAATCCCTCCGGGGCGGCCTTACCTCGTTCAGCGAACTTCTTCATGGCTCGTTGCAATAACGCATTGCACGCCAATGCAGTCAGCGGTGTTTTTTCCGACGGTTTCCAGACGAGCGCATCGCCACAAACCAGCGCCAGCGCAGCGTTCCAAGCCCATACCGCCACCGGAAAATTAAACGCACTAATAATGCCAACCACACCCAGCGGCTGCCATTGCTCCATCATGCGGTGTCCCGGGCGTTCGGTGGCAATCGTGAGGCCGTACAGCTGGCGCGAGAGGCCGACGGCAAAATCGCAAATGTCGATCATCTCTTGCACTTCGCCTAGGCCCTCTTGGCGAATTTTGCCGGCCTCAATGGTCACCAACTCACCCAGCTCGGCTTTGTGCGCACGCAACTCTTCGCCCAGCAAGCGCACCAGCTCGCCGCGTTGCGGCGCAGGCACATTGCGCCAGAGCAAGAACGCGGCCTGCGCGGCGGCAATCTTGGCGCTGACATCGGCATCAGTGTCGGCCCGAAGCGTTGCCAATATAGCGCCATCAATGGGTGAACGGGCAATAACTTTACCATCGGACTCCGCGGCATAAAATGTCTCAAAAGCCACGCCCAGTCTAGTGTTCAGCGATGACAAGTCGATTGAATTCACGGTGCTCATGCCTGTTTTCATGCGTAATACGCTCCAAATGGATTGGCCAAGAATGTTTCCAGCGAAACGGACTCTTGACGAACAAAACCAGTCCCGGGTAACTCGGCTTTGAGCTGACCTTTCGCCAGTAGATCCACCATTGTACAAATACCAGCGGCGGTGGTGAGCTGAATCGCCGAGAGCCATTTGCCGTTCACTTGTTTTGCGTAAATTTTCTTGGCGTAGCTTTCCTGTGCCAAGCGACCTTCGCGCTGACCACTAACTGATACAAACACCAACACCACGTCTTGCAACGTGATTGGAATCGCAGTTTCCAATACGTCCTTCAACAACTCGCGGCGCTCCCCCAAGCGCAAATCGCGCACCAAAATTTTCATGATGTCGCAATGGCCAGGATAACGAACGGTTTTGTAGTTCAGGTTTTGTACTTTGCCCTCCAAAGTTTCGCACAACGTTCCCAAGCCGCCTGAGGTATTGAACGCCTCATAATCCAACCCATCCATCGAAAAATGTTCCAACTCCTCAAGCGGCGGCGTCTCTTTAATCTTGCCGTCGATAATCGCTTCACATGGGTTTAAGTATTCGTTGATGAGACCATCGGTGCTCCAGGTGAGATTGTATTTCAGCGCATTCGTCGGGTAAATCGGTAAGGCACCGACCCGCATATTTACATCGCGCAGCGTATCAAAACGGCGGGCGATTTCGGCTGCAGCAATTGAGATAAAGCCCGGCGCTAACCCGCACTGGGGCATGAAAACCGTAGCAGCGCCTTTGGCAATCTCTTTAACGACTTTGGTGCTTTCGACATCTTCAGTTAAGTCGAAGTAATGTGCTCCAATATCGCGAGCGAGCTTGGCGAGTTTCGGCGTCAAATAAAACGGACAAGCGGAGATAATGACGTTCACGCCTTTTAATTTTGCCGCCAAATCATCATTTGCAACATCCGCCACTACAACGGTAGCGCCCAACGCTTTCATTGGTGCCAAACGTTCAGCATCCTTGTCAACGACGGTCAGTTGATAGCCGCCAACCGAATTAAACAGTGTAACGATCGCTTCGCCGATTTTTCCTGAGCCAATAAGTGCAACGTGCATCATGATGATTCCTTTGGTCTGAATTAATGTAAATTTGGTTAGCCATACTGTAGATTTTTTACCTGCCAATTCGTAGCTGCAAACTTGCACATTGTTAGGGTAAAATTGTGCAAATCGCAGGGCGAACCACTCATTGTGCGAACTAATAATGCTTAATTCAATAACACCCAGCGAGCAACAGTTGCTTGATTTGCTGCGCAAAAACGCACGTACCAGTGTGGCTGATCTTGCGCGCCAACTCGGTTTGGCGCGCGCAACGGTACAGGAGCGAATTCGCCGACTGGAAGATAAAGGTGTGATCGAAGGCTATACGGTCCGGCTCAACCCAACCTACAGCCGCAGCCGCGTTACAGCGCACACTCTGCTTCACATTGATCCTAAGAAGGCCGAAGCACTTTACGACCAACTACGCGCTATCCCTGCCGTCGGCGGGATCTACGCGCTATCGGGTGAATTTGATGCGCTTGTGGTGTTGCAGGCAGATACGACGGCGGCGCTCGATGTGGCGCTGGACGCGGTGGGTGCTCTTGACGGCGTAGCGCGTACGCAAACATCGATCGTGTTGAGCGTTAAATTTGAACGATAGTTTTCAACAACCTGCGTTTTAATTAATCGAGAAAGCTGGACAATGATTTTCCATCGACGGATTCACATCAGCACTATTTTAGTTTTACTGGCAACTTCCTGCGCCGCATCCGCTGCATTCGCCCAAAACAAGTTGAATCCGGATTCTGAAGTTGAGGGTTTCTCGATGCAGCGACTCAAGGCAATCGGCGAGCAAGTTCGCGCGGACGTAAAAGCAGAGCGCATCCCAGGCGGCGTGTTGATGGTGATGCGAAATGGGAGGCTAGTCTATGCCGATGCGATTGGGACGCAAAATCCGAGACTAGATTCCGCATCTAAAACCGCGATGGGTCAAGATGCTATTTTCCGTATTTACTCGATGACCAAACCAATTGTCGCAGTCGCAGTGATGATGATGGTGGAGGAAGGTCGCATTCTCATCACCGATCCAGTCACCAAATATTTTCCTGAATTCAAAGACCTGAAAGTCGGCGTAGAAAAAGCCGACGCGAGTGGCAATAAAATACTCGAACTCGTCCCTTTGCAACGCCCGATTACCATCCACGATTTGCTACGGCATACCGCCGGTTTCACCTATGGGTTCCAGGGCAAGTCGTTGGTGAAAGATGAATACAACAAATTACGAATTGACAGCGGCAACCACACCTCGCTCGAATTCATCGAAAAGCTCGCCAAAGTGCCGCTCCAATTTCAGCCCGGCACGAACTGGGATTACAGCGTCGCCACCGATGTGTTGGGCGTACTGCTAGAACGCCTATCCGGACAAACCCTTGAAGAGTGCCTATTGGCGCGGATCTTCAGGCCACTGGGTATGAACGACACCGGCTTTTGGGTGCCGGCTGACAAGCAAAATCGGATCGCTGAGCCGTTTGAAATTGACCCCGATTTTAAAATAAAAACAATGCTGAGCAATCCTCGCAAACCGCCCAAAATGTTTTCCGGCGGAGGCGGCCTTGTCTCGACTGCGCCCGACTATGTGCGATTCATGCAAATGCTTATCAACGGCGGTCAGCTTGATGGCGCGACCGGACAGGTACGGATCCTGTCGCGCAAAACGGTTGAATACATGCTGGCGGATCACTTGGGCAATATTCGCCAATCATTACCACGCGAAGCGGTCGAAAGCTTCGGGCCGCGCCCCGGCTATGGCTTTGGTTTGGGCTTTGCCGTGCGGCTGCCATTCGCCGAGGGCGGCGTGACTGGACAGTTTGGGACCGCAGGCAGCGGCGATTGGAATGGATTATCGGGCCCGAATTTTTGGATTGACCCGACCGAGAAATTAGCGGTGGTCTGGATGATGCAGGCACCAGGGGCGCGGGCTTATTATCGCCAGATGATTCCGAACCGCGTATACGGAGCGATAGTGAAATAACACTTGCAACATAAAGCCTAGGACTTAAACCCCAGCCAAGCGCACCAAATCCGCCATCAATGCATCAGGAATTTCGATGCCCGCGCTCGTGGATGCCATTGCAATTACTTCACGGCGGCCACCGGGCAAACGCACACCATCATCGGCCAGCATTGCCGCAACTAAAGTTTCAACCCGCTCAAAAAATACCTCGCGCCCTGCCAGTGAGGCAGGATCAATCACTAAAAATGCTTGCCCAATGCGCGGGCGGTTTCCCGCATCTACAAAAAACGAATCGGCTTCAAAGCCAAATGCGGCGCCGGTGAGGGCGCAACACAATAATTCAACCACCAATGCCAGCATCGCCCCTTTCACACCGCCTGCGGGCAGCATGGTACCTTCCATCCCGGCTTTGGGATCGGTGGTTGGCTGACCATCTTTGTCCAACGCCCAACCGAGCGGAATCGCCTCGCCTTTTTTGGCAGCGATCATAAGCTTGCCGCGCGCGACCTCTGATAGCGAGAGGTCAATCATCAGCGGCGCATCAAATTCACGCGGGAATGCAGCGGCAATGGGGTTGGTACCAAAAATCCCGCGCTTGCCGCCCCAAGCGGGCATAGCGGCGGGGGAATTGCTAAATGCCAAACCAACCATTTTTTCAGCAGCAACCTTTTCCAAGTGATAAGCGGCCATGCCGAAATGGTGGCTATTGGCCACTCCAACAAAACACGCGCCAGAAATCTTTGCCCGGGCTATCGCCTCAGTAATCGCCAACTCGCAAGCGGGAAATGCCAAACCTTCCTCCGCATCAACCAAACATGCGGCTGCTTTGCTGTTCGTAATTTTTGCCACGGCCGCGCCATTGGCACGACCATTACGCAGATGGGTGGTGTATTGGAGTATGCGTGAGAGCCCATGCGAAGGCAGGCCCCGTGATTCGGCGTAGATGAGTGCGCGTACTGTTGCATCAGCGATAGCTGTTGACGCGCCTGCTAGTGTGAGGGTACGCGTGGCTAAATCAACGAGATGTTGTTGCGAATATTTGGGCATATATGGATAAATTGTTAAATCGCTGAATCGTTTAATCGTTTAATCGCTAAGCAATCAACGTAAAAGAAACTTAGAAACGCGCGCGGCAATCATACTACTGACGCGTTCATTCGATTCAGCAGTCACTCCCGCAATATGCGGCGTAAGAATCAAATTCGGGCAATCGGCAAGCCCAGAGCCATTCTTCAGGGGCTCAGTCTCAAAAACATCGAGCGCTGCGCCGCCGAGCTTTTTGGCTTTCAGCACAACCGCCAAAGCCGCTTCATCCACCACCCCGCCGCGCGCGGTGTTGATCAATACCGCATTGGGCTTCATCATCGCCAAGCGTTGTTGCCCGATCAGATTTTTAGTATCAGTCGTCAGGGGAATATGCAGCGTGACAACATCGCTTTCAGCAAGCAACGTATCAAGCGTGCGAAATTGCACATTGTTTTCAGCCCAAATCAGTGCGTCGGCAGCGATCATCGAATCACTTGCCACGACTCGCATTCCCAGACCCTGTGCGAGCTTGGCGGTAAGTTGCCCGATGCCGCCAAAGCCGACAATACCGAGCACCTTGCCGCCAATCTCGCGGCCATTCGAGAGCGCGTTGCGTGGCCATGCGCCTACTGCAACCGCATCCGATGAACGATAGGTTCCGCGCAGCAACATCATGGCCGTGCCAATCACGTACTCGGCAACGGCCAGCGCATTCGCACCGGTTGCCGGAATCACCTCAATATTTTTTGCTTTGCAGGCAGGTAAATCAATATTGTCGAGCCCGACGCCAAGACGTCCCACCACCTTGAGCATTGGCGCAGATTGCAGCAGCGCGGTCGTGACTTGCGTCCGGTTGCGAACGATGACAGCATCGTAGTCTTTCAGCTCGACGAGCATATCGTCGGGTCGATCCACCAAAGTGGGATCGTAATTCGTATCGAACTGTTTTTTCAGCGATTCAACGGCAGCTTGATCCATGAATTCTGTGATGAGAATTTTCATGTTTGCATTTTCGGGCTACGCGCTTTCGTACAAACGTGTCAGCACAAACTCGCGGTGACCAAGCGCTTCGGCTGCCGTTAATCGGCCATTGGCGGTTCGCAGCATCATGTCGAGTAATTTATCGCCCGCGTCGTCAAGCAGTAGCTCGCGCTGCAATAGGGCACAAGAATCGACGTCAATATGCTCGCTCATCGTGCGGACTGTGCGAGGGTTTGCGCAAATTTTAATCACCGGCAAAATTGGATTACCGATTACATTACCCTGGCCTGTTGGGAAGAAATGCACTGTGAATCCGGCCGCCGCGCAGAGCGTCACCATCTCGGCTGCTGCCGAAGAAGAGTCCATAAACCAGAGGCCGGGGCCGGTCGGCGTTTCAGCCTTGTCGAGCACGCCGTCAACCAAACATTTTTTGCCGATTTTTTGAATGTTGCCCATCGCTTTTTCTTCAATGGTCGTTAGGCCGCCGAGAATGTTGCCCTTGGTCGGCTGCGATTCAGAAAGGTCACTCGTCTTATGACGGTTTACCACATCCTGATAGCGGTTAAACATCGCCATGAAATCCTCGGCCACTTTCGGCGTGCGGCAGCGCTCAACCACCACTTTCTCCCCGCCGGTAATTTCGGTTGTCTCGCCAAACACCAGTGTGCTGCCGAGACCATAAAGCCTGTCAAATGCGCTGCCCACGGTTGGGTTTGCGCCACAGCCGGATGTCGTGTCGGATTCACCGCACTTGGTTGATACCCATAAATCCGCCACGCCACATTCGACTCGATGCAATTCAGACGCATCTTGCAAAAACGCCCGCGCCGCTTTGGATGCACGCATGATCGTGTCGTGGTCACCATGCTGCTCAATACCAAAGCCCACCACCGGCTTGCCTGTTTTAGCGATGCCATCCACCACACGCTTGGTCCAGCCTTCTTCGATGCCAATCACCACGACGGCAGCCACATTCGGATTTGAACCCGTACCGATCAACGTTCGGAAATGCAAATCCAAATCTGCCCCAAACTGCAAACGGCCATAGGGGTGCGGGATTGCCATCACGCCTTTGATGTTGTGCGCAACGGCTTCACAGGCGGCGTTGGACAAATCATCGACGGGCAAAATAATAACGTGGTTACGCACACCCACACGGCCATTCGCGCGCCGGTAGCCCCAGAAAGTGGTGTCTTTAGTAATCATATGAGTTTCCTGAAAAATTCGTAGCGGTTTGATTTGATAACTCTAGAGAGCTAACGGTGGTCTGCAATAATGCCGATTCCGGCCTTATTGAAAAGACAAGCGACTACCAACGCTTGGTTTTGATATTGTGGACATGCGCATGTTCACCAGCTTTGATCGGCGCAATGACGCGGCCAATATCGGTGCCGTATTTAAAAATTGTATCGCCGACGGCCATATCCTTGAGCGCGATCTTGTGGCCGATGGGAATATCCTGCAGCGCCTTGATCGCGATTTGCTTATCGTCATCCATGATCCACGCCGTTAAATCAGCACCGGCTGTAATGCCCTCAACCACGGCCACAGCCACGGTGTCTTTGGCTTCATGCAACACAAAATGAATCATTTTTAATTCCTCCAACGATGGGCAGACAGGTATAGGACAATGAGCAACGTAAATATCGTTAACCTTGATAATATTCACTGCCGCGACTAAAGTCAATTAGGTCATCTATATGAGTTGTAGCTTTTCGCTTGGTTCGTTATGATGGATCTGTCATTGCACGTAACCTTTAAATATAACCCTCATGCCAAAAATCGCAACGGATCACATGCACCGCAAATGGGAAGACTCGTCAAGGCATCACAAACTCGCCGCCGGTGCCGCATTGGCTACGCCGCTCTACAAAGAAATCAAACGCCTCTTAACCGAGACCATCAGTGCCGGCGAATGGAAGCCTGGTGCGGCAATTCCCGCTGAGTGGATGCTATCGGAGCGTTTTAAAGTTGCCGTCGGCACAGTGCGTAAAGCAGTTGACGAATTGGTGAATGAAAACATTCTGATTCGCCAGCAAGGGCGCGGCACGTTCGTCGCGGCCCATAACCGTGCGCGCCTGATGTTTCATTTTTTTCATATTGTGAAGAGTGATCGCGTCGATAGCGCCAAAGACACACCCCTCGTTGAAATGCTTTCATTTCGCAAAGGCAGCGCGAATATTGAGGAGGCCGCGCATCTCGGCATCGCCGTTTCAACAAAGGTCTATCGGATTCGCAATGTGTTGAGGCTTGTTGATAAGCCGATTATTTTTGATGCCATTACGATCCCGCAAGCGCTGTTTCCCAAGCTCACTGCCTCAACATTCAAAGGTCGGCCGAACACGATTTATCATCTTTATCAGTCCGCCTTTGATATCACCGTGGTTCGTTCTGCCGAGCGGTTACGCGCGAGGTTGGCCGATATCGAAACCGCCGAATTGCTTGGCGTAAAAGTCGGCGCACCGCTCCTAGAGATTCGCCGCGTGGCGATGAGCTTTAACGATGCGCCAGTTGAATTTCGGCGCTCGCTGGTGAACACGGAACATTACGAATATTTTAGTGATTTGGCGAAGAATAGTTAACCGCCCCACGGACGAAAATATGCCTTCCTCGCGCTGCTTCGGCGGCTACCAATTGAAGCGACCGAAAATCCATCACAAGCGCTCATCACCGAAACGAGCACTGCCTTGGATCACGCCAGCGTAAAACTTGCAATGCGCGATTTGTTAGCAACAGAAGCCTAGCCCGCAACTGAGACCTGTGCTAAGCCTGCATCAACAATAATATTCTGCCCGGTAATGCCATCAGAATCATCTGCTGCCAAGAACAGTGCGGTGCGTGCAACATGTGCCGCGTCGAGCCGATATTTCAAACACTGCAAGTCAATAAATTTTTTATCGTCATCCACACCACGCCAAAGCGCCTCTTGCCGCGCCGTCACAATTGCTCCGGGAACCAGCGTATTGACACGAATGTTTTGCTCGCCCAGCTCGCGCGCCAGCGTGCGGGAAATGCCCGATATTGCCGCCTTTGATGCAGTGTAACCGATCAAATTTGAGCGGCCACGCATCCACGAAACCGAGCCCATATTGATGATTGAGCCGCCGCCTGCAGCGGCCATTCCGGGAGCAACTTGCTGAATTGCGAAGACATGGTGTTTGAGGTTCAGGCCTAAATAGTTGTCCCACGATTCGGACGTGAGTTCGGCGAGGGAGTGGCGGGTATCGTTGCCCGCGTTGTTAATCAATACGCGAATGGCGCCGAGTTCGCGTTCCACATCCGCCAGCTTCGCTTGATAAGCGGCGGTATCACGAATATCACAGACGATGAATTGTGGCCTGTGCGCGCATGTTTTTGCCAGCTTTTCGGCTAGCGCATCGCTTGCCGTTTGATCAATATCGCAAAATGCTACATGTGCCCCCTGCAGCGCAAAGTGCTCCACCAGTGAAGCGCCAATCCCTGAGCCGCCGCCAGAAATAAACACCACACGATGATTGAGGCTCGGATATTGCGTCATCTCATCAACCTTTTTAAACTTCATCAGTCCACATAATGCGGCTCGGCTCGGCCTGCTACATCTACCCTACACGCAAAAATACCACCTGCAGTTGATTGCGCCACTAACTCATCCACTGACGCGCCATCACGGGCAGTGGTAATGTACATCGTCCGCAAATCAGCCCCGCCGAAGGCTAACATGGTCGTGCGTTTTGCAGGCACGTTCACTTTGGCGACGATCTCACCAATCGGGGAAAACCGCAGCACACAGCTGCCTTCGTATTGCGCGCTCCAATAACAGCCTTCGCTATCCACGGCAGCGCCATCGGGGCGGCCATCGTAACTTGCTTGTGTTTTATCGTCAGGACGTTTAACAAAAATTTCACGTGCACCGGCACGGCCCGTTTCAACATCGAACGTAAAACGATAGACGACGTGGTTTGGCGTATCGGATTGATAAACCGTTTTACCATCCAGCCCAAACCCCAGGCCGTTGCTCACTTTCACGCCATAATTGCGACTATTTTCAACACCCACACCCCAGCCCAAGCGGGCTTTACCCTTGTCTAAACAATACATTTCCGCCAGCGCGGCCGTGCGTGGCTCATACATGGCACCTGCCCAAAAACGCCCTGCAGCATCGCAACGACCATCATTAAAACGCATGTTAGATGTATCGTAAGGTGCATCGGCAATTTTTTTCAATTCCCCGTTTTCGGGATAGAAGCGATACCAACCATCGCGCAAAGCGGCGACCAATCCGCGGTTGGCGGCGATGCCAATGCAGCCGGGTTCGCAAGGCATGGCCCACGCTTGATTTTGTTTCGTTTCAGGATCAAACCGGTTGATCGTGTGGCTCGAAATGTCGACCCAATACAACATCTGTTCGGCCACACTCCAGAGTGGGCATTCGGCGAGTTTAGCGCGAGCATCGAATGCCAATTCAGCTTGGTATTGTCTAACCATTTTTGCTTTTTCCATCTTTACCGGTGCCTTTATTCGGCAGCATTTCCTGCATCGAAACCGTCATTGATACCTCCATGCTGTCGCCACGTCCCAGCAGTTGCATGCCGGTATCAGCCACACCTTTGGCCGCAAGATTAAACCCATCGTTGATATGGCTAACGGGCTCTAAGGCCATGAAGTTTCGGCCGTCATCGGGCGCGTAACAAATAAGCTGCTGGCAATTGCTGCTGGCTTCAATAGTCGTGCGGTGCGTTGGGTATTCGATTACCGCCTGTCGCCCCCAACCGGTAAAACAGTTATCAACTTTCCAGCCTTCGACAGAACGTAGCTGCCGAAAGTCAGCGCTGGCGGGCGTCTCCACCCATTCAGTGGGCAAGGACTCGGCGTCCATTTTCCACATGCCTTTCCATTCGGCTTGCAGCTTCGCAGCAGGAATAGTGGGAAAAAACGGATGGAAGCCCAACCCGGCGGGCATCGGCGCATCATCCAAATTGCACACGCTGATCGTCAAGCGCAATCCATCGGCCGACAGTTGAATATGCTGCTTTGCTTCGCAGGCAAACGGCCAATCGTTATCGGCCGCGTGCCTGAGGGTGAGCCGCGCACTGTCCACACAGCTGGTTAAAACCTGCCAAGCGCGCTGCCAACCAAAGCCGTGTACCGCATGCAGCTCCGGCGGGAAATTTTGGCGAAGCACATAGCGTTTATCTCCAACAACCAGCTTGGCGCGGGCGATGCGATTGGAATACGGCATCAACGCATATGCGCCCATTTGCCGTACTAAGCCCTGCTCAATAGCCGAGTCCGGTGCGCGGCGCAAAACAGAATGGCCACGCCACGTATAGCGCGCGATCGCAGCACCGATATCGGGGCACAGCAAAACCTCGCTATTGGCGTTTTTGAGATTGATTACATTGGCTGAAGTCATGCCAAGAAATTAACACAAACGCGGCCAAATTCGTCACGCACGGTAATACCGACATCGCTATCACTCACGCTATGGCACTGCGCGGCACTCACACCCGACAAAAACGCCACACCATTTTCAACGGACAGCGTGACAACATCGTTCATCACGCAAGGCTGACCTCTGGGAACACCAAACAGCCACGCCTCGTTGATGGGAGCAGCCAAATCCATTTCGCCGGTGTGCATCATCGCCGGCCCCAAACACAACACATATCCGTCACGCCCCCACACAGGCAGCTCGTGAATCGCCTTTTGAATCACGCGGGTGTGACCGCCAACGATCCTCTCACCGGTCGTCAAATCGTGCCAAATTTCACCGGCCGGGAAATAAACCTCGACCTCGCCGCCCGCCGCAATAATCGGTGCGACCAACAAGGCGTCGCCAAATAGATACTGCATCTCAAACGATCGTGCCAGCCGATCGTGCGGGAAAGCAAGCGGCATGGCGCGCATGAGCGGCAGGCCGGTCAGCACAGCCTGTTGCGAAGCACCCATGATGTACGGAATCAGCCGGTATCGGAACGCCAGCAATTTTTTTGCAACCGCTTCTGTCGCTTCCCCCAAGCCCCAAGGCTCGCGTACACCGATCCCGTGATAGCGAAAGTGTGAGCAAAAAATACCGTTCGCCGTCCAGCGCAAGTAAAGCTCGCCGTCCGGCTGCTGCGCCCCATAAAAGCCGCCGACATCAGTCGCGTAATACGGCACACCACTCAACCCATAGCTCAACGCACCGCGAATGCTTGCTGCCATCCCTTCCCAATCGGTCTGCGGATCGCCGCCCCACTGCATCGGAAACCGCTGACTGCCAATAAAACCATCCCGCCCCCATACCATCGGCGCACCCCTGCCATGCTGTTCGTTATAGCTTTTGGTGGCATTGTAGACGCACGCGTTGTAGAGCAGCGGATAGACATTGTGCAAGCGTCGCCCGGTATCGCCGTTGTGCGCCACCATATCGTCTTCAACCTGCTCACCGAAATCCGTTTTGATCACATCTACGCCATCATCAAATAATTTATTGTGGCTGTCTGCCCAAAATGCTGCAGCGGCAGGATGCGTGAAATCGAGAATACCGGACGGCGGAAGCGGCGTAAGCACGGCACCGAATGGATTGTCGGTTGGATCTTTTACCCAATCGAACACGTAGGCCGCGCCTTCTTTATTTTTAAGCAACCAGCCTTTGGCTTGCAGCTCTTTAAAAAGCGGATTGTGCACTGAAATATACGGATATTCCCAAGCGCAGACCTTGAGATTGTGGTTGCGAAGTTGGCCCAATATTTTTTTCGGATCATCAAAGCGCGATTTGTCCCACTCGAAAGCAAACCGCGTCCGCACTTCCCACGCGGCGCGGCCATCAAGCGTGATGACATCGCAGGGGATCTCGCGTTTGCGCAGCGCAGCCGCTGTGTCAATCGCTTCTTGCGGTGTTTTGTAGTACGCACGCGAAAGCCACATGCCAAAGCTCCACAATGGCGGAATCGCCGCACGGCCTGTGAGCTTGGTGTACGAGTCAATTATTGCAGCTGGCTCGCCGCCGAATAAAAATAAATCGAGCGCGTCGTCTTCGATCTCAACCACATAGCTGCGATGTGACCATTGCGGATAACCCGCACCGTGCCGTACCACGCCTGGCGTATGCGCCAGCAAGCCCCAGCCGTCGGGGCTCCAGCAAAAGGGAATGTTTTTGTACGATAACTCCGTATTCACGCCCAGCGCATCCTCAGTACGGCCGCGGATGAGTTGGCCGCGTTTATTCAACGGTCCGAACTTTTCGCCCATGCCGTAGATGGCGGTATTGCTTTCGAGGGCAAAGGCTGCGCACCAGAGACTCCGACCGCCACGATTTTCAGTATCCCCGACGCCAAACGCGGGCAACCGGCTGCGGCCGCGGAAATGTTGGTCGGTAATAGAGGCGAGAATGGTTTTGCCGTTGCGGGTGAGCTTCAGACGCAGCGGCGTACACGTTAATTCAAGCACCATCTCACCGGCGCTTATCTGCCAAACACCAGGCGCAGCAACGACTTTGAGTACTTCGCTCGCATTTGGTTGCTGCAATAATTGGTAATCCGGTAACTCCGATTTGCCAATGGTTAAGCGAAAGGTGTTCGCCGCATGTGCCGAAACCCGTAGGGGGATGCCGTCCACTTCAAAGTGGGCATCATGCGTGCTGTCCGAAATAAAGCGAACCTCATTGAGACGCTGAAATGCGGCTTGATTCAAACTATCAAATGACAACGTAGCCACTCCTATTAATTGAGCGAATTTGTTCCAATCGTTTGCGTTGACCTCGGCTAGAACCCATTGCTTCTTACCCCTAGCCCTTCAGTCCGCCCGATGTTAATCCGCTCACCACTTTATCTTGGAACACCACAATCACAATCACCACCGGCACCATCGCCACCACCAGCGCCGCCGAAATAATCGGCCATGGAAACGCAAATTCGCCCTGATACATTTGAATACCGACCGGCAATGTGCGATAGGCGACGGCAGAATTAAGCGAGAGCGCCAATAAAAATTCATCCCATGAATTCACAAAGGCCAATATACCCGCCGTAAACACACCGGGCGCTGCCAGCGGCACGACGATGCGCCACAACGCACCCAGTCGTGTGCAGCCATCGAGCATCGCGGCATTCTCGATATCGCGCGGAATGTCATGGAAAAAACTCACCAGCATTAAGGTGCAAATTGGCAGATTCAACACCGTATAGGGCAAAATCAACGCCCAATAACTATTGAGTAAATTAGCCGCTCGCATAATCTCAAACAAAGGCACCATCAGCGTCACCAGTGGGAACATCGAGACGGCAATAATCGAGGTCAAAATCAGATCGCGGCGTTTAAGGTTAAGCCGTGCAATGGCGTAGGCCGCCAAAGCGCTGATGAACAAACTCAGCATCGTCGACAAAATTGCAACGGTGCCGCTGTTCAACAGATAGGTCAACAGCGGCTGATCGCGAAAGGCTGAAATGAAATTTTGCAGCGTGGGATTATGGGGTAAATAAGTGATCGGTTTGGCGGTCAGCTCGACCTCACCTTTCAGCGACGTCGCCAATATCCACAAGGCGGGGAAAAGGCCGTTGACGATCACAATGGCAGCCGCAAGCCAGCGCAGTCGTTTGGACGACAATAGATTGCTCATTTTATTTTCACTCATCGTCAATCCCGGCCGCCACGCACGTAGCGCAGATACACAAACGTGGTCGCCATTGACAACATAAACATAAACACCGCCAGCGCCGAGCTATAACCCAGATCGAGGTAATCAACTGAATTGAGCTGAATGTACATCGCCAATGTCTGCGCCTCTTCGCCAGGCCCCGGCATGCTAAACGGAATATCGAAGGATTGAATGGCGGTAAGAGTGCGGAAAATCAGAGCGATTAACATTGAGGGTATTAGCAGCGGCAGCGTGATTTCAACAAACTGCGTCCACCGTGATGCGCCATCAACTTCGGCGGCTTCATACAATGAAGCCGGAATCGTTTGCAATCCGGCAAGTAAAATCAGCGCCATGAACGACGATGTTTTCCAAACGGTAGCGATACAAATCGCCATCATCGTGAGTGATGGCGAGTTGAACCAAATCTGCGGCTCCCAGCCCAGACTTGGCATTAAGGTGGCAATGCGGCGAATTATATCGTTGAAGATGCCGTATTCGCTATGAAAAAACCACGCAAAAATGAGTCCGACAAATGCGAGCGGCAACGCCCACGGCAACAGCAATGAAAGCCGAATCAGCCCGCGATATTTGAACGGCATATTTGCCAACATCGCCAGGCCCAGCCCCACCACCAGTGCACCGGGCACGGTGACGAATGTGATGATGAGCGTATTTTTAACCGCGCGCCAGAACATCGCGTCGTTGAGCGCAGCAAGATAATTTTCGAATCCGACAAACCGAACAGGTACGCCGCGTGAAAGCCGAATATCAAAAAAACTATTAACAATAAGGCTTAAAACGGGATAGGCCACAATCAGCAAAATGAACACAATTGCGGGCGTCAACAGCAGCCACGCCAGCGTTGTTTCGCTGGGATCAATGATTCGATCGATAAGGGCGCGTTTTTGCATTGGACTATTTTTAGCTACCGCACGGCGCGGCCAACGCGCAATTCAATTTCAGCCAAGGCTTCTGACGGTTTTTTCACGCCCGCCATGACGGTGTTGGTGTTGATCCGAAGTGCATCAGAGACCATTTTGTACATCGGCGTAACGGGGCGCGGACGCGCTGTGAGCACGACCGGTAAAGCGTCGGCGAACCAAGGGATCGCCTTGGTAACATCCTGATCCTCGTAAACCGAGGCAAAAACTGGATGGAACGATCCGCGAATCGCCAACTGCTTTGATGTTTCCGGGCTCGACAGCCAACGAATCAGCGCAGCCGAAGCCGCCTTATTTTTTGAGAATGCTGACACCGCCCAATTCCATCCACCCATGCAAGAAACGGATTTACCGCCATCCATTGCGGGTAGCTTGGCCACACCTACTTTGTTGGCCACTTGTGTATCAGCGCCCGATTCAAAATGATTCCACGCGTAGCCCCAGTTCACGGCGAAAATGACGCGACCCGCTTGAAACTCTTTACGGGTGTCGTCTGTTCCTACTTCAGCAACATTTTTCTTGGCAACACCTTGGTTCACCATGTCGCGCCACATGGCAAGCCCAGCCTCGGCCTTTGGGGCGTCAAACGTCAATTTGCCGTCACGAAGCATCTCGCCACCGAGGCTCCAATAGGGCAGTAAAAATGTACAGACGGTTCCTTCAATTGCTTTTGCCTGAAAGCTCAGGCCTTGCAAGGTGGCGTTGTGCTCGCCAGCAGAAATCGTGCGCGCCATATTGGCCAATTCGGGCCATGTCGTTGGTGGCTGAAAACCATATTTTTTGAGCAAATCTTTGCGATAGTAAAGGAACATCGAATCGGCGAATGCGGGTAGTGCAATAATTTTGCCATCAATTGTATTGGCCTCCCGGTACGCGGGGAGATAATGGCTCATGGCCGCTTCCAGCGCCGTGCTCGAGCCGAAATAGGCATTCAGCGGCTCCGCCCATCCGGCTGCTGCAAATTGCGCTGGGCGCACGACATCAATTAAAAAAACATCTAGCGTAGTGTCTTTGGCCGTTAACACCATATTCAAGTATTTTTGATGCAAGTCCGAAGTCGCGCCGCCAATTTCGAGGTCAATTTTAATGCTGGGATTCACTGCCATGTAGCTTGCAAATAGTTCGCGCATTAAATCCGGGCGTTGCTGGCCGCCAATATAAACCTTTAACCGCGTTGTTGTCTGCTCGGCAAACGCATTCTCGGCGACAGCGAGCAAAATTGCGGCTGACAGCACAAAAATAGTACGGAACATCGTGCGCATGATTACGGTGCGCCGCTCGTTGAGGCGTTTGCGAAAGCGCTCATGGCAGCGTTAAGAATCGCACTACCTGTCGCCGGATCAAACAAATGAAACTTGTCCATATTGACCCAGAGCGTAATGTTCTCGTTTTGTTTGAGCCGCGCAGCAGGCGGCAATCGCGCAATCAATTCGCCACCGCTACATTGCAGGGTTACTAATGTCTCAGCACCGAGCGGCTCGACAACGATCACTTTTGCCGGCATCGGCGCATCGTTTTTGCCGGTTGCTTCCAGCGCCAAATTCTCCGGGCGAATTCCGAATTCAATTGGCTTGCCGTGCCATGACAGATCAAGCGGTGTGGCAACCGCAGGCATCACCAACAGCGTGCTCGTGGCGTCCGAGCCAAGCTTTATTTTCAATTTACCATCTTCATTGGCGATAACACTGGCCGATAGAAAATTCATGGGTGGCGAACCCGTGAACCCTGCGACAAATTTTGAAACAGGTTGATTGTAAATCTCATCCGGCGTGCCGACCTGCATAATATTACCGCCGGAAAGTACGACAATGCGCTCAGCTAACGTCATCGCTTCCGTTTGATCGTGCGTGACGTAGATCGCGGTGGCGCCAATACGCTGGTGCAGTTTTTTAATTTCGGTCCGCATTTCGGAGCGCAATAGCGCATCGAGGTTTGATAGCGGCTCATCAAATAAAAACAACTTCGGCTGGCGTACGATCGCGCGACCCATTGCAACACGCTGCCGCTGCCCGCCCGAAAGCGCCCGCGGTTTACGATTAAGCAAATGGTCGATCTTTAAAATCGTAGCGACATCGTGAACACGTTTTTCAATGTCGGCCTTAGCGAGTTTGCGCAGCTTTAAACCGAACGCCAAATTATCAAATACGGTTTTATGCGGATAGAGCGCGTAGTCTTGAAACACCATCGCGATATCGCGTTCCCGCGGCGGCAGATCATTGACGACACGTCCATCAATCGAAATTTCACCTTCGGAAATGCCTTCAAGGCCGGCAACCATGCGCATCAGGGTGGATTTTCCGCAGCCGGATGGGCCGACAAAAACGACAAACTCGCCTTTTTTGATTTCAAGGTTAATGCCGTGCAAAACCTTCACGCCAGTTTTGGTGCCGTTGTCGTAAACCTTGACGACTTGACTGAACCGAACGCCGGATGCAGATTGAGCGTTGTTCATCGGGATCTCAATATGCGCCTGTTGTCAGCGGCTTTGCCAGCGCGGGCTTCATTGCGGCAAAAAATGCATTGGCTTGGCGCATCATCATGCCCATATCGGAGGCAATGGCAACATAGTTGTAACCATAATCAATAAATTTTTGCACCATCTCCGGCGTTGGCCCGACGATACCGATCGGTTTGCCAATCGCATGAGCACGCTCTGCGCATTTTTTTAAAACTGCCTGAATATCCGGATGCGCGATATTACCCAAATGCCCCATCGCCGCTGAGAGATCCCCCGGCCCCATAAATAGCGCATCGACACCCTCAACGGCTGCAATGGCCTCTAACTGTTCAACCGCGGCCGGTGTTTCTAACTGAATCATGCAGGTGATCGCGTCATTGGCGCGGCTACCGTAATCTGCGAGCGTGCCGTAGCGACTGCCACGATGCATGGCCGCATAACCTCTCGTGCCGATAATACCGTGCGCCTTTTCACCAGGCTGCGGATATTTTGTGGCAGCCACAGCCCGCTGTGCTTCATCGGCATTTTGTACAAACGGGAACATCAATGTCTGTGCGCCAATGTCTAATGCTCTTTTAACCATCACCGCATCGTTCCACGCTAAGCGGACGACTGGTACTGCTTTTGTGCCTGCAATCGCCTGAAGAATTTGATACGCATCACGATAGTCAATCGGCACATGCTCCATATCGACCACCAGCCAATCAAATCCAATACAGCCCATCGCCTCTGCCGTGGCTGAGTTGCCGGACATGAGCCAAGTGCCCAATGGGATTGTTGGTTCAGCCAGCAAGGCGCGGAAAGGGTTGTTTAAAATATCCATGGTGGAATCCATAAAATTATACGTTCAATAAATCGATGGCTCCGGCGTTTTCGCCGTCCCCGATAAGAAGTCAAAATCGCAACCGTCATTGGCCTGCGAAACATGCTGAATGTAGAGCTTGGTGTAACCACGCTGAAAAATTTGCGCGGCCGGCTTCCAAGCGGAGCGTCGGCGCGAGAGTTCATCATCAGGCACCAGCATGTTAAGCGATCTAGCGTCCACATCGAGCTCAATGATATCGCCCGTTTGCACCAGCGCAAGTGGTCCGCCAATCGCAGCCTCCGGCGAAATATGCACCACGCAGCTTCCAAAATGGGTGCCGCTCATCCGCGCATCCGAGAGCCTAACCATGTCACGAATGCCCCGCTGAAGCAGCTTTTTGGGAATCGGTAAATTGCCCCATTCGGGCATGCCTGGCGCACCTTGCGGACCGCCATTTCGTAAGATAATCACCGTGTTCTCATCAACATCTAAATCGGGCAGATGAATTTGCGCAAGCATTTCGGCGTTGGAGTCGAATACCAGCGCACGGCCTTCGTGTTTAAAAAATTTCGGGCTCGCAGCCGATGGCTTGATGATCGCGCCGTCCGGACAAAGATTGCCACGCAGGACAGCAAGCGCAGCGCCGGGTGCGACAGGATTGGCAACATGACGAATGACGGTTGCATCATCATTGACCGCAGCGGCGATATTTTCGCCTAGCGATTTGCCGGTGATTGTCATCGCATCGAGTTTCAAATGGGGTTTGATTTCCTGGAGCAACGCTGGCATACCACCGGCGAAGAAAAAATCTTCCATCAATTTATCGCCCGACGGAAACAAATTGGCGATGACCGGAATGCGCCGTGCCATCGCGTCCATTTCGTCCAGACTGAGCTTGATGCCCGCCCGCCCTGCCATCGCAATCAAATGAATCGCCGCGTTCGTAGAGCCGCCCAGCGCCATGTAAGCGGCAACAGCATTGGCGAATGAATCATCGGTTAGGAACGCGGATGGCTTTAAATCCTCCCACACCATATCGACAATCCGCGCCCCGCACGTTGAAGCCATCCGCACGTGATTTGCGTCCATGGCGGGAATGCTACTCGCACCCGGCAAGGTCAGTCCCATCGCCTCAACAATACTCGTCATGGTGCTGGCGGTACCCATGGTGTTGCAGGTGCCTGGCGAACGGGTCATTTTCGCCTCAAGCCTGATCCACTCCGGCTGATTGATGTTGCCGGCTACATACTCATCCCAGAATTTTTTGGTATGAGTTCCGGCACCCACCGTTTGACCCTTGTAACGATCGTTGAGCATCGGCCCGGCGGGACAGAAGATAGTCGGAATATCCATGCTAATCGCGCCCATTAGCGTGCCCGGCGTGGTTTTATCACAGCCGGCCAGCAAGACCACACCATCCACTGGATGCGATCGTAACAACTCCTCGACTTCCATCGCCAGGAAATTTCGGTAGAGCATCGTGGTCGGCTTTACCATCACTTCGCCAAGCGAAAGCGCGGGCAATTCAACCGGAAAACCACCTGCCAACAAGATGCCGCGCCGCACATCTTCGGCGCGCTCCCTCAAATGCGCGTGGCAAGGCGAAAGATCACTCCAAGTGTTGATGATGGCGATAACCGGGCGGTTTAAAAATTCATCACGCCGCAACCCCATTTGCTGCAGCCGTTGCCGGTGCGCAAATGAGCGCATATCGTCCCGCGCCAACCAGCGTTGACTACGCAGCGATTCTAGGGGGCGAAGCGTGTTTTGTGTGTTGGCGGACATGGCATCCATTGTAAGCGGATGCCTTTCGTCGAATGAAATTCGCCAACAGACATCCGTCTATTTGCCGCTTGGCAAATCGCGCTTCAGGGAGCGCAATGTGCCAAGCGCTGCGGCAACAATTAAGATAACGATTAGGACAAAGATTAGAAATCGTAGCGGAAATTGATACCGAAATACCGCTTATCGTCGCGTGGAACAGCTCTCACATAATAAGTGCCGCCAGTCGCTAGTAATGACGAATACGATTTATTCGCGAGGTTTTTACCGAGCAGTGCGACCCGCCATCCGCTTGCAGGATTCGATAATGCGATGGTCGCATTAAAAATTCCATAGGCTGACTGAACGGCATCCGGTGACTGCGTCAGCTCATACTGAACCTTACTTTGCCAGTTGTAGTCCGCGCCTAAATCCAAGCCCATGCCGTCAGCCATGGCAATCTTGTAATTGCCACGGAAGTTCACTTTCCAATCTGGCGAAAACGGCAATGGTTGCCCATTAATATTACATTCTAGCGCTGCAGTTGCCGACAACGTAGCCGGGCACGGGAAGTTATCCACTCGAGCATTAATACGTGCCGCCGCACCGGACACGGTGAAGTTTTTCGAGACCTTCGCCGCAAAATCCATCTCGATACCGCGGGTTGAAACTGCACCCGCGTTAATCAGCCGCGTGACGATCGTGCCCGCGACGGTATCTGGCACATTGGCTTGGTAATTGTCGTACTTGGTATTGAACGCAGCAACGTTTAAACGCAGGCGATTGTCAAATAGCGTGGATTTCAGGCCAACCTCGAATGAATCTGAAGTCTCGGGCTTCAATGGATTGGTTTGCAGATTGGTCATGTTAAAAAACACGTTGTACGCAGGGCCTTTGTAGCCACGCGAGTAGGTGGCGTAGACCATCATGTCTTTATTGAGATCAAATTGCGGTCCGATGCGCCCTGAGGTTGCTTTTTCTGTGACCGAACCGGCGTTCGATACGGCGGGCTGCACGCCGGGAAACGCGGCAGGTTGTGTGGAGACGCGCCCGTGATAATACGACAGCTTGTCGTCTGTAAAACGTAACCCGGCAACACCACGCATTGCGCTGCTAAAATTAAACGTACCTTCGCCGAACAACGATGCACTCTTGCTGCGGGTGCCGTAGTCGGCTACGCCAGAATCAACGGTAAAGGAACCCGCCGAACAAGGTTTTAATCCTGACGGAAGTGCAGCAGCCGTGGTCGCGTTGCAACGCGTCACCTCGCGCTGATAACGCTCGGTATCTTTGCCGTCGATATAAAACAAACCGGCAACATAGTCAAAGAACTGGCCTTTGGGCGATGCGATCCGCAGCTCTTGCGAGGTTTGTTCAAAATTTAAATCGCCGCGATCTTGCGATTGCGGAAATTGTTGGTACGGCACCGATAAACGATCACCGTCTTGAAACTGCGTGTTTTCCCACTTGCGATACGCCGTGATAGAGGTGAGTGTGTAGGCGCCCAAATTCCAATCGACCTGGGCCGACAATCCGGAGTTAATATCTTCCACGCGAGTTTGGATATTGCTGGTGATTTCGCGGTTGGTGCTGCTCGGCAGAACAGGCGCAATCGCGAATGGGAACAGCGGATTAGTGTTGACGCGACCCGACCCGTAAAATGTTGCCTTGTTATTGATCACCACGCCGTTCGGCCCGTTATCATTGGACTTCATGTAGTCGGCAATGACAGAAATTTTCAGATCCGCATTGGGCGTGAAATTGAATCGCGCGCGCGCGCCGTCGCGTTTGTAACCGCTTACGGAACTGCCGTCCGCTAAATTTTTAACGTTGCCCTGATACTCGCCATGCATTACCGCAATGGAGGCATTGACCAAATTAGGCGAAATTTCACCAGACGCACCTAGGCGCAGACGCTTTTCATTGCCCTGAAAATACGAGATGTCGACGTAACGTTCCGTATCTTTGACGGGGCTGCGGGAAATAATATTAATCACACCGGCCGATGCATTCCGGCCAAACAGTGTGCCTTGCGGGCCACGTAGCACTTCAACGCGGTCAATATCGAGCAAATCGAGCGTAGATTGGCCGGGGCGCGAATAAACGACACCGTCAATCACCGTTGAAACCGTCGGCTCAACGCCAGGGGAGGTTGAAATCGTGCCAACCCCGCGAATAAACAACGAGGTGTCTTTGTTGGATGCACCGGTACGGAAATTGACAGTCGGCGTTTGTGAGGTGATCGAGCCGAGCGTATTTAAATTGGATTGCTCAAGCTGCGCACCACTGATAACCGTAATCGCAATCGGCACAGTCTGCAGCGATTCGGAGCGCTTAGTGGCCGTAACGACGATGGTTTCTAACTGCGCATCGTCAGTCTTCGCAGGCGGCTTAGCAGCACCAGTAGCTTGCTGTGCCTCGGCGGCAGATGCCATTAACGTCGCCGCGATCAAAGCGGGCAGCAATCGACAACGGGGGCGGCGCTCCAGTTGATATTGAAACACGACATCGGGATTCGATGCCGGCGTGTGAGTGTTGAATCTTTGAGTCAATTTCATGGGTAGCTCCTCCGTAAATGAGTCCGCTTTGAGCTTGGTCATCCGTCGCAGGACAGCGCGACGCCGCAAACTATCTTCGGGACAGGATCATCAAAATCTAGCAATTGCTGGTGTTTCAAAAAGGCCTGCTGCATCGAATGCAATATGTAAAGTACGCTACCGATCCGTTAGCACCAATAGTAACAACGGTCGGCCACTGATCATTTATTGCGGGCTGGAACTGTTGTGAGCCGACACGTCGCTGGGCATTGCACTTACTAATCTAATTTGCATACTATTGATCACGGTCAGCAAAGTCAAGTAGGTCATCTATATGAGTTGTATTTTGTTCACAACTGACAGGCCGGGACAAACCGGTTGCCGAAAAATTGGAATGAAGCGAATGCAATCGCAGTGGTCGATGCCGGAAAGGCTCGGCTGAACAAATAACCGGTTAAACGCGATCAATTCTTAGCAGCGTGCAAGCCTGCCAAGTAGATGTCGATAATCGGCTCCGCATCTCTGGCGAGCGAAATAAAATGCCGATCTAGTAGTGAGTTGGCGATCATGCCATCGATCAGCGCGTGCATGCCGCGTGCGGCACGGTGCGCATTGAGGTTTGCCGGTAGTTGCCCCTTTTTGACGGCATTCTTGAATGCTTGTTCCACATGGCCGATACAAGCCATACACGACTCATAATGCCTCGTGCGCAACGCCTCCATCTCGTCAACATATTCACATTTATTGCTCATAATGTCGAAGACACGGCGCGTTTGCTCATCTTTGGCCAATCTTAAGAGCACGTTTAGCGAACTAGCTTTGACATAAGCCAGCGGATCTTCCAGCGCGACTTCCCTAAACCGTTGCGTTATCTGCTC
Source organism: Burkholderiales bacterium (assembly GCA_025360815.1). GTDB lineage: Bacteria > Pseudomonadota > Gammaproteobacteria > Burkholderiales > Usitatibacteraceae > UKL13-2. The sequence continues at coordinate 49,612 of JANYBL010000110.1, forward strand.
CATTGGCAGTGTCACGCGTTGCATCATGGCATCGAACAGATCCACTTTGTTTTTGAAATGCCAGTAAATGGCACCCCGCGTTACGCCAGCCGCCTCCGCAATGTCGCTCAATGCAGTCCGCGTTACGCCTTTTTCATTGAATATTTTTTCAGCCGTATCAAGAATGCGGCTGCGGGTTTCTTGTGCTTCTTCTTTAGTCTTGCGAGCCATAATATGGTGGGTCGATTGTCAATGTGATGAAGGTTGTTGCTTGCCGCAATAGGCTTCGAAAAATTCGCATTGTAACGATTGTGAAACAAACATCGCTAAAATTGAACCGGCGGGAACAGATCAAAAAAATGTTGCACCGCAAAACGATTTTACATACAATCGTGGATGTATGTACAATTCTTTTACATTGCCTTTGGATCGCTAACTGCTACGGAATCGTTAGCGGCAATCATCAAACGCAAAATAAATCAATTCGAGTGGATTTTCTGCCGGAGCTCGCAAGCACACCTCGAACCTCACCAGACCAAACATGAAATATTGTGCGCTTCTTATATATGACGAAGAATGATTTCACTGTTTGGCACCCTACGCTCGCAGTACTGAATTCAAAGGTCGTGAAGATTCGTTCTCAATACGCCACAAACCTAGTGAATATGTCAATGCCATTGACCGCATTAATGGTATCCACAAAACGCCTTCAAATTTTAATTTTACGTACTCGTTAGGAATAACTATGCCCGCATCCACGCGCACACCTTCACTAAAACATCTTCCCAGATACGCCGCCATCGTTGGCGAGCCCGCTGGTACTGCGTTATCGATACAAGCTGGGGGGCTCAAAGCTACCGTTACCGGACTATTGTTGATGATTATCGCGAGCTGCGGTCAAGGCGGCCATGGCGATCATGTTGGGATGCCGCCAGCAATGGTGACTTACGAAGTGGCGGCAGCACGTGATATCCCGGTGGAATACGAATTTGTCGGGCAGACCAACGGCTCGCGTGAGGTCGAGATTCGGGCCCGCGTGAACGGCATTATCGAGAAACGTCTGTATGAGGAGGGCGCAACAGTCAAAGCCGGACAACCGTTGTTCCGGCTCGAATCCAGTTTGTACGCTGCTGCTGCTGCGCAGGCAGAAGCAGGGCTTGCCGCGGCAGACGCTAATTTGAAGCAGGCCGAGCGCGAGTACGCTCGGCTGAAGCCCTTGATCGAAGCCAAGGCGATCAGCCAAAAAGAGTGGGATGGCGCAGCTTCCGCGTTCGATATTGCCAAAGCCCAATTCAAACAGGCCGAAGCGCAATTTACCAGCAGCAAAGTTGAGCTGGGCTACACCTACATCAAAGCACCGATCAGCGGCGTCATCGGACGTGCCCTTAAAATGGAAGGCTCGCTAGCCAACGCCGCCAATGACAGCCTGCTTGCCACCATGGCGCAGACCGATCCAATGCATGTCAATTTCGCCATCGCCGAGCGCGACCGCAATGAACTGCAAAGCGAGCTTGGCGCAGGCACATTAAAACTGGCTAAGACTGGCTATAGCGTGAAACTCAAAAATAGCGAAGGTCAGTTCTTGAAGGCCACTGGCAAAATGAGTTTTAGCGATTACAAAGCCGACGCCAACACCGGCGCTTACGCAGCCCGCGCAGAGATTGCCAATGCTGACAACACACTAACACCAGGGCAGTTTGTGCGTGTTGTATTGACGGGCGCTTCACATCCGGCCGCTATCGCACTGCCGCAACGCGCTGTGCTCGATGGCCCCCAGGGCAAATTCGTGTACGTGGTCGGCAAAGGCAAAGACGGAAAGCCGGCCGCAGAGCCGCATCCGATTGTGCCCGGTGAATGGGTCGCGCTGGACGGCCAGGAGAAGAATGGCTGGATTATTCGCCAAGGTGTCAAGGCGGGCGATCAGGTAATTGTGGACGGCACCGCACGTATTTTTGCACCGGGGCAACCGATTGTTCCAATGACCGCAGCCGAAGCGAAAAAAGCCGCTGGCGCTGAACCAGCACCTGCTGCGGGCAAACCCGAAGCCGGCAAGCCATCTGCTCCCGCAAAAAACTAAGACTCAACACAAGGCAACCCCATTATGTTTTCTCGCTTTTTTATTGATCGGCCTATCTTTGCCTTCGTGATCTCAATTTTTATCGTGATTGCTGGCATGGCTTCGATGCGCTCGCTGCCTATTGCGCAATATCCAGAAATTTCGCCCCCGACTGTGCAAGTGATTGCCGTTTATCCCGGTGCGTCGGCAGAAGTGATTGAACAAACCGTTGCAGCACCAATTGAGAATGCGCTGACCGGTGTAGAAGGCATGATGTATATGGCGTCCACATCGACCTCAAACGGCTCAACCACCATCACGATCACCTTCGAGATCGGCACCAATGCAGATCAAGCCGCACTAAACGTCAACAACCGCGTCAAGCAGGTAGAAGCCAAGCTGCCCCAAGAAGTACGTCGTCAGGGCCTGACCGTTGTTAAAGGTTCCTCGGCGTTCCTGCAAGTGCTGGCGTTTTATTCGCCTGACGGACGCTTCAACGATATCTTCACGTCAAACTATGTGACGCTAAACATACTCGATCAATTAAAGCGCGTGCCGGGAACCACCAATGTGCAGATTTTTGGTGCGAAAGATTACGCGATGCGCGTTTGGTTGAAACCCGATCGCATGACGCAGCTTAAAGTCACGGTTGAGGATGTAGCACGCGCGCTAAACGAGCAAAACGCACAGTTCGCCGCAGGCAAAATCGGCCAGTCGCCGAATGGTGGCAATCAGGAAATGGTCTACACCGTAACGACCAAAGGCCGCCTTGCAACCACCGAGGAATTCGAAAACATCATTGTCCGATCGAACCCTGATGGCAACCAGATGCGCTTGAAAGACATCGCACGTGTCGAGCTGGGCAGCAAGGATTACGATTTTATCGGCTACTTTAACGGCAAGCCTGCCACCCTCGTCGGTATATTCCTACAGCCGGGGGCAAACGCGTTAGAAGCAGCAAAACAGGTCAACACCGTAATGACCGGACTGAAAGCAAAATTTCCGGAAGGCTTCGATTACGGCGTGCCCTATGACACCACGCGCTTCGTCGAGGTCTCAATCCGTGAAGTGCTGATCACGCTCGCTGAAGCAATGGCGCTAGTTTTTATCGTGGTGTTTTTATTCCTGCAAAATTGGCGCGCCACATTGATTCCGTTCGCAGCAGTGCCGGTGTCGTTAATCGGCACCTTTGCGGGGCTGCAATTGCTCGGCTATTCGATCAATACGCTCACACTATTCGGCATGGTTTTGGCGATCGGCATTGTGGTTGATGATGCAATTGTGGTGCTCGAAAACGTCGAGCGCATCATGCACGAAGAAGGCCTGGCCGCCCGCGAAGCCGCCATCCGCGCGATGAAAGAAGTGACCGGACCGGTGATTGCGATTGTGTTGACGCTGTGCTCCGTGTTCGTGCCGATCGCTTTTTTGGGCGGCCTTACTGGTGAGCTGTATCGCCAATTCGCCGTCACCATTTCGATTGCCGTGGTGCTGTCCGGCATCGTCGCGCTGACAATGACGCCCGCACTTTGCGTAGTGTTACTCAAGCAGGAGCATCGTCGCGCTGATGACGCATCAACCGGGCTGTTCGGCAGATTTTTTGCATGGTTTAATAATTGGTTCGCTCGCATCACCACCCGCTACACATCAGGTGTGCTGTGGATGATTCGGCGCAGCACGATCGGTGTACTGCTGTTCCTGGGTATGATCGGCTTGACGGTTGGTCTCGGTATTTTCACGCCGTCGTCATTAGTGCCAGACGAGGATCAGGGCTATTACATCGCCGCCGTATTTTTGCCCGATGGCGCGTCACTTGACCGCACCGACAAAGTGGTGAAAGAAGTCATCAAGGCGATTCAGTCAAACCCCAATAACCAGGACGTGATCGCGTTTACGGGTTTTGATTTCTTGGGCGGTGGCTACAAAAACAGCGCGGCCACTTTGTTCGTCACACAAAAGCATTGGGATGAGCGCACGGTCACCGGTAAAGAGTTAGTTGGCGATTTTTTCATGAAGACGGGCGGCATTAAAGAAGCGCTTGTTCTTGCCTTTAACCCACCCGCTATCTTCGGCCTTGGCAACACCGGCGGTTTTGAGTTCTATATTCAGAACCGCGGCGAAGGCGGCGCGGCCAAATTGCAGCAAGGCATGTTCGCAATGATGGGTGCAGCGGCGAAGGACCCGAAACTAGCCGGTGTGCAAACATTGTGGCGTGCTGCTGCCCCGCAACTCAATGTCAATGTTGACCGCAATAAAGCCAAGGCGCTCGGTGTGCCGCTCGATAGCGCATTCAACACGCTCGCTGCAACCTTGGGCACCTATTATGTCAACGATTTCAACAAATATGGCCGTACTTGGCAGGTCTTGATGTCGGCCGACAGCCAGTACCGTAAGCGCCCTGACGATATTGGCCGCATTTTTATCCGAAGTGATCGCGGCACTATGGTTCCTGTTTCCGCGTTTGCCAAAGTCGAATATTCGGCAGGGCCGGACAGTTTGGATCGATACAACAATCTACCCGCCGTAAAAATGATTGGCAATGGCGCGCCCGGCGTTAGCTCAGGACAAGCCATTGAAGCAGTGGAACGCGTCGCGAAACAAGCATTGCCAAGTGACATGAGTCTCGATTGGAGCGGTGCATCTTTTCAAGAAAAGCGTGTAGGCAACAACGCCATTTATGCTCTCGTGCTTGCTGGACTCATGGCGTTCTTGATATTGGCAGCGCAGTACGAGAAATGGTCACTTCCGTTATCGGTGCTGATGGCGGTGCCATTTGGCTTATTTGGTGCGCTCGTGGCGGTCAAATTACGCGGATTTACCAATGATGTGTATTTCCAGATTGGCTTGGTCACGCTGGTGGGATTGGCCGCGAAGAATGCCATTTTAATTGTTGAATTTGCAGTGTTGAAATCGCATGAAGGCGTCGGTGCCGCTGCCGCCGCGTTGGAAGCCGCACGGCTGCGCTTCCGGCCGATTTTGATGACCTCAATGGCGTTTATTTTGGGTGTCGTTCCGCTCGCTTTTTCCCATGGCGCGGGTGCTGGCGCGCGAAGCTCGGTCGGCACGGGTGTGATGGGCGGTATGTTGGCCGCAACGTTCCTGGCGATTTTCTTTGTGCCGCTTTTCTATAAAGTCATCACCGATCGAAAATTTAAAGAGAGCAAATCGGACGCGGAAATTCGCTCAGAGGCGGAGCATTCACGCGGAGAAACAAACCAGAATCTGCACACCCCGCATCGCAATCCCAGCGTTAGTGCGGCATTAAAGACCGATGCCGACAGCATCAAAGGGAACGATCATGAATAAAATCTTTGCTCAATTTAACGCCGCCGTTGTCGGCGCCGCATTGACGCTAACGATCTCAGGCTGCACTTTCGGTCCGGATTACGTGCGTCCCAAACTGGAATTACCGGCTTCGGTCACTGTTGTGACGCAATCAGCAGCGGTTCCAACCGTCGCTTCTACCCCGCCGCCAAATTGGTGGCAGGTATTTCAGGACGCCTACCTCGATAAATTGGTGAATGAAGCGTTGGCGAATAACCATAATTTGCGTGCAGCGGCCGCGCGCGTTACCGAGGCCGACACACAATTTAAAGTGGTTAAGTCCGACGAGCTACCGATTATCTACGCAACAGCGGGACGCAACCGAAGCCGCAATTCAGAGAAATCCAGTAATTTTCAGACCAATATGCCGCTTGAAACCACGACCAATCGTGCGTCACTCAATGTGTCTTGGGAGATCGATTTCTGGGGAAAATTTCGTCGCGCTACAGAAGCGGCGCGGGCTGATTTGTTGAGCATTGAGGCCAATCAGGATGCGTTACGCCTCTCGATCGCCAGCCAGACTGCTCAGGGCTATCTTGCGCTGTGTTCACTCGACGCCCAACTTGCTGCGACGCAGCTCGGTCTGCGACGCGCTAAAGAAGGCTTCGAGATGCAGAAGAAGCGCTTCGATGCCGGTGTGGCATCCGAGTTCGAATATCGCCAACGCGAGGCCGAATACGATGCAACGCTTGCCCAGCTTCCGGCAGTAGAAGAAGCACGGGGCCGCCAAGAGCGTGCGTTGCTGGTCCTGCTGGGTCGTACGCCGAAGGCAATTTTGGGCGATAAACTGGCGCGTCCGGATGCGGGCATAAACACGATCAAAGCGCCGCAGGCGCTGCCAGTTGGCATCTCATCTGCGTTAATGTTGAATCGGCCTGATGTGCGCGAAGCGGAACAAAAACTCGTTGCAACCAATGCCCGCATCGGCGTTGCACGTGCGGCCTATTTCCCCTCAATCTCGCTCACCGGTGATTATGGTGGTGAAAGCGCGTCGTTATCCGATTTGTTTTCCGGTTCGGCGCGAACTTGGCAGTTTGCAGGCAATCTCACACAAGCACTTTGGGGTTCTGGGCGACTGAACAATCAAGCAGCCGCTTCCGAGGCACGAAACGAGCAAGCCCTGCAAAACTATCGCAGCACTGTATCGAACGCGTTTCGCGAAGTGGCTGATGCGCTTGGTGCCTACGCAAAATCAAGGACGGTGGCCGATGCTGAAACACGACGCCAAGCATCCCTGCATAAAACTTGGGAGCTTGCCAAACTACGATTTGATCGGGGCGTATCAAGCCAGCTTGATGTGATCGATGCCGAGCGGGGATTGCTGCTGGCGGAATTCGATCGCATCGCGGCGGATCGTGATTTAAAACTTGCGGTTGCCGATTTTTATCGGGCGCTTGGCGGTACAACGCAGGCCTCAAACCCGTAATTATTTTTGCTCGACGGAAGGCCGACAAGCTAAGGTCTGCCTTCCGGCGCCCGCTTTGAGATGTTGAATATTTCTTAAGGCTTTTGTAGCGCGCTTGCATAACGCAATCGCTGGATAATCCACCAGATATGCCCTTCAATATCAACCGCACTATCGCCGCGATCTGCCCAATGTTCAGCGCCGTCGTCATGGGTTGAAGGCGCATCAGCAATTGTCGCGCCAGATGCACGTCCTTGTTCTCCGTGCGCGTCGGCATCGTCGACGTAGAGTATGATACTTCGCGAGTTCCCGCCAAGGAGCGATTGCGAACTTTTCAGCATGGCTTTCCAAGAATCGACGCTTGCATCGCCGCGCTCCTGCGCGATCATGATCACCGCCTCGCCATAGGTTAGATCGCTATGCAAAACGCGGCCATCGTCATCTTTAATTTTAAAGCGCACCGCAAAACCGGGCGCGCGGCACTGCCAATCAACAGCTGCCGCCTCGCCGTAAACCAACGCGCTTGAAAGCAGTGGCCAATCGGCCGGTGCTGGGATCATTGGCATTGTCATCTTTAGCGCCCCTCTGGCAGGGAACGAATCAAATCGTCAGGATTTAAGTCAACATCAGCGCATTCGGAAGATCACTGTTTACGACAAAAAACCCTCAAACTCAGCTCTGGGAGCCGAGTTTGAGGCGTCTTTTCTTTATAAAATCAACGAATATCAAGGCCAAAGCCAAATAAATGCGAGCGCACTCACCGTGCCATAAATTAGCGCATCGAGCACATCCTTGGCCGCACTTCCCCAAGGCTTGCCCATCCAAATCGCGGCCTGCACACCGCCGCAGCCATAAGCAAAAAAACTGAACATGCCAACCAGATGTCCGCCCCTATTCCCGCCGCCCTGTAACCCCACCATTTGCAACGCCAACATCGCTGCCACAGCCGCGATCACCATATTCAACACAAACCATTGCGAAAGCGCACCACCCATTTTGATGTCACCGTTGGCCTTGACCGTTAAAAATGCGATCGGCCCTTCACGATATTTTTGTTGTATGGACTCTGTTTGCATTTCTTTCATATCGTAAATATGCGGCATGATGTATTGACCTGGCGCAGGGGCATTGGCGCGCACAGCGGCGCGAACCTCGTCTTCATTTCCGAGCTTCATGTAATCCGAGTTATGCCACTTAAAGACCATGTGAATCAAACTGCTCGCGACAAAAACGGCAACGGCGGTAACAACAATTGGTAACCATAGCTGAAGGACTTGGCTCATTTTTATTCTCCTCGTGGATGAATGCAGACCATATAAAACCAGTTCGCCAACTTAATTAAGAGCCTAGGCTAGTCTGCAAATGAAATCATAGGCTTTTTTTAATATTTCTTGCTTGTATGCTGGGTTTGTATGCCGGGTTCGGGCAATTATTTCAGGTAAGCCAGCACCGCAACGTATTAAAATCAGTGCAGAAGATTAATATTTACGCGCCAATTGGATTAGCAGCATCTTTCTCCAATTGACCACAAAACTGGACATGCTTTGTACACAGCGCCGGCTGAGTAAATCAAAAGCCGCTGCTTACCCGAACTAGTTATTGCCTAAGAGTTGCCTAAAAGTTGCCTAAAAACAAAAACGGCCTACATTAGAAAATGTAAGCCGTTGTTCGTGCTGGCGTCCCCAACCGGATTCGAACCGGTGTTATCGCCGTGAAAGAGTTCTAACTAAGACTTTTGCGAACATCAGTAGATTTCGTAACCATTTGATTCTCTTGCAAGTTGAGGCTTTTCAGCCTACCATTGTCTATGGCGGTCTAACCATGAAATCTAGACACAATCTAGACACGGAGCTTTTGGAGGTATTCAATGGCGCAAAAAATGCGCGATGCGCAGCTAGAAAAAAGAAGCAACCGCCTGAAATTGCCGCTTCGCACACGGAAATACAAAGTGCTGGATACGGGGGTCGCACTCAGCTACCGCCGAACGTCCGAGGATTTTGGGACGTGGGCCGTACGGCTGGCACTGGCAGATGGCAAATACACGCTAGAGACCCTCGGCACCGCAGACGACTACGCTGATGCCAACGGCGAGACAATTCTCAGCTTCGGTCAGGCGCAAGCGAAGGCACTCAACCGATTTAGGGAGCACCAGGAGGCTGGTGGGGTAATCAAGCCCTCCATTACCGTTCGAGAAGCAGCAGAACGCTATATGGAATGGTTTAAGGTCAATAGCAAGTCGGTCACGGCGACGCAGACGACCATCGATGCGCACATCCTGCCGACGTTCGGCGAGACGCCTCTAAAGGATCTCGATTCAGAGCGCATAAAAAATTGGCACACGCGCCTTGCGGCGAAGGCCGCTCGAAAACGCAGACGCTTCGGCGCTGCCATCGCGCACCGCGAAAAGCCGGGAACAGACGACGAAAAGCGTTCACGCAAGTCAACGGCAAATCGAATTCTGACGGTGCTCAAGGCCATTCTTAACCACGCATTCGACGCCAAATTAGTGGCGAACAATAGCGAATGGAAAACGGTGAAGCCCTTCAAGAGTGTGGACGAGCCGATCGTGCGCTTTTTGAAGGCTGAAGAGGCCACCCGACTCATCAATGCCTGCGCGGAAGATTTTCGCCGACTCGTGAAAGCTGCGCTCATGACGGGCGCTCGTTATTCCGAGTTAGCGGGCGTTAGGGTGGAGGACTACTCGCCCGAGACGAGGCAGGTCTTCATTAGTCCGCGTAAATCAGGCAAGGGACGCCATGTACCACTGACCGCCGAGGGTGCGGCGCTGTTCGCCACCTGTACGGATGGCAAGATTGGCGAAGCCCTCATATTTCAACGCAAGGACGGCACGGCCTGGGGGAAGAACTATCAGGTTCGCCCGCTACTGGAAGCCTGCAAAGTTGCCAAGATCGTGCCGTCGACCGGCTTTCACGAATTGCGCCACACCTACGCAAGTTTTCTGGCGAACGCTGGTGCGGACTTGCTCACGATTTCCAAACTACTAGGACACGCCGACACGCGCATCACGTCACGCCACTACGCACACTTGTGCGACAAGACATTGCGCAATGCGGTCGAAAAATACCTGCCGGAACTGGGCGCAGAGCCGGACTGCAAAGTTACATTCATCAACGCCAAACGACACCAGTAGCTTTTAAGATACAATATGCTCACGCTTAAAATCTACGTAGATCGCAAGGGCAAAGCAATCTTCGCTGATTGGCTTAAAGCCCTACGAGACACGCAGGCACGGGCAAGGATTGATGTGCGCTTGAACCGTCTTGCGAATGGCCTCGCGGGCGATGCAAAGGTCGTCGGCCAAGGCGTCACGGAGCTTCGCATAGATTGGGGTCCGGGTTACCGCGTGTACTTTGCGCGGGATGGTGCGGCGGTCGTGCTGCTACTTTGTGGTGGCGACAAGCGCACCCAACAAAAGGATATTGAACATGCTATCGAATACTGGAAAGACTACCAAGCGCGTCGCGACTAAGGTTGCGGGCGTCCGCAAAGCTGCGACCGTGAAGCCTTCCACCGCTGCTCGCAGCGTGGACTACAAGCCCTCGCAGCACGCTTGGCTGCGTGCTGATGCTGCGTACGCGGCGGCGTTCCTTGAAGCCGCACTCGAAACAGGAGACCCGGGCGATCTCATGGCCGCACTTCGTGACATTGCCGACGCGCACGGCGGCGTAGCAGAAATCGCCAAGATCACGGGACTCAGCCGCGAGACGTTGTACCGCACCCTCTCCAAAAAAGGCAACCCGCAGTTATCGAGCCTGATGCCAATATTGCAGGCAACAGGCTTGCGAATTGCAATTGCGCCACTAACGGGGGCGGCGTGATGATGTTGTTTAGACATCCTCTACAAGTCGGCAGTTAAAAGGCAAAAGGCGCATGAGCTCGAAAAAGCAGGCTGCCGACCGGATTCGAGAACAGTTTTTCGATAGCGCAACTGAGAAACTCACAGCCCTTGAACAAAGGGATTTGGCATCGGTATTTAAGTCTCTCGGCGACGATGCGAGTTTTCCGGCGTTTTTGCAGCTGGAAATGGGCGATACGCAGTTAGCTCAGATTCGACAGCAGGTTCACTTAGGCGATACGCAAGCCATGCTTGATCTTTTCATGATCGTGGCGCGCGCCCTGCGATACTTTGACGCTCTGCCGCAAAACACTCGTGAGGCATTGGCGCATGGACTTGAAACGACGACAAGAAAGTTGACTGACGGCGGAGACTTTTTGCCGAAAAAGCGCGGTCGCCCGCCTAGCTCAATACCAGATGGGATGCTGGTCTCGGAGGCGCTGTCAATAGCACTCAATGTCGAAATGGAACGGGCAACAGGCCCGACGGTAGAAGAGGCATTTAAGAATATCGCCGACGAGCGCGGGCTGACGGAGGAGTTGGTTAGAAAACATTGGCGGAAGAACCACAAGACCGCAAAGGTTTTGCTCAAGCAAATCGTCTGGATTGGCCAAACCATATCCAGCATATAGGGCAGACAAAGACGTTGTACGAAATTCAGCACAATTTCGTACAATGACATCGCAATAGGTGCAGACTAAAGTGACTCCTACTGAGACGACGCTGTGTCTTCTCAAACATCAACAGGAGCCACTATGTATCCAACACCCGCAGCACAAGCCGCAGGCTGGACCATCCCAGACTGGTGTCGAGCAACTTCAATCAGCCGAGCATCTTTTTATCTACTCGCCCAGCGACCTGAGACCGTAAAACTCGGCCGACGCACCGTTGTGATTGAATCGCCCCGTGACTACCTCGCGCGCATAGCCAACTCACAAAAGGTTGCGGGATGTTCGCGATGAACGCCCGCCATAAAAAGAAAAACCCATCGAACCGGGGGGCAGATGGGCTTTTTGATACAACACAAAACAGTACAAATTCTACGCCACTAGCCGACAGAATCAAAGCCGCATTTTTAGCCGGTCGGACGGTATGCGCGATTGATTTTGTCGAGCACCACCGAGCGGAAGCGTTGGGCGCCATCGCCACACTACGTGACAAACTGCCGATAACCCAGGGCTGGCGAACGGTTCGCCAGTCCCAGCTATCGGAAACACAGTTAAAAGCGAGGACATACTTCATTCGCGGCGAGCACCTACGCGGAGAGGTGAGTCATGCTTAAGAAATTAAAGGCGCTCATCGTGACGTTAGCCGTATGGGGATTGATCCCGGCAAACATCGCAACGTGGCTTATCCGAGTGGGAGGGTTGACGCATGAATAACGCAACCCTACACCGGCGGACGTTGATTAAAGACTCACTACCAGCACCGCACCACTACCTAGCCAAGCGTGACCTACTGAAGCGCCTGCCACGGGGCGAATGGGCGGTTATCACTTGCCCGGCACACAAGGGTGGCGCGGAGAAAACACCAAGCCTGTCCGTGTCCCTAGTTGATGGGCATTTCCGGTGCTTCGCGTGTGGTGCATCTGGCGGCGATATTGTGGCTTTGCATCGCTTGATGACCGGCCAGAAATTTATAGATGCTGTCCGAGACTTGGGAGGCCGCTTTGAGTGAAACACCAAAACAAGCGGCTTCACGATTGGCAGGAAGCGCCCTCGCAAAAGGATTCAAGCCTGAGGCGCTTCATTGCTATACCGACGAACACGGAGCGCCATTGTATTGGCGCATTCGTGCGAAGCATCCGACAACGGGCGAAAAGTGGATTAGACCCATGCGGTTGGCTGGCGGCGTCTATGAATTGGGCGAGCCTGATTTTCCAAGCGGCAAGCCTTTATATGCGCTTCACCAGTTGGCCACCAACACCAACGCCACGGTCTACATGGTCGAGGGCGAGAAGTGCGCGGACAAGTTAAATGCGCTCGGAATGCTGGCGACTACCAGCGGCGGTGCGACGAGTGCGAGCACTGTTGACGTTGGCATCCTTCGCGGTCGGACGGTTTGCATCTGGCCAGACCACGACAAACCCGGTAGAAAGTTTGCTGACGATTGGGCGGCGATCCTTTTCGGCTTGAATTGTCTGATTCAGGTTATTGATGTTGATGCGCTGGGACTACCTGATGGCGGCGATTGTGTTGATTGGCTTGCAGCGCATTCTGAGGCTGATAGCGCCATGATCGATGCACTCCCCCTATCAGAACCCTCACCCGTTGTTACCAAAACCTTAGAGCCTGTCTATTCAGGCGGTCGATATGTCACGCTCACCAGTGCGGCAGATATTGAGCCTGAGCCTATCGAGTGGCTTTGGAATGGGTGGCTGGCGGCGGGCAAGTTTCACTTACTAGGCGGCGCACCGGGAACCGGAAAAACCACCATCGCCATTGCAATGGCCGCAACGGTGTCGAGCGGCGGACGCTGGCCAGACGGCACAACGGCGGAGGCCGGTAACGTGTTGATCTGGTCAGGCGAGGATGACCCTGCCAATACATTGGTTCCTCGCCTGATTCTGTCCGGCGGCAATCGTGAGCGGGTTCACTTTGTCATTGGGACGGATGGCATCGGCGGCAAACTTCCTTTTGATCCTGCACAAGATATGCCGCGGCTAACAGAGGCGGCGCACAACATCGGAAACGTGCGGTTGTTGATAGTTGACCCGATTGTGTCGGCGGTTGTGGGTAACTCGCACAACAACGCAGAGACGCGGAAAAGCCTGCAACCCCTTGTTGATTTAGGCGCGGTGCTTAACTGTGCGGTGTTGGGAATAACTCACTTCACCAAAGGAACGGGCGGCAGCGATCCGGTTGAACGGGTGACGGGTTCAA